>JAAYAM010000005.1 GCA_012719355.1 Acidobacteriota bacterium
CCGTCCGTGTTCTGGATCGGTTTGGAAACGCTCAGAATCACATAGTCCGACAGCTGTTGCACGGACAGATCAGATGCCGGTTTCGGAATCCGGATGTCGGGAGGTTGCGGATCGGCGATCTTGGCGCATCCGGTCTCAAAGACTATGGCAAAGAGAAGAACCACGATCCCGGCATGCATACATAATCGAGTTGCCATCAGAGAATGTACCGGCTCAGGTCTTTGTTTTGAACGATTCCGCCCAGCTTCTGACGCACATAGCTTGCTGTAATCCGGACGTCGCGCGGCTTGCGCTGCTTGCCCTCGAAAGAAATGTCTTCCAGCAGGGCTTCAACAATGGTATGGAGGCGGCGGGCTCCGATATTTTCGCTGCTTTCGTTGACCATGCACGCCAGTCTGGAGATTTCGCGGATGGCGTCCTCCGTGAACTTCAGCCTGAGGCCCTCGGTCTCGAGCAGGGCAGTATACTGTTTGAGCAGGGCATTCTTGGGTTCCCGCAGGATGCGCACGAAATCTTCTTCAGTGAGAGCGTTCATTTCGACGCGAATCGGGAATCTCCCCTGCAGTTCGGGAATGAGATCCGTGGGCTTCGATACGTGGAACGCGCCCGCTGCAATGAAGAGGATGTGATCAGTCCTGACCATGCCGTACCGAGTGTTGACGGTGGTTCCTTCAACGATTGGCAGAATGTCTCGCTGCACCCCTTCCCGGCTGACATCGGGCGCATGGCCTGATTCCCGGCTGGCAATCTTGTCTATTTCGTCGAGAAAGATGATGCCGCTTTGTTCCACTCTGTCCAGAGCGAGCCGGGCGACCTGTTCCATGTCGACGAGTTTCTGCTCTTCCTCCTGCATGATGTAGGCAGCCGCTTCGTCGACCGGCATGCGCCGTTTCCTGGGTTTTCCCTCTATAAGGCCGGACAGAAGATCACGCATGTTGAACTGGAGTTCTTCCAGGCTCGACCCTTCGATGAACTGAAGTGATACGGGGCTCCCCGGGTGGTCGCGGACTTCCAGTTCCACGATCCGCTTGTCGAGCTTGCCGGCCCGGAGCTGTCTCCGAAGCCTTTCCCGGAGAGCCTCGATCCTCGAGAGGTCTCTGCTTGCCAAACCGCTCCCTTCTCCCGGGATGTTCTGAAGCGAGGAGAGCAGTATGTCGAGAAGGCGTTCCTCAGAATTCCGTTCGGCTTTCGCTTCGACCTCGGAAATCTTCTCCTCCCGTACCATGTCGACCGCGATTTCAACAAGGTCTCGTACCATGGACTCGACGTCCCTGCCGACATAACCGATCTCGGTGAACTTGGTCGCCTCAACCTTCATAAAAGGAGAATTGGCGAGCCGCGCCAGCCTTCTGGCGATTTCGGTTTTTCCTACGCCGGTGGGCCCGATCATTATGATGTTCTTGGGCGCTATCTCTTCGGCCATCTCCTCATCGAGTTTCTGCCGCCGGATTCGATTGCGCAAGGCGATTGCCACCGCCTTCTTGGCGGCCTGCTGCCCGACGACGTATCGGTCAAGTTCTTCGACGATTTCCCGTGGTGACATCTCATCCAGTCCGCGGGTCTGTTTAGTGCGGCGTTTAGGGCTCTCTTGCATCGGATCTCGCTAATACAAATCAAAGGGGAAGTGCATCGCGGGACTAAATCTCCTCGACGATGATTTCACTGTTGGTGAAAACGCATATCTCGCTGGCGATCTGCAACGCTTCACGCGCGATCTTTCCGGCCGGAAGCTTCGTATGACGCAGCAGCGCGCGTGCTGCTGCAAGTGCATAGACTCCGCCGGAACCGACCGCCAGCACACCATCGTCCGGTTCTATCACGTCTCCCGTGCCTGAGATCAGGTAAGTGGACTTGCCGTCGGTGGCCAGCAGAAGCGCTTCCAAATGCCTCAACGCGCGGTCCGTGCGCCATTCCTGCGCAAGTTCCACCGCAGCACGGTTCAAATTCCCCTGAAACTGCTCCAGCTTGGCCTCGAGTCTCGAAAAGAGCGCGAAAGCATCAGCGGTGGCGCCGGCAAAACCCACCAGCACGCGGTCATTGTAGACCCGCCGTATCTTCCTGGCGTTCTGCTTGATGACCGTGTCGCCGAACGAAACCTGCCCGTCACCGGCAATGACGACGCTGTTTCCCCGTTTGACGAGGAGAATCGTGGTACCGTGAAACACCATATCTCTAAAATTCATAAGCGGGCAGTATAGACACGGCACAGAACAGGTGTCAACGTTCCGGAAAGATGCAATTTCCTGCAGCGACGCTTACCGGCGGACGGGGGACCGCTTTCCCATAAAGTCCAGCTTCAGTACGCGCCAGTCCTCTCTGAAGTCGGGAGAACCAAGATTGAGCCGGTTTACTTTAAGGACGAGATTCTCAAAATCGAAACTCGACAGCGGCTGGAGAGTGAACTCTTCGTCCTTGAGTCTGATCACAACTCCGTACAGTTCCTTTGCGTTGTCGAACTCGCCTTCAATCCTCAGCCCGAACGACGACCTGGGACGTATCGTAAGGGAAGCAACGCTCATCGGGTGCTTCAAATCACCCGTCTCAACGGTAAGGAGCCTGACCGTGCTCTTCCGGTTTCCGAGTCCGATGCGTATGTTCCTGGCCAGCAGCTTTGCATCTTCCTGGGCCATGGAAACGAAATTGAGGATTGGCACTCCCGGTTTTACGACTTCGATCGTGAAGATATACTCGCGGTCAACGAACGCAAAGTACGGGCTTTTCTGCAGCCCCGGAGCCGACGGTCCGCTGACCGGTGCCTGAAGCAACAGGAGAAGTGCAGTTATCAGGAACATAGCAGTCTCATTCTGTCATTTTCGCGAGAAATTGACCAGACGTTCCATCGCCCTGTCCTGCACCGTTTCCGCTGCGGCCCTGCTGCCTGTGTAGTTGTTGAGAATGATTGCAAAGGCCAGCATCTCGCGTTCCGCGCTCGCAACATAGCCGCAGATTGCCGACACTCCCGAGATCGTGCCTGTCTTTGCCCGGACATTTCCCGCGGCCTTCGACCCTTTCATGCGGCCGGCAAGAGTCCCGTCCACACCGGCGACCGGGAGAGCGTCGTAAAAGTGACTGTAGCTCCGGTGACGGTACATGAATCTCAAGACCCTTACGAGCGATTCGGGGCTCTGAAGATTCAGACGCGAGAGACCCGAACCATCGGCATAACGGTAATCCTCCTTCTTGATTCCCATCTGGTCGAGCGTCTCCTCCACCACTTCCTTTCCCTTTGCGAAAGACCCCTCCCCCTTGACAACCAGGCCAAGCGTCCGTGTCAGTGTTTCTGCGTACAGGTTCAGGCTGTCCTTGAGCAGCGGTTTCAGGATTTCCGAGAGCGGCGGAGACTTGTGGCGCAACAGCTGAGTAGAAGTGGCCGGATATGACTTCGCCTCCGTAGTCTCGCAGTCCTCGACATCAATTCCTTCTTGTGCCAGCACCCATTTGAGTGCAGCGAGATAGTAGGCGACAGGGCGCCTCGCTGCGACATTTTGCGAAACCACGGCATTCTTGAGCGGGATCGTTCCCCTCGCGGCGACGACTTCCGTTGCACCCCGTCGCGGTTCCAGCCTGATCTCTGTCCTGGAGCGGGGGGGCCCGGTGACAATCATGTTGTGAACCTTGAGATAGCCGGCCAGCGGGAATGTGTTCACTGATGCCGGAGTGCCTTGGGGGTCTCCCGGGGTGATTCTCAACTCTATCATGTTGTCATTAAACTGTAGTGCGGTAACGGGAGCTGCATATGGATACGCAAGATCTTCCCATTCCCATCCCGATCCCAGTTTGGGCGGAGGAAATGCTCCATCGTAACCGAGAATGCCACCCGAGATCCGGCGTATCTCCATTTCCTTCAAGGCGGCCGCCCACTTCTTGAAGACGGCAAAACTGTCTCCGGCGTAGAACCTTGCGGAGTTGGCCGGGTCTCCCGATCCGACAACAATCAAATTCTTCTTCAGCTCGCCGTCTTCAACTGGTCCATCGGTCACGAGGCGCGTTTCGAAACGGTACTCCGGCCCGAGCCGCGCCAGCGCTGCTGCCGACGTGATGACCTTGTTGCATGAAGCGGGAATGAAGAGCCTCGAGGCGTTTTTCTGGTACAGCACCTCCGAACGATTGAGGGAATAAACAACCACCCCCACCTGGGCCCTGGCGATCGCCCGGTCCGAGAATATCCTGTCGAGGTCGACACCCAGGCTTCTGAGACCGTCGTTGGCGGGAATCGCCGCCTGTGCGCACCACAGTGAAATGAGAACAAAGAGCATAAAGCGGATCGCGGCGCTGTTCATACCCCGTGATTCTATACTCACAAGCTGCGGTTGAGGAATGAGATAATTAATGATGCCGCGATGCTATCGTGGTCTTTTTGTTTTGTTTCACCTATAGTTCGTGGTGCATGAAAAAGGAAGAGAGTGAAGGACGTTCAGCTTCTCGTATTGTGCCGGTGGTTCTCGCGGCCGGCGATTCCAGGCGAATGGGGTATCCGAAGGCGCTGCTCCCCATCGGAGAGGATGTTTTTCTGACCCGCATATTGAAGACGGCCGCGGCCGTCGGACTTGCTCGTCAGGTGATCGTTCTCGGACGATCGGCTGATGCGATCATGCCCGTTATTCAAGGCTTTCCCGCAGGCGTCTGCATCAATCCGGACCCGGACCGCGGACAGTTGTCCTCGATACAGCTCGGGCTGTCCGGCATCGGCGATAAGGCTGACGCCGCGATGATATGGCCCGTCGACCAGCCTGCGGTTTCCGTTGACCTTTTACGCGGGCTCATGCTTGCGTTTGAGAGAACCGAGGCACTGATTGTTCTTCCGAAGTACCAGGGGAAGCGCGGCCATCCCGCCATTTTTCACCGGTCTCTTTTCCGGGAATTCATGGACGCGCCGCTGGAACAAGGTCCGAAGGGCATTCTGCTCCGTCACGACCGGGAGACGCTGGAATTTCCTTCCGATGAGCCCGGCACTGTCGAAGATGTGGACACGCCGTCGCAGTACGAAACGCTGACGGGAACGAAGCTTGAGCTCCTGTTCCCGAACGACACGAAGGGTGACGAGAGAAATTCGTGAATCCGCGTTACTCAATATCCGTCATCCGCAGTGACGGACGCAATACAGACTGGAGCTTCCCAAACGAGACCCAAAGATTCGACCGTTTCATGCTTTGTGCCACCGACCATAGTCCTGTGTAAAGATAGCCAAACAGGAAGAGAAACAGGAAGGGAATCACTCCATAGATTCCGAGACTCAGGGAATAGAGTATCGCGAGAAGGAAATAGAGCGCAAAGGCTATCTCGACTACGGTGAGAATTCCGACATCACCTTTGTATTTCTTGTTCATCCATTCGCTTTTCTTCCCTTCTACGGAGAATTTCGGCGTACGTACAAACGGCGATTTCAGTCCTATCGCTCCTTCCAGGACAGCCTTGGCACCGGGAATGGTCATCCCGATTCCCACCGCCATCAAGCCCGGGAGGTAACAAATACGCCTGCACCAGTCTTTGTGGAGCGCCTTCTGGGAAGTTATGTAGAAAGTCGTGACACTGCTGAACGAGAGAATGAAAAGAGGGAGATCGATCGTCAGGAGCTCAAACCAGCCCTGGTTATAGCGGACTATGAGAGCCGGGAAAAGCAGAATTGCGAGAACCACCATGAGAGGATAGGTGATGTTGCCCGTGAGATGATACCAGGTCTCGAGCTTCTCGCCCGGATCAAAGCTGCCCCTGAGGACACGCAGCAGCGACTTCTTGCAGGTCTGCATGGCGCCCTTGGCCCACCTGCATTGCTGCGACTTGAACGAGTTTATTTCGACGGGCAGTTCTGCGGGCACGTACACGTGTGGCAGGAATACGAATCTCCATCCCTTCATTTGCGCACGGTAACTCAGATCCAGATCTTCTGTAAGGGTGTCGTGTTCCCATCCGCCTGCGTCTTCAATTGTCTTTCTCCGGAGAATTCCCGCAGTCCCGTTGAAATTAAAGAAGCGGCCGCTCAGGAACCTGGTGAAACTTTCGAGCATGAAGTGGCCGTCGAGGAAGATCGCCTGGGTCTTGGTGAGGAATGAGTAATCGCGATTCAGATGCTCCCACCGTCCCTGCACCATTCCAACCTGCGGATCGGTAAAGTAGTGAATGGTCTTGCGCAGAAAATCGGGATCCGGGACAAAATCGACATCGAAAACCGCGACGAACTCGCCCTTGGCCGTGCGCAGCCCGTTCTCGAGTGCGCCCGCCTTGAAGCCGGAACGGTCTACCCTGTGAATGTAGTGGATATCGCGCCTGCGCTCGCGCCACCGCGCCACCGCTTCCCGGGCGATGCGACGGGTTTCGTCCGTGGAATCGTCAAGCACCTGGATATCGAGCAGATCCGGCGGATAATCAAGGGCGCAGACCGCGTCAATCACCCGCTCAATTACATACATCTCGTTATATGCAGGGATCTGGACCGTCACACGCGGCAATTCGGATTCCGCAAACCGTGATTTGGGAGCGATCGGCCGATTCCGGTATCTGTGAAACAGAAAAACCATAATGTAGCGGTGCAGGCCATAGAAGCTGAGAATCGCGAGAACGGTAAAATAGGCAACGACGATAGCCAGGTCGAAGCCGTCCATCTGGTATAGATAAGAAATATTATTCGTATCAAGAAACTTCTGATAGGACGAAGTCGGTGTTCCGAACAGCTCCATAATTCCCCCCGAAAAATCACGCGGGAGAGTGTAAGGGAATCAACCGCCCCTGTTGTCACCAGAATGTCCTCAATTGTAATCAAATGTAACCTCTGTCGGTTCGTACGCTTGCAGGGGTTTTCTCATTCAGGAGCGGACAAGTTCTGGTATGATGCCGCCGGTTCACCGAGTCTTCAATGCAGGAGGATGTTGAGCGTGAGAATCCTGGAGGTAAAGAGCCTGGGGCTTTCGGACGTCAAAGTGATACGGTTTGGGCGGTTTCGCGACCATCGCGGTTATTTCTCCGAGCATGCCAGGAAAAGCGATCTTCTGAGCCATCCCGATCTGGGTTTCATGAACAAAATCGAATTTCTCCAGTGCAACGAGAGCTGGTCAAGGCCCGGTACGGTTCGCGGACTCCATTTTCAGTGGAATCCGTACATGGGCAAACTCGTCAGGACTCTCTCGGGCCGGATGGTCGATATGGTGCTGGACATCAGGAAAGGTTCTCCGGATTTCGGCAGGATCATTCTTTACGAGATGCCGGCAGACGCCAACGCGGAATACGGGGAATGGATCTGGGTGCCTCCCGGCTTTGCCCACGGCAATTACTTCGACCGGGAGTCGCACATCGAGTATTTCTGTTCAGGTGAGTACAGCCCGGGCTGCGAGGCCGGCATTTCCCCGCTGGCGCAGGATATCGACTGGTCGCTTTGCGATCCTCAACTGAGAAAGGAGTTCGATCGGATCGTTTCGGGAGACCTTCTGATTTCGGAAAAGGACAGGGACGGGCAGACCCTGGAGGGCTGGCTGAGCAATCCGGCTTCAGAGCAGTTTGTGTTCGGAAACCTGCCGTAGGATTCACACTTCAAAGCCGCGTGTTTGCAGAGTGGTGTCCTGACTAGTTCACGCTTGGAATCCGCGGTTCCGTGTGACTTGCGGGCGAAGAAGGCTGTGTTGCGTCGCTGATCCGCATCAGGCCGTACCCGCGCGAATGATCGGGAGAAGCGGGCCAGGTGCTGCCCGGATATGGCGAGACCACTGTCCAGCCTTCGTTGCCCAACTCTTCAAGAGCCGTGCGGCTGTCGGGCCAGCTCCGGGTCGAATCCTCCGGATCGGCAAAAAGATCGGTCAGGAAGTACCACTTTCCTTTTTCCTGTTCCAGCCATGCGTAACGGTATCTCGGCAGATTCCAGCTCATAAGTTCCAGTCCTTTCGCAGGCAATCGATGCAATTGATATGCCAGAAAGAGGGGAGCCGACGCTGGGATGAAGCAAACTTATTATTTACAATATCTTAATGCGGGGAAAGGAACGGGATCTTTTCCGATGAATAGGTTCCATACCCGGCCCCGCTGCTGATTTTCCGCAACCCGGATGCTCAAAAACAGCATTCGTTCTCCATCGATGTATGTGAACTACAGGTGACATGCGTCACTGAAGGAAACCGGACCTCTATTAGAATTCTCCCCAGGATTTGACATTCTTGATTGGGAGAGACAACGTGGGCGGTGATCAGAATTCCGGGGGTATGCGCCTGTGGATAAGTTATCCATGGGTTTCCAATGAGGAAAACGACTTTACCTATCTTGTGCCGCAGTTGAAAGCGGCTGACATTCACGCGACCTATGATTCTTTTCAACTGCCGGCCGATGCGCAGCAGCTCGGCCGGAAAATTGTGCAGCGGCTGGTCAGTATCGGGTTTGACGGATGGCTCTACATACTCACTCACCAGTGTTTCACTCGAAGAGCCTACACTGAGGTACTGACCCAGGCGATAGATCAGACCCGAGCGCAGCTCGGTCCGTCGTTCCCCCTTGCAGGTCTGATGCATGGAATTTCGCCGCTGCAGGTCCCTCCGGTCCTGCGGGTGCTGCCCTGCGTATCGCTGGGAGCCTCTGACTGGAGGAACCAGTTGTCTCGCATTATGAAGAGCGATTTGAAACCCGGGAAGCGCCGGGAAACCCGTTTCATCTGGAAAGTCCACAATCGCTATGACGGGGATCCTTCTACGACTGCAATCGAAGTGCGGTCCCGAGGGGAGCGGATACAGTACTGGCGTTTTGCCGTCCCCAAATCGGCAAAAGTGGTGCGATGGGGTCAGGGACGAGCCGGGGGTAACGAGATCTCCCGGATCACCTTTGCCGAAGCCCGGGGTACCGGGCGATATGAGAACAACGATGTTGCATGGTTTGGAGCCGCCAACGCAATTTCGAGTACCGAGAGCGCCTTCGCAGTGTTTAGCGGTCCCCTCCCCGACTTCATCTGTTTTGGGCCGTCTCCGACTCCTTTCGGCTCTCCGGGCCAGATGGAAATGTTCTGGCCGGGCCTGATGAAGGAAGAGTAGTGCCGAAGCCGCCGGGCTCCTGACAGCCTTGAATGGGGCCCTGCGGCTTGAAATGATTCGTCCTTCCGCATCTTCAATTGTCTCCCTCCCCCCGTTCATGATAAACATGACGTGTGGAACTGTTCGCGCAACGAAAAATTTACTCCGTCTTCGACATTACCTCGGAAATCAAGAAGTCGCTCGACCGGATGGGTATTGTCTGGATTCAGGGGGAGATATCCAATTTCAAACGTCATTCCTCGGGACACATGTATTTTTCCCTCAAGGATGAGCGCGCGCAGTTGAAGGCTGCCTGCTTCAGGAACAACAACATGTATCTGAAGTTCCGCCCGGAGGACGGGATGGAGGTTATCGTCCGCGGCCGATTGAGTGTGTACGAACCTCGCGGTGACTACCAGGCTATTGTGGAGTACATGGAACCGGTAGGGCTGGGCTCGCTTCAACTCGCCTTCGAGCAGCTGAAAGAGACGCTGCGGAAGGAGGGGCTCTTCGACGAAATGCATAAAGTCTCCCTGCCGCTTCTGCCTGGCAAGGTCGGAATCGTGACCTCGCCGACGGGTGCTGCAATCCAGGACATTCTCAGGATCCTTAAGCGCCGCAACGCGGCTCTTGACGTATTGATCTATCCGGTCCGGGTTCAGGGACCGGGTGCCGCTGAACAGATCGCCGCGGGAATTCGCTACCTTAATACCCGTCCGGATATCGATGTCATCATTATAGGACGCGGCGGCGGGTCGATTGAGGATCTATGGGCTTTCAACGAAGAAATTGTCGCCCGGGCGATTTTCAGCTCCGAACTTCCGTTGATCTCTGCTGTGGGGCACGAAGTGGATTACACGATTTCTGATTTTGTGGCGGATCTGAGGGCTCCTACCCCGTCTGCTGCGGCCGAGATGGTTTCGGGCGCGCGCGAAGACCTGTGTGCAGCCGTCAATTCGCTCAAGGGACGGATGTGCCAGTCGATCCGGAGGACTATCGAAAGGCGTCGCCTGAGCCTTGAGAGGCTTTCGAACAACAGGGCATTCATGCTTGCGCCCAACAGGATCCGCGACCTGCAGCAGCGCTTTGACGAAAACTCGATGCGCATGGTGCAGGCGGTGCAGCGATTTACGAATTCGCTTCGTCACCGGGAGCGCATGCTGGCCACGCGCCTCGTTACCTATGACCTGGGCCGCATGATTCACCACAAGAGCGACATTCTCGCGCGCAGCCGGCGGGCGATGATTGCCGCGATCAGGGTGCGGGTTCAGCGGGAACGGGCGCGATTGGGACTGGCCGCCGGTAAAATCGATGCTTTGAGTCCACTGGCCATACTCAAACGAGGATTTGCTCTCTGTCGCGATGATGCGGGGGCCATTATCAGGAATTCTGCCGACGTTTCCCCCGGCGACAGGGTGCATGTCTCTCTTGCGGCAGGTGAACTGAGCTGCCGGGTCGAGGAGACAAAATGAACGGGATTTTTTTCAGACAGAGGGTGCCATGGAAGAACTGAAAATGAAAGATTTCGAGTCTGCTCTGAAATCGCTTGAAGGGATTGTCGGCCAGCTTGAAGCCGGCGATCTGACGCTTGAACGCGCCCTCGAGCTTTTCGAGGAGGGAATAAGGATCAGCCGCTTCTGCAGCTCGAAACTCGAGGAAGCGGAGCGGAAGGTGGAGGTTCTCATCAAATCAGCGGACGGCGCCCTGAAGGAAGCCGCCTTTACGGAACAAGCACAAGGGAATGAAGACCTGCCTCTCAACTAGCATTGACATGATCGAGTATCTCTCGGAAGCGAGAAGGGCGGTGGATGCGTGCCTTGAACGACTGCTTCCGATTGATTCAGAAACGCCGTCGACCATCCACCGCGCGATGCGGCATTCGATTTTTGCAGGAGGCAAACGGATCCGGCCGATCCTGGTGCTGGCTTCCGGAAGCAGCCTCTCGGGAGACCGCGAAGTGCTTCTCCAGCTTGGCGCGGGAATCGAGATGATGCATACGTATTCGCTCATCCACGACGACCTTCCTGCGCTCGATAACGACGATCTGCGCCGCGGCGTCCCGACCTGCCACAAGGCCTTTGGCGAAGCGATAGCAATTCTGGCCGGAGACGCGCTCATGACTCTCTGCTACCAGATTCTCTCCTCGCTGCCCGGGGTACCGGATTCGGTCAGGGTGGCGGTAATCTGTGAAATTGCCAGGGCAACCGGCACTGTCGGGGGGATGATCGGCGGACAGGTCGTTGATCTCGAATCGGAAGGAAAACCGATTGACGCCGACATCCTCGAATACATTCACCAGTGTAAAACCGGGGCGCTTCTCAGGGCCAGCGTACGGTGCGGCGCGCTGGCGGCAGGGGCACGTGAAACTGAGATGAAGGTCCTGACGGCTTTCGGAGAGAAGATCGGGTTGGCGTTTCAGGTTGTTGACGACATTCTCGACGTCACATCGAGCAGCGAAGTGCTCGGCAAGACAGCCGGTAAGGACGAGAAGGTCAAGAAGGCGACATACCCGGCTCTTTATGGGCTGGAGGCTTCACGAAAAAAGGCGCAGGAGCTGCTCGAAGGGGCACTGGCCGACCTGGAAGGTCTGGGGAAAGAAGCTGATGTGCTTCGCGGTCTTGCCCGATTCGTAGTCAGCCGGACCACCTGATCAATGAGAAGGAGAATCGATCAGCTGCTGGTTGAGCGGGGTTTTGCCGAAAGCCGCCACAAGGCGCAGGCCCTTCTTCTTGCGGGACAGGTCATGGTCGGAGAGCAGAAGGTAGAGAAACCCGGCCAACTGGTGGATCCTGATCTGGAAATCCGAATCCTGCGGCAGCTTCCTTTTGTCAGCCGGGCGGGCGCCAAACTGCAGGCCGCCCTCGATCATTTCAGCATCAGGGTTGCAGGCCGGGTCTGTGCCGATCTTGGCGCATCCACAGGGGGATTTACCGATTGCCTGCTTCAGAACGGGGCGGCGAGGGTCATTGCCTTCGATGTCGGGAAAGGGCAGCTTGCATGGAAGTTGCGCGCAGATCCTAGGGTAACGGTGCGCGATGAGTTCAACGTCAGAAATATCGGCCCGGACGATCTCCCCGCGGCCCTCTCGCTCATTTCGATGGACCTTTCCTTCATATCAGTCACGAAAGTTCTCGCCCCGCTGCGTCAGGCGCTGCCTGTTTCGGCGCTTTCCATTGATGTTATCGTTCTTGTCAAACCCCAGTTTGAAGTAGGAAAGGGTGAAGTGGGGAAGGGCGGCATTGTGCGGGAACCTGATAAAAGGGCAAGGGCTCTGGAAGGGGTCGAGGAATTTGCACGCCGTGCCGGCTATTCAGTGATCGGTTCCATACCCTCGCCGCTGGCCGGAGCCGGCGGGAACCAGGAGTTTTTGTTGTATCTCCAGCCTTCAGGTGGTCTACTATCGTTGTCATGAAGCCTCCACTCGAGAAAATCGGCATCATCGTCAAGAAGCAGGATTCGCGCGCCCAGAGCCTCGTCAAACAG
This sequence comes from Acidobacteriota bacterium, assembly GCA_012719355.1. Lineage (GTDB taxonomy): Bacteria > Acidobacteriota > UBA6911 > UBA6911 > UBA6911 > UBA6911. Next base: position 12,462 of record JAAYAM010000005.1, read on the forward strand.
GTGATCCCCTGGCTCAAGTCGCGTCAGTTCCAGGTCTTTCCCGATCCTGCCATGCTTTCACCCGAGACCGCGGACATCGAGCAATCGGCTGCAATGGTGCGGCAGGTGGACGTCGTGGTGGTATTCGGCGGAGACGGGACGCTCCTGTACGGTGCGCGCCTGATAGGGGGAACCGGGATTCCCATAATGGGGATTAATCTCGGCTCTCTCGGCTTCCTCACTGAAGTGAAACTGGAAGAGATGTATGCGGCATTCGATGTTCTGCGGTCGGGGGCGTACCAGACGGAAGAGCGCGTTCTGCTGGATGTCGAGGTGGTCAGGGGAGACAACGTCCTGGCACGACACCTCGCTCTGAACGACGCAGTGATTAACAAGGGCGCTCTGGCTCGCATCATCGAGCTGGAAGTCAGTGTCAACTCTCAACCGGTACTCTTTACCAGGGCGGATGGACTCATAGTCTCCACCCCGACCGGATCTACGGCATATTCTCTTGCAGCCGGCGGCCCGATACTTTATCCGACCCTGGAGGCATTCATCATAGCCCCGATCTGTCCCCACACGCTCACGAACCGTCCCGTGGTAATTCCCGACCGGGATGCCGTCGTCATCTGCCTGCGTCGTGGAGCAGACGTAATGCTGACCGTAGACGGGCAGGTCGGTACCCCGATTCAACCGCAGGATTGTGTCAGAATCCGCAGGGCGGACTCGACACTGAAACTCGTACTCCCGTTTGGAAACACATTCTTCAACCTGCTCCGCGAAAAACTTCGCTGGGGATAACCCGGCCGATGGGAGGGGGGACGGAAGAGCAAACTCCCGACTGTTTCATTGCAGAGCGACCAACCATATGGTAATTTTACGCTTTACCTATTCCAGACTTGTGCGGAGGATGAATTGTCACTTACAGTTGAACGAAAATCGGAACTTGTGCAAACGTACAGAACTCACGATACCGATACCGGATCTCCGGAAGTGCAGATTGCAATCTTGAGCGAGAAAATCTCCTATTTGACGGAGCACTTCAAGACTCACGCAAAGGATCACCACTCACGTAGAGGCCTTCTGAGGATGGTGGGAAGACGTCGTCGTCTGCTTGACTATCTGAAGGATAGGGACGTCGCGAGATACCGTTCGATTATCGACAAACTCGGCATCAGAAAATAGGCAACTACCTGCTTCCTCAGATTTGCGGCCGCCGCGCCCGGTGCGCGGCGCCTAATCAGGTCTAAAAACCAGTTCGTTTCCTGCCATAATAGTTATGAGTTCTGATATGACCGGGAGCAGTTGCAGATAACATCACCGATACCCGGGAGGACGGGCGGATTATGGATTATGAGTTATGAGTTAAAGGCTATTCTGAACGGGATAACCCTTAACTCAGAACTCATAATCATAATTCCTAGTTCATAATTCCAGCCTTTCACCCGCGTAATCTCACATTGGAGGAAATAATGGTTCATCGAGTGTCTGCCGACATAGGCGGGCTGGAGTTTGCAATCGAGATGGGGAAAGTAGCCAAGCAGGCAGACGGAGCTGCGTATGTCAGCCATGGCGATACCGTCGTGCTTGTGTCGGCGTGTGCCGCCAGGGAAGCCAGAGAAGGACAGGACTTTTTCCCCCTCACGGTAGACTACCGGGAAAACACGTATGCTGCCGGGAAAATCCCGGGAGGCTTCTTCAAACGCGAAGGAAGGCCCACGGAAAAGGAGATTCTGACGTCGCGTCTGATCGACCGTCCTCTACGGCCTCTGTTTCCCGAGGGATTCAACTGTGAAACGCAGGTGATCGCTCTTGTGCTGTCAGCCGACAAGGAAAACGATCCCGATATCATGGGCATCACGGGAGCGTCGGCAGCAATCTACTGTTCGCCGATACCCTTCTACAACCCCATCGCCGCGGTCAGGGTCGGATACATGGACAACCAGTTCGTGATCAACCCTCCGACCAGCAAGTGCAAAGACAGCAGCCTGAACCTGACCATAGCCGGAACGGAAGACGCGATCGTCATGGTCGAAGCCGGCGCCAACGAAGTATCGGAAGAAATGATGGTCGAGGCGCTCGAGTTCGGCCACGAAGTCATCCGCAAGCTCATCGAGCTGCAGAAGGAGCTTTATCGGCAGATACAGCCGGTGAAGCGCGAATTCACCAAGCCTGAGTTCGATCAGGCAGAAATGGAACGGATTGAAAAGGAATTTGCTTCGCGTATCTCCGACGCACTCCACGTGAAAGGGAAACAGGCAAGCGCCGAAGCGCTTGACAAGGTCGAACAGGAGATCATCGATTCAGTTCCCGAGGAAGAGGAAGAGCGTCGGGCCCAGGCCGGCAAGATTTACCACTACTTGATGGAGAAGGTATTCCGGCAGGAGATGCTCGAGCAGCGCATGCGTCCGGATGGGCGCATGTTTAACGAGATCAGAGAAATCTCGGCCGAGGTCGGACTGCTTCCCCGGACCCACGGTTCGGCGCTTTTCACCCGGGGCGAGACCCAGGCGCTGGTAACCGCAACTCTCGGAACCGCCGATGATGAGCAGCGCATGGACACACTCGAAGGGGAGTCGTTCAAGCGCTTCATGCTTCACTACAACTTCCCGCCCTTCAGCGTAGGTGAAGTCAAGCCGCTGAGAGGCCCTGGCCGTCGCGAAGTGGGCCACGGAGCGCTTGCCGAGAGATCCATTCTCCCGATCATGCCTTCTGAGGAAGCATTCCCTTACACCGTACGGGTCGTTTCCGACATCATGGAGAGTAACGGGTCTTCCTCGATGGCAACCGTATGCGGCGGGGTCCTGGCGCTCATGGATGCGGGCGTACCGATTAAGGCGCCGGTTGCGGGAGTCGCGATGGGACTTGTAAGAGAAGGAGACAAGTACGCGATCCTTACCGATATAGCCGGAGCCGAAGATCACTACGGTGACATGGATTTCAAGGTCGCCGGGACCGAAAAAGGTATTACCGGTCTTCAGATGGACATCAAGATCGGCGGGATCGACAAGAAGATCATGGCTGAGGCCCTCGCGCAGGCGAAGGAGGGAAGGCTCTTCATCCTGAAACGGATGGCGGAATGCCTTGAGACGTCACGCCAGGAAATCTCACCGTACGCTCCTCGCATCATCACGATCCAGATCCCAAAGGACAAGATCGGCGGCGTTATCGGAACGGGCGGTAAGGTCATCCGGGGGATCATCGAACAGACGGGCGTCAAGATAGATATAGAGGATGACGGCAGAGTCAATATCGCTTCGACCGACACCGATTCGGCACAGCGGGCCATCCGGATGATTGAGGATCTCGTCATGGAAGCCGAGGTGGGCAAGACCTATCTCGGGACTGTTACGAGGCTCGTCGATTTCGGCGCCTTCGTCGAGATTTTCCCCGGCACCGAAGGATTGCTGCATATATCGGAAGTCGCTGATTTCCGGGTGCAGGATATCAACACGGAGCTGAAACTGGGAGATCAGATTCCCGTAAAGGTGATCAGCATCGAACCGCCGAACAAAATCCGGCTGAGCCGGAAGGCCGTCCTTCGCGAGCAGGCCGGACTGCCTCCGCTGGAACCATCCGCCAGGCCGCAGCGCCACGAGCATTCGGATCGCAGAGGCGGCGGACACCGCGACCGCGAGAGGCCGAGATCCCGCGGAGGAGAACGGGGCGGACACCAGAGACGCAATTACTAGACGAGATCGTGGCACGGATCAGGGGCGGGCCCGCCCTTGATCCGTGCCTGATTTGTGCGGGCCATATGAATCGACAACAGATACTGGATCTGCTCGAAAAAGTGCAGAAAGGGAGTCTTACCCCGACCGAGGGGCTGGAGAGGCTGAAACATCTTCCGTTTGAAGATCTCGGCTTTGCGCGTGTCGATCATCACAGGACCTTGCGCCAGGGGTTCCCGGAGGTTATATTTTCACCCGGGAAAACCCCTAAGCAGGTGGCTGCAATAGTCAAAAGCCTGCTCAGGCAGAAAGGGAACATCCTGGTGACCCGTTCCGACGCCGGGACGTTCGACAGTGTCCGTAGCGTAACCGCTAAGGCCAGGTTTCATGAAGCTGCTCGCGCGATCACGATTGTCAACGATAAGAAAATCTACGGCGACGGAACGGTTTATGTAGTCTGTGCCGGCACATCGGATATCCCGGTGGCCGAGGAAGCCGCCATCACGGCTCGCCTTATGGGCAACAAGGTTGAGACCACCTTCGACGTCGGGGTGGCCGGGATTCACCGTCTGTTGAGCATAAGGGAATCGCTGACAAAAGCCAGCGTTGCGATTGTCGTGGCGGGAATGGAGGGAGCCCTTGCAAGTGTGGTCGGGGGGCTTCTGAGCATCCCGGTCATCGCAGTCCCAACCAGCATTGGATACGGCAGCTCTTTCGGGGGGCTCTCCTCGTTGCTCGCGATGCTCAACAGCTGCGCATCCAATGTGGTGGTTGTGAATATAGATAACGGGTTCGGCGCCGGCTACGTAGCCGGCCTGATAAACCGGCGAAGAACGGGATCCTGATTCTAGTGTTCCAGTAAGGAATCAGACCGAAAAGTGCATAGATAAAAAGAAATTTGTCTGACTGATGCTGTGTTTGCCGCCGCTCACTGCTGGATTTTCTGCGCTTTCGGGTCTGTTCACTGGATTTTTTGGTATTGAGTAGCAAGCTTTGGTAGTCTATTAATTTAGCATTCGGCGGCGATTCCTATGCCCTTCTATTCTGACGGCGTTTTGGACGAAGTGCGCAATGCTGTCAACATAGTGTCTCTGGTATCGGAGTACGTTGCGCTCAGGAAACGTGGCAGGAATCATGTTGCGCGCTGTCCCTTCCACAATGAAAAGACTCCTTCCTTCAATGTAAGCGAAGAAAAGCAGATTTTCACCTGTTTCGGGTGCGGGGTAGGTGGAGATGTGTTCCGGTTTGTGATGCAGATCGAGCACCTCTCTTTTGTCGAAGCGGTGCAGTTTCTTGCCGGCCGCTATGGGGTGGCTTTGCCCAAGGGATCCGCTCCGGTTCCCGGTTCCGTGGCGGACGGGACAACGACCGACGTGTTGCGCAAAGCGATGGCGGCGGCAGTTGAACTGTACCAGCGAATGCTGCTCGAGAGCAGTGAGGCCCGGGGGGCGCTTGCCTATCTCGACCGAAGAGGGGTGACGCGAGAGACGATCGAGCGTTTTCGCCTTGGCTATTCGCCTGCGAGCGGGGATGCCCTGATCCGGTCGATGAAAGAGAAGGGGTTCGGTGTGCAGGTCCTGGAAGACTGCGGCTTGGTGAAAAA
>JAAYAM010000006.1 GCA_012719355.1 Acidobacteriota bacterium
GACGGCCGAACAAATCCATGGGAAAAATTTACGCCATTCAACGTCACTCGTTGCCGGATCTTCGCAGGCGCGCACTCACGAGGCCGACCGCGACGGTTATGATCGTGCCGATGAGCGCAAACCACATGTTGGCCACCAGGCGCGGGATCAATCCGAATTGCTGCACTCCCCAAAGAGCCGTCATGAGTACGATCGTGGTTGCGATTCCAGTCATCGCATCGCGCTGATCGGGACGTTTGAAAAGCACGCCGAGCAGGAACCCGCCGAGGAGCCCGCCGTAGGTGAAAGAAGCCACTTCCAGTGCTATAACAACCACTGGAGCGCCTTCAGCTACGAGTTGGAAGAGAATCGCGCCGCCGACCAGAATTATCGCCCAGAACAGCGTGAACAGCTTCCCTATCTTCATCAGGTGCTCAGGATCGTTTTCCCTTTTTGCCAGCGGCGCGTAGATGTCATGCGTGGCTGCGGACGCGAGCGAATTAAGCGAACCGGCGACGGTGGACATCGCTGCTGCAAGCACGCCCGCGATTACAAGTCCCGTGAGTCCGTGCGGAAAGGCTTCACTGATGATGAACAGAGGGAAGACCTCGTCAGTAGTCCTGAACTCCTGTCCCTGGTAGAAGGCAAACAGACCAAGGCCCACACAGAGGAAGAGGGCGAACTGACCTATAATCAGGGCGCCGCTCCAGAGGATCGCCTTGCGCGCCTGGTGCAGCGAAGGGGCCGCAAGCAGCCGCTGGACGATCAGGTGATCCACACCGTGAGATGCCATAGAGAGGAAAGCACCGCCGATCAATCCGGTCCAAAGCCAGGACGTATCGGCGAACCCGCCTTGCAGATGGAAAATCCGGAGCTTGTCCGCTTCCCGTGCCGCATCAACTATGCCGGCCCATCCGGCCGGAACGGCATGGATCAGCACGAAAAGCGCGCCGAAACCACCGATGACGTAGATCACCAGCTGTACCACGTCCACCCACACGACTGCGCGCAATCCGCCGTAATAGGTGTAAATCAGGGTGACGATGCCGGTCACCATGATCGCCTGCCAGTACGGCATTCCGGTGAGCAGCTTCAGCGGTATTGCGGCGACGAACACTCTCACGCTGTCGGCAAGCGCACGCGTCACCATGAAAATAATTGAAGCAAAGCGGCGGGTACGTAAACCGAATCGTCCTTCGAGGAGTGCATAGGCGGTGGTCAGTTCGCCGCGAAAATACCCCGGCAGGAGCACCGCGGCAATTACGACACGACCAAGCAGGTACCCGATTGTCAGCTGAATCATCCACATGTCCGTCGTGTACGCCACTGCGGGGACGCTTAAGAACGTCAGCGCGCTCGTCTCGGTCGCCACGACAGAAAAGCAGACAGCCCACCAGGGGATGGATTTGTCGGCCAAAAAGTAGTCACGTGCATCCTTCTGCTTTCTCCCAAGCAGCGTACCCAGGACCACGACTCCGGCCAGGTAGACAACAAGAATGAGGATGTCAACTAAATTGAATCCATGAATAGACATTTGATTCGGCCTTCCGGAGAAAGCCGCATTCTTGCGCAAGGACTCGAGAAAAGCAACGTACAAAAGCCACAACTGAGATACAATGCGTGGCAACACGAAACACGACAACCCGCTTGCATTATCGGATCAATCTGGGGGGACGCAATGAAAGGCGGATACACGGGAAAGATCCTCAGAATCAACCTGAGTAACAGGTCAATCGGCAGTATTGCCACTGAGAAGTATGAAGAATACGGCGGCGGCCACGGGATGGGCTCGGCCATTTTCTTTGATCTTGTCGCCGAACAACTCCCTTTCGAAGCCTTCGATCCACGCAACCTCATCATCATGATGGCTCATCCCTTCGCAGGCACCTTCATGCCCGGTTCGGGACGCTGCGAAGTGCAGGGACTCGCCCCCATGCTCTATCCCGTCGAATGGTTCGGGCACAGCAACTTCGGTGGACGGTTCACCGCCCAGATGAAATATGCCGGCTGGGACGGGATCGTGGTTGAAGGAGCGGCCGAGAGTCCCGTCTGGATCAACATCGTGAACGACAAGGTCACGATTGAGAATGCACACGGGATCTGGGGCATGGACACGTGGGACACTCAGGACGAAATCTCCCGGCGCGTGATGCCGAATCTCCGGCAGGGCGAATGGGCGCAGATCGGGGACGGCTACACCACCCAGGTACCGGCGGTCGTCTGCTGCGGCCTGGCAGGAGAAAACAGAAGCCGACTGGGCGCGCTTCTCCACGGCCCCGGCTCTCAAGCCGCCCTCGGCGGATTCGGCGGAGTATTCGGCTCGAAGAATCTCAAGGCTATCAGCGTCATCGGCACAGGATCGGCTCCGATCGCAGATGCGAAAGCATTCATGGAGGCCCGGCTGTGGTTCCGAAAGTTCCTGTGGGAGGTCGACGATCCGCGGAGAAAGGACATGGTCGGCGGCATGTACTTCTGGATCAACGGAGCTCCTGCCGGCGCAAACGTTACGAACAACCCGTATTTTTCAGCGGATGCGCTTCCGCTTGTCCCGGCGCGCGCGGCAGCGTGTGCTTCCTGTCCCAGGGCGTGCCGTCAGCGGCTGGCAAGCGCTGACAGTAATGAATCGGTATGCGCCGGCGCCGCCGCCGTCAGGCTTGAGGGAGCGAGTCTGAAGCTTACCCGTCAGGGGAACGATCTGATGCATAAATACGGCCTAGGCCACTGGCATTTCATGATGATGCAGGGCTACATTGAGGGTCTCTACAAGCGAGGCCTTCTGGGCAAAGGAAAGAAGCTCGAGTGCGACCTGCCGATGGACAAATACGGCACGATGGGATTTCTCGATATGTTCATGCGTCAGATCTCCACACGTCAGGGAATCGGCGCGGATCTGACGGAAGGGCTTGCCAGGGCTGCGAGAAAATGGGGCACGTATGACGAGGATCTTGCGAGCGGCAGACTGAACCTGGCTTATTGGGGCACTTCCGACCACTATGATCCCAGGACTGAAGCCGAGTGGGGATTCGGATCCCTCATGGGCGAGCGGGATCTGATGCTGCACAATATCGCGAACTACCCTCTGCACTGGACTCCGGTCGCATTTCAGATGGACGGCAAGGAACCGTATCTGAACGCTGAGCAGGCCGCCCGGATGACCGCGGACGCGATGATTCCCTACCAGGGAGACATCTTCATGCTTGACTACAGCGACGGTCCCACCGGCATCTACTCCGAACACAAAGCGAAGCAGGTTGCATGGATCAAACACTACGAAAAGTTCTGGATCGGCTCGAACGGTTTTTGCGGCTGGAGATGGCCCATGTGTTTCACGAACAATACCGCCGACTACAAAGGGCCGACGCCTGAAGCCGAACCGCGGTTCTTCAATGCCGTCACCGGCAGGAACATCACTTTCGCCGACGGCATGGAGATCGGGCGCAAGATCTTCACCCTGGACCGTGCAATCTGGACAATTCAGGGAAGGCACCGCAACATGGAAGTGTTTCCCGAATACATCTACACGCAGGGAGCCGCGGGAGGGCTGCTGCCGATGTATGACGCAAAGACCCGAAAGTGGTCTTACGCAGACGGCGCCGGACGAAAACTGGATCGGGCCAGATTCGAAGACTGGAAAACGAAGTTCTATGCCTTAGAGGGCTTCAGTACCGAGACCGGCTGGCCCACAAGAAAGACGCTGGAAGAAATGGAATTGAAGAAAGTTGCCGACGTCCTGCAACGCAAAGACCGGCTGGGGGCCTGAAGAAGCAAGGGACAGACGACTGTTGCCGGTCAAGTCGGCTGTCGTGGAGTCGAAAAGAAAGTCCCGGAGACGTGATGCTGTCTGCCGGGGCTTTCTTCATCGAAATCAGACTAACGTATCAGCAGCGACGACAAGGTCTGTAACAGGACGGCCACTCCATTCAGTTTCCCGGATGCCAGTTCCACGTCACTCGCCACGGCAAAGTCCGCATTGTAGTTAAGCACCGCCCATGCAGTCTTCTTGCACGGATCGAAGCCAAACGTTCCAAGTTTGTAATTCTTCTTGTACGGACCGATGACAAAGTTCTTCTTTCCGCCAAAGTTCAGATCCACCGCATTGACCCATTTGCCCTTTGAGTTCAAAGCGGCAATCGCGAAGCCTTTGCCGAGATGTCTGATGTCCTTCAACTCATACGACATCGAGAGCACATAGGTATCGGTCTTTTCCGATCCCAGTTCCGCCATACCCCAGAGACTGAGCATGTCGCTCATGAACTTCCTGTTGACGTTCTTCTTGGTCCAGCCGGTATTGACGACTTTGGTGAGCGGGCGAGGAGCACTGACGACTACTCCATTCTCTTCCTCCAGGGGACTGTAGTCTGTGGTCGTACTGGCGTTGACTCCATACAGAATCTCCGCGCGTGTCCGGTCGAACTGGTCTTTCACGCCGGGAATCTTTTTCACCTCATCACCGATGGAGTAGGTCCCTCCGGCGTACGATGCTCCCTGCGGGAACACGAACTGCTTTCCGTTGAGGCTGTACCCCCAGCTTTCCTTCTTCACAAAATGGAACTCAGGAGTGTAAAGAGGTGCTGGAATTGAAGCCTCTCCACGCGGGAAATCCTCGTCATCCTGGAATTCGCCCATCGCGTCCGAGTAATAATCCACCATCACCCTCGGGCCATCCACAGTGTAGATGTAATACCCGATGTTGCGGACTTCCTGTGAGATCGGGAGTTCGCGTTCTTTTGCACCTCCAAAACTGTTCAATGGTCCGGGCGAATAGAACTTTGTACTTGCGCCTGTGGAGATCAGCTGCTCAATGACTGAATCGCCGTCGGGACTGGCAACCAGCGATCGACTATGCAGGTGATCGTGCGCGGCAAGCACATACCTTACTCCGTTGTCCTGTAGTGTTTTGAAGAACACATTCTGATCGGAAGGATCCGAATCAGGAGTATCGCCGAACATCGAATCGACGTGGTTTTGATTCATCGGGCCTCTGTGGGTCAGAACGAATGCGTGCGTTGGACGCTCTCCGTCTCCGAGATCCAGCTGCTCACTGATCCAATCCTGCTGAACGCCGGGATAGTGGCCGGCAGCCTTAACCGACGGGCCCAAAGGCTCCGTGAGCTGATCGTCATCTGTCATCTTCTGTAGCTGTCCGGCTGATCTTATCCGGAAATAATCCCCGGCCTCAAACGGATAATCGGTGTTTGCGTAACCCATCTGCCCCTTGTAAACTTTGTCCGTCTCCACATAATAAACCGTCCACCAATACGAGCCGTCATTGTAGAAATAGCCCGGGCCGTAGTCTTCGTGAACATCCAGCACGTAGTGTGTCGCCTCGGTATCGATGAGAACGAACCTGGCATTGTTCTTTGGGGCGCCATAATCGAACGAGTAGCTCAATCCTTTCAAGAGATCGATGTCGGGGCTGGTAAAATTGGTAGCTCCAAACTTGTTTGAAAGCCCCTGGGTTTGGGGAAACGCGTCTCGATAGGCTCCGACATTGAATGTGAAATCACTATCCAGGCCAAAGTAACTTCCGTAGGTCTCATGGTTGCCCCTGATAGGGAAGAAGCCAATCCCGGCATCGTAAAGAGGCTCGGCTGCCGCTGCGCGCGAGTACATGGCGGCATCCCCCGACCAGTTTGATAGATCGCCCAGCTGGAACACGAAACGAACACCGTGGCTGATAAACTGATCATTCAGTTTCAGGGCAATCCCGGCGCTTACGAAATTCGGGTTGACTCCCTGGGGATCCTCCGGGGCTCCTGGCAATCCGGGCGTCCATTGGGTATCTCCCATAACGCCGAATGCCCAGGAATCAGCGGACTTGTATCGGTAGCCTTGAGCAAAAGTCAGGCTTGAAGTCGTGAGTAGAATGATGAAACCCAGCAACAGCAGCGGCAATCGGGACGGCTTTTTCTTACAGCGGAATTGATTCATTGATCTTCCTCCTCGAACTTGATTGTGGACAAAACTCGACACCTAGAACCAACGCGGCGGGACCTGCGAGGGATGGCGCCGGGCTGCTGCATCGCAGACCGATACCTTAAGCACCTATGCGCCGCCAAATTCCTATTGAGTTAAATGCGTGAAACAGTCGATCGTTCTTATGGTGCTTTGATATCACGTTCAGGACTGGAAATCAAAATAACTTTTTCATTTCCGCTAAAGTTTTCGACGATGCTGCCGAACCCTGCATGCGATGCATAGCGTCAGGAGAAACGCGTGTGCGTAGCTTCTTTGTGCACAGAATGTTGGCGGCTGCGCTTTTTTACTTGTAAAAGAGGGCGAACCCGCGGATAAAAGGGACCATGCCGCCGGAATCAATTCCGGTTCGATTAATGTTCGCACGCACTCTCTGGATGTATAAGGAGCAACACGTATGAAAGATGCCGAGACGCAGGTCCTTTCCCCCTACAGGTGGGTAATAGTTGCTGTTTCGATGCTGGCAGGATTCATCGGCAGTTATGCCCAGTTCCAGCTGCCGCCCCTGGCATACAAGCTGATGCCCGCGCTTGACATTTCCGCATCTGAATTTGCGGCATTGATGGGTGGGCCGCTGACGGGCTCGCTGTTCATCTGTCTTATCAGCGGGACGCTCGCCGACCGGTACGGCGTAAAGAATGTGGTTACAGTCGGTCTTATCCTGAGCGTTATCGGCTGCACCTTCCGATACGCGGCAACCTCGTTTTGGCCGTTCTTCTTTCTGACCGTACTGGCAGGCATCGCTTCAGGACTGCTGGTAACCAATCTGGCGAAGCTCTTCGGCGCATGGTTTCCCCAGCAGCAGATGGGTACCGTAATGGGGTTGTTCATGACCAGCCCCATGCTGGCCGGGTTCGTGGGAACAGCGACAACAGCACTCTTTCCCTCTGAAAAGAGCGCGTTCATTTTTTCAGGCGCTGCCTGCTTTGTGATCCTGATCGTCTGGCTCCTCCTGGCCAGGAACAAGCCGGAGGGAGCGCCCGACCTGCCCGTGCTGCCGATCACCCGCTACCTGCGGGAAGCCGCCCGGAGCCGAGCCATCTGGCTCGCGGGGATCTGCGCGTTTCTTGTCATGGGCGCCATGATGACATTCACTTCGTTTCTGCCGAACGTGCTTCAGGATTTCAGGGGCATCAGTCCCGTGCAGGCTGGATTCTACGGCTCTCTGGCTACGCTCGGAGGGGTTTTCGGGTCGTTTCTCGGGCCTGTTGTCTGCAGTCGCATCGGATATATGAAGCCGTACCTGATCTTTGTCAGCCTGCTGGGAGCAGCATCGGCGATCTGGTCGTGGCAGCTGCCGGTCGGGCCGGCCATCGTCATTGCACTGATGGCTGCGGGCTTCCTGATGAGCGCGATCCTGCCGCTGCTCCTTTCACTGCCGATGCTCGTGCGCGAAATCGGTCCGGTGTATGCGGGAAGCGCGGGAGGAATCATCACCACGCTGCAGGTGTTCGGCGGCATCGTAGTCCCCACCTTTATTATTACTCCGCTTGCGGGGCTCAATGCCACACTACTGTTCGGACTCGCGGCAGTCTGTTACGGCCTGATCCTGATTCCGGCATTATTCCTTCCGGAACTGGGAGCCAGGGCCCTTGCGGCAGAAGCGAAGGCCCCGGTGACGGCTTCGACGGTGTGAGGCTTCTGCACGGACAACAGCTCCGGGGTTGCGCCGCAACCCCGGGTTACGCTGAACGACGATCATCTCCATGCGTCAATCGAAACGCCCCTGCCGGCCATGAAGTCCGTCAGGAACCAGACGCTCGCGGTGCTTCC
>JAAYAM010000092.1 GCA_012719355.1 Acidobacteriota bacterium
AAACGGAGGGCCCATACATGAGACCAGGACTGAAACAGCAATTTCTTGATCGATGGACGAAATACTTTCCCGGAGCGGAGCTGCCCCTTGCCTTCTACTACACGGATGATCCGGGCGAGGTTGAGCTTTTCAGAACTGCAGACAGCCACTGCGTCATTGGCGACATCTACTCCGTCCGGCAGGGTCGCAGCCTGAGCTTCGATACCAAATCGGTTACGTGCTTCGGCGGAAAGCGCTATCTCGGATTCTCCACGGCTCTGATGCCCAATTTCGAATACTTCCTCTCCTGCGGCATACCGGGGAAACTGGAAGGGGAGAGATACAAGAAGACGCCCGAGCTCGTAAAGGAACTTCTTAAGCATGTGCCGGAATTCACCGCACCGCACAAGTTCGTAGTCTTCAAGCGCTGGGATATGCTTCAGGAACAGGACCAGCCGCAGGTCGTCATTTTCTTCGCGCGGCCCGACGTCGTCTCCGGCCTTTTCACTCTCGCTAATTTCGATGAGCCGACCAATCAGGCGGTTTTCTGTCCCATGGGCGCCGGCTGCGCCACGATTATCCAATATCCTATGCTTGAAGCCGAGTCCGGACACCCGCGTGCCGTACTTGGAATGTTCGACGTTTCAGCCCGTCCAGCCGTCGATGCGTCTTCGATGACCTTCTCGATCCCGATCGCGAAATTCGAACGTATGGTGGACGATATGGACGAGAGTTTCCTGATCACGGAATCATGGAACAAGGTAAAGAGCCGGATTCGCCGAGCGGAGTAAGGCCCCGGGAACCGCAGGCGCCGCCGTTGTTTGTCCATCCGCCGTGGATGGTGGGGGTGGTTCTCGTCCTGGGGGTTCTCGCCCTGATTGCCGGGTTCTCCGATCCGATCTGGTTCGTACTCGGAGGTCCCTGCATCCTGGTCCTGGTGTTGTACCTCTACGTGCGGTTCAAGAGAAGCAGTTGATCGTCCTGGACTGATCATAGCCGGCGGGGTTGCGTCTGTTTCCGGTTTCTTCTACTATCCTCTTTTAGGCAAAGGAGTAACTACAATGTTTCAACCGGCACGCGTCTCCCTCGTTATGAGGCTTGTCAATAAACTAAACCTCAAATTCCCGACGCTCTTCATGATCCTGGCAATCCTCACCATTCTCGACATCCTCGTCCCCGATCTGATCCCCGTTCTCGACGAACTCGTACTGGCGATCCTGACCGTCCTGCTCGGCATGTGGAAGGACCGCAAACCCATCGAGGTCTACCAGGAAGGCACGAAATAATATTCACCTCACCCCTGCAAGCGCCCGCATCCGTCGCTGCGCCAGGTTCCACGTCGATGTCGCGAGCCTCTTCTCTTCCTCCCGCTCCACAACGCGTCCGTAGGCGGTGAGCGCGGCTTCCCGCTCTCCATACTGCTCGGCGAGCCGCCCGAGCGCGTACCAGTCGGGTGAATCAGGTTCATCAAGGCCGCCCGCGGCAATTGCGTACAGCAGCAGCTCATATGCTTCCTTCGTCTTCCCCACCTCCGCATACAGGCACGCGAGCGTATGGATAATCGCGTAGTTGGCATTCCGAGTAATGTCGCTGGCACGCTGAACGATCTCGATGTCGGCGTCCTCCACTTTCCCGATAAAGAGCGCATTCCATCCGTATGCGTTCATATCCATGGCGGTGGCACGGCCCGAATCGATCAGCTTCTTCAGGATCGCCCGTCCTTCCGACGGCTTTCCCTGGTAGTCAAACATGTTCGCTTTGGAAGAGAGCGCCACCTGATCGTCCGGCAGCTTCTCGAGCCGCAGCTCAACCGCTTTTTCCCACATCTCCCAATCGCCTGTCCTGGCGGCTGAATCGGTGACGGCTTTGAATGCGAAATCCGACGTCGGCCGCTCCTGGAGTGCCTGCCAGGCGATCTGTTTCAGATCAGCCCACCGGTCGAGTGCGCGGCAGGCGTCGAGAAACATCACCCGGATCAACGTCTTCTCTTCGCCGGAAGCCCGCTCCGCCGCTTCCTTCAGTTCCCCGAAGTAAGGCCCGATCAGATCCGAATCGGCGAAAAGCGACAGTGCGGCCAGCCTCATTTTGCTCCGGTCTTCCGGATCGCCGCGTGTCCACAACTTGGGGAACACTGGCCATGCGAACGGATCATCGCCGCCCGGCCTGTCCATTTCCTCCCGCGCCCAGTCGAGCCATTGCCTCGCCGCTGCGGTGTGCCCCGACTCGAGGGACCGTAGCGCCTCGACCCCTACTCCGGTGAGGTCCTGCCCGAGGCCGAGCAGCCGGTACCTTCCATTCAGCAATGCCACGAACGCCGTCCGCGGCTGTGCGCCGGCCGGCTGGACGCGTATCCGGTAGCCGCGTTTGTCATCTCCTTCGACCGCCATCTGCATATTCGAGATGACCGTATCGGCCACAATCTCGCGCGGCCTATCAAGAAGCTCGAACTGCGTGCGCAGTGCTCCCCCCTGCCTGACCAGCATCCGCCGCTTTGCATGCGCCGGAACGGTGGCGATGAGATACACAAATTCCTCCAGTGGATCCGCGTCGAAGGAATCCGGATCAATAAGCCATTGGAAGAGTCTCTGGACCGCGCTGCGCGGATCGTCGCTCTTTATCCGTTCCTGGTAAGGCCGAGTATTTCGCAGCATCTGCACCTGCGCCAGTATCTGGGCCGCATTCGCTTCTCCTTCGAGTCCCACCGTCACCAATTCCGCCGACGCGGCATACATGCGCAGGTCGCGGAGGATCGTCGCCGCAATCTTCAACGCAGGGGCTCGGTGCCCGCTGTCGCGCGCAATTTCCGTGCTGCGCTTCACCGCGGTTTCAGGTCCCTCCGTCGCCGCAATGATTGCCAGCCTCATGGCGAGCCGCTTCTGCGTCTGCGGCAGGTCGGCGAGCATGGCGGCCGCCTCCTTCAGCTGCCCGGAATAGATCATGTCGACAAGAATATTGTCCTTCCAGCGCGGCGCGTCGTCAGGGTCGACCTCTTCTATTCTGCGGTATACCTCGATCGCCTCACGAAGCTGCGCCTTCGACGAGTAACGACGACCCGATGCATCGTGCTCGAGCAGGATCCCGAGATCCGCGAGGATGTCTGTGTCCTTCGGATCGAGCTCGCTTGC
The DNA here is from genome assembly GCA_012719355.1 of Acidobacteriota bacterium. Classification (GTDB taxonomy): domain Bacteria; phylum Acidobacteriota; class UBA6911; order UBA6911; family UBA6911; genus UBA6911. The sequence goes on from JAAYAM010000092.1 coordinate 3,105, forward strand.
CTTCCGGTATTCCGCGACGGCCTGCTCAAGGTCGAAACCTTTCTTGAAACGACGCCCGAGCAGATCGTGCTGCAGCACCCACCCCAGATTGCTGTGTGCCAGCGCGGACTGCGGTTCCAGCTCGACCGCCCTGCGCGCTTCCTCCCGGGCCTGCTCACCCAGCCCGGCCTTCAGGAGCGCAAGTGAAAGCCGCACGCAATGCAGCGCCTCCGATGGATGCGCCGCCGACAGTTCCCGGTAGCTCTTGAGTGCGCCCCGCACGTTTCCCGCGGCGAACTCAGCCGCCCCCGCATGTTCATACCTGACAATCAGGGGATCGGCCGTTTGAATCCGCTGAATCGCCTCACGCACCGCCCGCCCTTCAACCGCCGTGTACCGTCCCTTTACCGAATTCAGGCGGATCAGCGCGGTGACGGCGCCGTCCTCGTCGACCCCAAAACTCTGTGTCATCTGCGCCGGCCCGATATCGACCGTGCGCTTTTGAGGGAGGCCATGCACCCTGAAGCCAACGGGCGTGACGAAGCGGTAGCGCCACTCCGTTACGAAGGGCTCGAATACAATGTCCTGCGTCCGCTGGTTCGCATCTTCATCGTCCGGCTCCCTCTGCAGAATGCCCGGAAAGCCCGAGAAGAAGCTGCCGAACCGGATCACCGCCACGGCCGATTCCAGATCCACCGTGCCGCGGGCACCCCTGTCAACCACGAGCGTCATGCGGAATGGAGTCTCCAGATCCGATCCCTTCTCCCGCTCCAGTCCTGACAGGGCTTCGGCAAGGTACTCCGCCTCGACGTATTCCTGCAGGTGTTCGAAGAGTACTTTCGACTCGCCGCCGCCGAAAAGTGCGCGATAACGCGCTTCGGCCGACCCACGCGGTTCGGAGATCTCGGTGATTTTCGCAGGGCCGTATCCCGGGAGTTCGAACAGACGATGTTCGATGAGCAGGTTGTCCTCGGGTGCCGCCTCCGGAGTTCTGCGCAGACCGCTCGTATCGGGACTTGCCACGAGCGCCATGCGTCCCTGGTCCATGTACGGGAGTCCGGCGGTCCGGAACTGGTCTGTGGCGTCGATCCACAAATCGGGAGTTCCCGGAACATACACGATAGCGTGGTCGAACAGCCCCATTCCCGGATGGTCAGCGTCGATGTCGAGGCCGGGACCGGTGGAAAGAAGCGCCAGGTGCGCCGGAATGCCGCTTGCCCGCAGCAGCGCAATCAGCACGGCAGCCTTGTCCTTGCAGTCTCCGTACTTCCTCCTGAGCGTCTCCTCCGGGGACCGCGGCACGATGCTCGCATCGCCGAACTCGAGCCCCGTATAGCGCACTTCGTCGTGCAGGTAGATCAGGAGATTGCGTATCGTCTCCCGGTGGTCGGCGCCCTTGTGTTTTTCAGCGATCGCCTCGAGAGCCGCCGAGGCGATCTGGTTTTCCACGATGCGGCTGTATTCCTCTGCAATCGCCTGCCACGAAGGCGCAGTTGAGATGACGACGTAGGGGATAGGCGGCACATCCGGGGGAAGGTTCGATTCGAACCTCTCGATCGCCGGCAACGAATTCTGTTCGAAGACCAGGCGGATTCTGCCGTTTCGCTCTTCCTTTGAAATCGAAACCTGCGGGAGCGAGCGGACCGAGTATTTCAGCGGAAGCGAAGCGGGAACCTCCACCGTCACGCGCCGCTTCCCGACGGGCACCATGCGGCCGAACCATAAACGGCGCACCACACCGCGGGAGAAAAACGGTTCGGTGTCTTCCAACGTGATGTCCTCTTCGACCACGGCGCCGACCCTTACGGCAGGCAGGGGACCCGAGTAGACGCGCTGGTCGTCGTAAAGCTCGGGCCGCCGGTCGGGCGCCGGTGCGTCTGAGAGAGTCTTCGGATCGAGCATGTGCTCTATCCCGTCGGGCGTTACCACCCGGGCTTGGATCACAGGGCGCTTCTGATACCACTGCGACCACTCCATCTCGACCTTGCCCCATCCTTCCACCGCGTCGGGCGAGTCGATGCGGTAGATCATGTGGTGGCGCGCTGTGACCCGGTTGGACGCGT
>JAAYAM010000093.1 GCA_012719355.1 Acidobacteriota bacterium
ACTGACGCAGCTGGAAAAGTGGGTGCGCAAGGCAACCGCCTTTATATTCATTGCGGCAGGCCTGTATCTCCTGCTCCAAAGTATTTTGGGTTTTACCGGTTTCTAGAGAAGACTCGAGAATGACCAAGCCATTCAACGCAGACGTGGATGAATCGGGCCAGCTTCGGTTGCTTGCGGCTATCGCTGAAAAGTATGGGTTGAAGCCGGGAACCACGGTTCGGATAGAAGAGAATGCGAACGGATTGCACCTGCGCCGCCCGGTAACTCAGCTGGCCAGGGTGTACATCGAACCCACGAATCGCTGCAATCTGGACTGCATTACCTGCATACGCAACAGCTGGTACGAGCCGTTGGGAGAAATGAGTTCGACCGTGTTTTCCCGAATCGTTGAAGACCTGAAGCTACTACCGGGTCCACCGAGCGTCTTTTTGGGCGGACTCGGAGAGCCATTGTCCCATCCTCACCTCGTCGACATGGTGAAGGAACTGAAATCCATCGGTTCTTTCGTGGAGCTGATTACAAACGGGACCCTGCTCAGCAAGGATTTATCCAAGCGTTTGATCGATGCCGGCCTGGACAAGCTGTGGGTGTCTTTAGACGGTGCGCCGCCGGAGAGCTATAAGGATGTCCGGCTGGGAGCGGCGCTGCCCCAAGTGCTGGCCAACCTGAGGGAGTATCGCCATCCCCGCTATAAAACGCGCTACACGACTGGGCTGGACCTGCTCTTGCAGCCACAGCTTGGTATCGTGTTTGTCGCGATGAAGCGTAATATCGCTGATCTCCCGGCTGTTTTGAGCCTGGCAAACCAATTGGGTTCGCTTCATTTTCTGGTCACGAACATCCTTCCTTACACACCCGAGCTGAAGGACGAGATTCTATATTCGCGTGCCATAACGGACACGATTTATACATCGACGCCTTTGTTGCGTTCCCTCGATTTGCCCAAAATGGATATAAGCCCGACGACCCGTGAAGCGGTCTTCGCGGCTCTGTGCGGGGATCATTCGCTGACAATCTCGGGGGCCAGTTTTGAAAAACAAAACAACAGGTGTCCGTTCATCGAGAAGGGGTCGCTTGCAATCCGCTGGGATGGAGACGTAAGCCCCTGCCTTGCACTTCTGCACGATCACAAGGTTTATTTTCACGACTATGAGAGATCTTTGAAACGCTACATGGTGGGAAATGTGCAGGCTCAAAGTCTGGAGGAAATCTGGAGCAAGCCGGGCTTTATCTCACCTTCCGCAATCGTGTTCAGGAATTCAATTTTTCGCCGTGTGTTCTTTGCGGCGGATGTGAGTTGTTCGAGTCAAACCAGGAAGACTGCATCGGCAGTCCCGCGCCGGCATGCGGAGGATGTTTGTGGGCACAGGGCATGATCCGATGTCCATAAGGAGACCGCGATCATTGTATCGCCTGTGCGAAGAAGGAGGCGACAGTTCCGAGATGGCCTTGTAGTTGCGACTAATGGCTATCGCCGGGACAGGGTCAAAGTCTTGGAAGACGGTCTTATCAAGTGGGATGAAAAGGATATCCAGTTTTCAAACAAGAGATACCGGAGTGACAAAGTGAAGAAACGCATTCTGCCGGCCTTGGTTCTTTTAGTCCTGATCGGTTACAGCCTTCCTGGCTTATCTCAGGGCAACCGGGCCGGTACTGCTGAGAAGCCTCAAAGCAAAATTAAGCAGGCACATCCGGAAGTGCCACGAATTCCTGCCAGGGAGTTGGCACAGCTGATCAGGAAAAAAGCGGAAGTTGTCATAGTAGATACGCAGTCGGCTGACGGATATGAAATGTGGCACATACCTTCGGCCATAAACATCCCATATGATGCAATGGCCGATCCCACCCCCAGGCAGATGATGCTGATGGCGTTGCCGACCGACAAGCTGATCGTGATCTACTGTCTTTGCGAAGAAGGGACCGACAGCGCCAAGATGGCTCTGGAGTTGAGGCAATTGGGTTATAGCAATGAGAACGTCAAGGTGCTGGAAGGCGGTCTGGTTTTGTGGGACGAGAAGGGATACCCAATGGTGAAACAGAAGGTGGCAGATTGAACGACTCTCGGGGCATGGACTATGGGAAATAATCCCAATGACATCATCAAAGTGACTGTTGATAAATTCATATTCACATTTCCTGTCGGCTTGCGATACAGCGATTCTGGCCTGTGGATTAGGCTGGAAGAAGGCCTTGCCCGGGTTGGATTGTCCGATTTCGCTCAGCAAAGAAATGGGGATATAGCCTTCGCCAACCTGCCGGATATGGGATCCCTGGTGGATGCCGGTGATGAAATCGCGAGTATCGAAACCGTAAAAGTAAATATCAGTCTTCCTTCCCCTCTGAAGGGAAGAATTGTTGAGACCAATTCGGCTCTCGAGGATTCCCCCGAGTTGATCAATCAGGATCCTTACGGCAGCGGCTGGATGGTGGTCCTGGAAGTCGAAGGACTGGAGCAGGAAATAGGCAAGCTCCTGGATGCTGATGCATACGCGCGGATCGCGCAGCAACAGGCTGATGCCGAGCTTAAGCTTTAGGCACTCTCCGGATAAGGTGCGCAATGGCACAAACCGCAATTTACACAACGACGGTTGAATGGAAAGGCAAACACCGGGGCCATATCCGGATGGGCAACGGTCCGGAGATGGATTTCTCAGCGCCGCCGGATGCGCATGGGCACGCTGGCGTGCTCACGCCGGAAGATGCATTCGTAGCAGCAGTCAATACATGCGTCATGATGATGTTCATCTGGTCTGCCGAGCGGTTCAAGTTGGAGTTGGTGAACTACGAATGCAGGGCGGAAGGGACAAAGCTGGTAGAGCTCGATAGAACCGAAACATTCACCCAAGTCACATTACGTCCACGGATTGTTGTGCGCACGGACACCGCAAGTCGCGAAAGCACTCTCAAGCGGCTGCAGAGAGCTTTGGACAGCGCTGTGAAATACAGCCTCGTCGCGAACTCGATAAAGTCGAAGCTTGTCCTCGAACCCGAGATCGAAACCGTTTGCTGAAGGGAGAAAAGGCGTGAAGATTCAAGTACTGGGAACCGGGTGCCCCAGATGCAAAGCGCTGGCATCCAACGCAGAAAAAGCCGTCAGGGAACTCGGATTGAATGCTGAGATCGAGAAAGTAACCGGCATCCAGGAGATTCTGAAATTTGAGATTCTGATGACTCCGGGACTTGTCATCGATGGAAAGGTGAGAGCCGCCGGCCGGGTCCCATCCCCAGACGAGATAAAGCAGCTGCTCGTTGAAAGTAAAGAATCCCGGTGACGACCGGCTGCGGAGATAAATCGATGACCAACCATGCGAAAGAAAAAACCGTGCTAGTGATACCGTGCAGCGGTATCGGCAAGGTGCACGGTTTGATCAGCCGCGAGGCCACGTATCAGGTAACCGATGAACTCGCTCCTGGTCGGACGGATACGTTGTGCCTGGGCCTGCTGGTCAGAAGGGATGATGAAGCGGTTGCGGCGATCAAGAGGCAATACTGCATTACCATTGACGGATGCCCGAAGGCATGCGCTGAAAAGAACGTCCAAATGGCAGGTGGGCGGATAGCAAGTTCAGTTCAGGTTGCGGCAGCCTTCAAAAGACATCACGGAGCAAGGCCAGGCACTGCAACTGACCTGAGCAAAGACGGGTGGATGATCACGAGAGAAGTCGCCGAAGCTGTTGCCGGTGAGGTGGAACGACTGCATGACGGCAAGGAGGTATCGTGATGAGCCCGGAAATGACAAAGGTGGGGATCGTTTCCTGCAGCGGCGAATCAATCGCCGAAGGCACGATCTCACGGCTTGCCACGCGCAGAGTGCTGGAACTGCTTCGTCCGGATAAGACAGTCACAATTTGTCTGCCTCTATTTGTTGCTGGCAGTGAGGGCGAGCAGAACTTCGCGAAAACTCATCCGACGATCACAATCGACGGCTGCCCGAAACAGTGCGCCCGGTGGGGAACGGAGCAGCGTAGCGGTCCCGTAAGTGGCGCGCTAATTGTCTCGGAAATCCTGGGCACGGCAGCCAAGGGATGCAGCCGTTCATCTCGCAGCGCATCAAAGCCGGATAAGGAGGCCGTCTGGATCGTCGCCGAACATGTCGCCGCCGAAGTCGACAGGGTCCTGGCAGAAGTGACAAATGTTCCGTCAGAGAAGACAAGCACTGAGGTCGAGTGTGCCTGTTCACGTCCCCTCGCCGGAGGAACCGTGACTATTGGCCGGACGACTGTGACAATCCCGGGGCTTCATCTGATTTTCGAACAGTGCCTTGACCGATCAATTCCGGCCGATGAATCAGGCAGCAAAGACTTGCTTGAAGCGGTCAAGATCTATCACCGAATCTTGCCGGAAGAGGAAACAGAATACCGCAATGTGCTGCTGTCGGCTTATTGTAAGTTCAGGCAGGGCAAGTGATTCAGCCTCTGAATTCCTGGAGACTGCTGCTTCCATCTGTCCTTGACTGAAAGAAGGGATAAGCAGGGTCCCCTTTCAGGGGAGAACCTGCTTTCTCGGTCAATTCAACCCTGGCAGCAACTAGGTCCGCAGCAAGATACCGCGGGTTTCCGGGCGCGGATGAATGCGCTGGCGAACTTGCCCTCTATCTGGACAAATATCGATTCGGCCGCGAGGTCGGTTCCGGAAAGAAAATCCCTGACGTCCTGCTCCTGATAGATGCGAGTCGGCTCGATATCCACTTCCTCGAACCCTGCATTGCCAAGTTTCGATCGGTATTCATCCTGATGCAACGCTCCGGCGACACATCCCGCCCAGAGCTCAACATTCCTGCGGATATCTGCTGGGACATCGCCGAGCACGACAATGTCCGAGACAGCAAACCGGCCTCCTGGCTTCAGAACTCGGAACGCTTCCCGTAGCACACTGTCCTTATCCGCCGAGAGATTAATTACGCAATTGGAGATGATTACGTCCACGGAATCGTCGGGCAGTGGGATGTTTTCAATTTCGCCCTTCAGAAATTCGACATTCTTCACCCCCGCTTTGCGCTGGTTTTCCCGTGCCAACGAGAGCATCTCATCAGTCATGTCGAGTCCGTATGCCTTGCCTTCCGGTCCCACGCGCTTTGCGGAAAGCAGGACGTCTATTCCGCCTCCCGATCCAAGATCGAGCACCGTCTCGCCAGGGACCAGCTCGGCGAGAGCCGTCGGATTGCCGCATCCAAGCGAAGCCAGAACCGCTTTTTCGGGAAGCTCGGCCATTTCGTCCAGGCTGTAGAGGTCTTTCACAATCGGATCTACGGAGTTCCCGCCGCAGCAACTCGACGAGGGCCCGCAGCAGCTGCGTGTCCCGGACTGTGCCTGGGTCGCTGCCTGCCCATACTTTTCTTTGACTATCTGTTTTACATCCAAATCAGTCGAACTCATTTCATTGCCCTCCTAACTTCGGTCTTTCCTTTTAGAGCAGGCTTGCTGCTCGAACACTGGTCACGGCAGCAACCGGCCAATAATTCCGCTATTATCGAAATGGATTCAATAAGCTGTTCGTGTTTCTCACGGGGAATGTTTCGGAACATCTGCCGGCAAATCTGATTCCAGGTTGAATTGATACGGTCGAGGGCTGCACGCCCTTTTTCATTCAATCGAATGACGGTTGCACGCCGGTCTTCCTTGCTCGGAGTTCTGTCGGCTAAGCCATCCTGCACCAGACTCTCAACTGTGCGGCTGAGAGTGCTGTTGTCCAGTCCAAGACGGGCCGCCAGATCCTTCAGGTTCAATTCTCCAGCTTTCCCAATCTCCAGGATGGCGTGGCACTGAGACATTGTGACTCCGCAGCAAAGAGCTTCGCTTTTTGTCTGCATCCACACGGTACGCTCTATCTCGCGGAGTTTTGCCCGGAACTGTTCGATTGTCCTGTTTTCCACTGCCGTCCCCCTTTCATCTAGTTGCATATTGCAATGATTGCATCGCACAATCGACTTGTCAAAAAGTGTTTTTGTGGGGTTAAGGCTTTGGCGCCGATCTCCAACGTAAGTTTCGGGTCATTCCGACACTCTTAAGTAGTGGATTCTCGTGTTGGGTCGGCCTGAATGCACGCAAAGCCAAGGTGGCACCGTGTGCTAGGGTAGCATCTGTTGCTACTGTGGCAGCCCGCACCATGGCGCTACATTCTATGGCGACACCAACTTGGACCACAATTATGATGGGCTGGAACAGGAGGTAGGATAGAATCTGTGTTAGGTTCTTCCGGCTTTTTAGTGGATGATTACGGCGCCATATTGAGGCCACCGCAGTGAAAGTAGATCGCGGTTTTGAAGTTCTGTTTGTTCCTGAATCCTCTCGCTGTGTACTTCACCCACTGGATCTTAG
>JAAYAM010000094.1 GCA_012719355.1 Acidobacteriota bacterium
CTGATTGCAATGGAGCACACAACCAATGACGGGCGCCCGAAGATCGTCCGAGAGTTGACCTATCCTGCAACAGCGAAGAAGAAAGTGAATAAGATCTTTACAGATCTGGCGGTCATCGAGGTCGTGCCGGAAGGATTGTTGTTGAAGGAAATATATCCCGAATTGTCTGTGGAAGATCTGCAGTCGGTGACTGAGCCGAAACTTCTGGTGGCTCGCGATCTGAAGGAGATCGAGCTTTAGCAAGGAGCGCTTTATGGCAAATCAGGTGGGCAAGCGGTACAAATGTGCGAAATGCGGCGCTGAAGTCATTGTGACCCGTTCCGGCGAGGGGACGGTCAAGTGCTGCGGCCAGGCTATGGAACTGAAGAAGTAGGAATGCGTCATGAGTCAACTTGGAAAGAGATATAAATGCGAAGTCTGCGGAACTGAGGTCCTGTGTACCAAAGCCGGTGAAGGGAAGTTCGAGTGTTGCGGCAAGGAAATGAAGGTGCAGGAACCGAAACCGCTCCCGTCATCCGACTGAACAGAATCTGCACACTGTTCGGGATCCGATGCCCTGTTCTGCAGGGGGGAATGCTGTGGATTGCGGGGGCTGAACTGGCTGCAGCGGTATCCAATGCGGGGGCTCTCGGGATCATCAGTCCCTATGCAGGGATGGATGAGGGCGATGACCCACGGGAGAATCTGCGGCTGCAGATACGTCGGGCGCGAAGCCTGACCTGCAGGCCTTTTGGAGTCAACATACCGCTTGATCTGCCGATGAGCGGGCTGCTGATTGATGTTGTCCTGCAGGAGAAGGTGAATATTGCCGTGACCGCCGCCGGGAGTCCGGAGCTTTTCACGGAACTGCTCCACTCGGCCGGGATTCGAGTCGTTCATGTCATAAGCTCTGTCCGCCAGGCGCAGCGGGCCGAAGCCTGCGGTGTCGATGCAGTAATCGCCTCAGGGATTGAGGCTGGAGGGCGCCTCGGCCGTGACGCCATCGCACTCTGTTCCCTGATACCCCAAGTGGTCAATGCGGTTAGGATTCCTGTGATTGCCGCGGGAGGGATCGCAGACGCCACCGGGATGGCAGCTGCGCTCAAGCTGGGCTGCGACGGTGTGCAGCTTGGCACGCGCTTTGCCGCTTCGGTCGAATCTCTGGCTCATTCGCGCTACAAAAGGGCTATAGTGGATGCGCACGACGGAGATACGGTCGTGACGCAGCAGTACGGCGTGCCGGCAAGGATACTCAGGAGCAGCCTCGATGCCGGCGCCGGTAGCCGGCTGGCACAGCTCGAGGGGGACGTGGTAAACGGAATCGCATATGCAGGTTCTTCCGCCGGATTGATCGGTGAGGTGCTGCCTGCCGCCGCCATCGTGGAAAACCTGGCAGAGTCGTTTGCAAGCCGGTTGTAGTTGTGGAGTACGTTCATTGTTGAAAGGGAGGAGAGATGCGGAAAACAATTCTTCTTAGTTGCATTGGAATATTGATTCTGTTGCCGGCCGCGTTCGGCCAGCAGGCGGGCAAGCCTGCATGTGACCGCGGGTGCCTGGAGAAGTACCTGGACAGGTACCTTGATGCCATGCTGGCCAACGATCCCAGTCCGAGTCTTTTTGCCAGGGACTGCAAGTTCACGGAAAACGGCGTCCGCCTGCCGCTGGGCGGCGAGGGGTTATGGGTGAACATGTCGGCAAAGGGAACATACAAGTTCTATGTGCCGGACATCGAGACTCAGCAGATAGCATTTCTGGGCACTGCGCGCGAGGGCAGCGGAAATGAGGGAGAAGGGACCCTTGTCGGGCTCGCCATCCGGTTGAAAATCGTCAACGGACTGATTACGGAGGCCGAGCAGCTGGTGGTTCGCCCGGAGAGCACCAGTTCGGCTACCGGAGGATTCACCTCGAACGTCGGAGCCGCGGTCGAAAAGATGGGGGAGCCACACCCGATCTACAGAGAAGTCATCCCCGAGGCGGAACGGCCCACGCGTGAGGAACTGATCAAGACTGCAGACTATTACTTCACAGGCATGCAGAAAAACGACGGCAAAGGGTATTATCCGTTTACCGACGACTGCCACCGCATCGAAAACGGAATGCCTGCGACGAACGTTCCGCTAAAACCTGGGGAGACCAGACCCGATCCGAAGACGGCAAAAATGTATTCGGCGGCATGGGGCTGCAAGGAGCAGTTCGAGTCGGGACTGTTGAATTTTGTTACCCGGATCCGCGACCGCCGTTTTGTTGCCGTAGACCGTGAGCGGGGAATCGTGTTTGCGTTCGGATTCTTCGACCATCACAACATCA
>JAAYAM010000095.1 GCA_012719355.1 Acidobacteriota bacterium
ACGATGCCGAACAACATCATCAATCCTATGGCGCTGTACACATTGATCGTCATCCCCATCATCATCAGTGCGAACAGGCCGCAGGGAAGGCTCAGCGGAATCGCCGTCATGATCGTGAGCGGGTGGATGAAGCTGTTGAACTGCGAAGCCAGCACCATGTATATGAAGATGACGGCGAGGATGACCGCCATCAGGAAGTCATTCGACGCCTCGCTGAGCATTCTCGCGCCGAAGCCGAAAACGACCGTATAACCCGGCTTGAGACGCATCTCGTCTACCTTCTTCTGGACCTCGTCAATTGCGGTTTGCAGAGGAATCCCGTCAAGGTTGCCATTAAGTGAGATCTGGCGCTGACGGTTATAGCGATCGATGCTTCCCGGCCCGGGTTCTGTCGAAAGATGCGCCACGTCGCTTACTTTCAGCGGGCGTCCCCCGGCCCCGGGAATCAGCAATCCGGCCATGTTGGCAGGATCGTTACGGAACTGCTCATCCAGCCTCAGCTTGACGGAAAACTGATCGTCCCCTTCCCTGTACTTGGAAACTTCGTCGCCGCCAACGAGGAGCCTCAGGCTGGATGCAAGGGAATCGATCGAGACCCCGAGATCCGCGGCACGGGTACGGTCTATCCGGACACGCAGTTCCGGAGCAGTGGCCTCGAAATTGGTGTCAGCGTCCACGATTCCCGGAATAGTACGGACCTTTTCAAGCAGTTCGACGACGTAAGCCTGGAGCTGCTCGATATCCGGGCCCTGAATCAGAAGCTGAACGCGGTTGGCTCCCCCTCCGCCACGACCTCCTGTCGATGAGCCGGAAATATCCGTGCCTCCCGACACGCTTATCCTCGCCTCCTTGTACTTACTGAGGAAAGCACGCGCCTCCCTCATCAGTTCCTGCTGCGAGACGTCGCGTTCTTCCAGCGGCGTAAGGCCGATGTAGAAGTTGGCGCTCCCCGGATTGACCGTCGCGAAGACGGTCTGGACTTCCCGCATCTTCCGCAGGCTCTCCTCTATCGGCTTTATGTATTCATCGGTGCGCCGGAAACTTGTCCCTTGAGGCAGCCGCACGTTGACGCTGAATTCCGACTGATCGTCATCGGGAACCAGTTCCTTGCCGACTCGCTGGAAGAGAAAAACCGCTGAGACCACAACCACCGCGGCAATCGAGACCACGATTGCCCTGTGGCGCATGCTCCACAGCAGCATCTTGCCGTAGCTCCAGTCGATAGCGGTATAGAACCCTTGCGACTTTGACGTCTTCCTGTGCGCGTCGGTGGGCTTAAGCCACCGGCTGCAAAGGGCCGGCGTCAGGGTGAAAGAGATGAACATCGACAGCAAAAACGCAGCCGCCGAGACAATTCCGAAACTGAAGAAGTACCTTCCGACCTGTCCCGTCATGAACGCGACGGGCAGGAAGATGACGACAAGCGAGAGTGTCGTCGCCATCACGGCCAGTCCGATTTCGTTTGTAGCCTTGGATGCGGCTTCAAAAGGCGCAACCTTTTTCTCTTCGATGTAGCGGAAGATGTTTTCCAGCACCACGATTGCATCGTCGATCACGATGCCGGTCGCCAGCGACAGCGCAAGCATCGTCATGTTGTTCAGGGTGAATCCAAGAGCATTCATGACGGTGAAGGTGCCGATGATCGATGTCGGGATCGCAACCGCCGCTATCACGGTGGTGCGGAAACTGCGCATGAAAAGGAGCACGACAATGCTCGCCAGCAGGCCTCCCAGGACGAGGTGGTGCTGGATTTCATTGAACGACCGACGGATGAAAAGCGACTGGTCGCGGGTTGTGTATACCGTGATATCGGGCGGGAGGGTCTCCTTGATTCTCTCGAGCCGCGCCATTACATCGTCGACCACCTGGACGGTATTGGTTCCCGACTGCTTCCTGATCGAGAGCGAAACCGCTTCACGGCCGTCCAGCCGCGATACGCTGCGCGGTTCTTCAACCGTATCCAGTACGCGGCCGATGTCGCCGAACGTGATCACCGAACCGCTCTTGTAGGCAATGATGATCTTATTGAAATCCTCAACGTTCAGGATGCGCCCCATGGTGCGCAGGGAAATTTCAGCCTCTCCGGTGAGAAAACTTCCGCCGGGAATTTCCACATTCTGTCGCTGCACGGCGCTGCGGACCTGGTCAACCGTCAGACCGTAGGCGTTCATGCGGTTCTGGTCAAGCAGGAGCTGTATCTCGCGTTTCCTGTCGCCCGTGAATGTCACTTCTCCCACGTTGGGGACCGTTTCCAGGATCTGCTTGATCTGCTTGTCGACAATCTCGCTGATCTCTTTCTGGGAACGGTTCCCGGCCACCGCGACTGTCAGAATCGGACTCGCGTCAGGGTCTATTTTCTGGATTACCGGCGGGAGTGTTTCGCGGGGAAACCGGTTGGTTATGGTAGCCACCTTGTCGCGAACGTCCTGGACCGCCGACTCGATTTCTCTTTCCAGGACGAACGTGATCATGACCCTGGAACTCCCCTGCTCGGAAGCGGAACGGAGTTCATCAATTCCCGCAATTGTGTTTACCACCTCTTCGATCGGCTTGGTGATCTGGCTCTCGATCTCTTCCGAACTCGCTCCCGGAAGGCTCGTCCTGACTACTACTACCGGGAGATCGGTCTTCGGCATAAGATCCAGACCGAGCCTGGTGTAGGAGGCGATGCCGAGTACGACAATCGCCGCCGACATCATAAACGCGAAGACGGGGCGCCTGATGCTTACGTCGGCAATCTTCATGGCTGCCCTCCTTCACTCGAAGGAGCCGTGTTGGCGGCGCGGGAGATCTTTACCGGGACTCCCGTGGCAAGCAATGTCAGATTGCTGGCAGCCAGAACTTCATCCCCTTTGAGCCCTTCGAGGAGCTCGTACATGCCGTCGATCTTCGTGCCAATTGTAACCTGCTGCTGCCGGACTTTCCCCCCTTCGACTACGTAGACGTTGGATACGCCCGCAAGCGTCGATACCGTGTCCTCGGAGATCGCCAGGACGTTTTCATCTCGATGCGTGAAGATTACTCCTTTTGCAAAAAAGCCCGGCTTGAGCCTCCGGGACGCATTGTCCACCATGACTTCCACCGGGAAAGTTCTGGTGGACAGATCGACCGAAGGGCTTATGTATGCCACTTTGCCGCGAAATGTCTGGCCGGGGGCCGATTCGACCGCAAATTCCACCGACAGCCCGGTGCGCACAAGGCCGGCATGGCGTTCCTGAATTGCCGACCTTATCTTGAGAGGGTTTATCTGGACTATCCTGACCACAGGCGTGTTCTCTCTGATGTATTCTCCCTGCTGGACCAGCCGCTCCGCGATCTGGCCGGAGATAGAAGCGCGGATGACTGTGTCGTTCAGTTTCTTCTGCGCAAGTTCGACCGCATGGCGCCTTTCCTGCAATGTGGCTTTGAGGCTCCGGACCGATTCCAGCGCCGCCTGATAGTTCGCCTCCATAACCTTTACCCTGGTTTCGGCGGCATCAAGATCGGCCTGCGGCAACAGATTCTGACTTCTGAGCCTCTGGGCCCGTTTCAGCTGGGCGAGTGCATCGTCGCGGTTGGCCATGGCCAGCCGGACTGACGAAATCTGTTCGTCCGGCGGCGGTTCTCCGTATTCGAGTCCGTTGATGCCGAGCTGTGCCTCGGTCTGCCTCAACTGGCTCTGTGCCCGCTGCAGCGCAAGTTCCAGTTCGCGGGGGTCAAGTTTGACCAAAACCTCTCCTGCAGAGACTTCCTGCCCCATTTCGACGAACACCTGTCGTACTACTCCGGCGACCTCGCTGCTCACCTGGGCCTCGTCCTGCGGAATCAATGATCCGGAGAGATCAATCTGCCGCTGGATGGAGATTCTTTGCACGCCGGCAGTCTGAATGGTGACTTCTGCAGTTCGTCCGCCCCTGCCTCCCGGCCCTTTTGGTCCGACAGTGCTGTTCGCATCCGTGTTGGAGTTGCCGGCTGTTCCGCATCCGGCGGTGAGGGCTGCAAACAAAAACAGCGCAGCCGTTGCAGACCAGAATAGGCGCTGGGTCGCCACATTTTTCTTCGCTGTTATCATGATCACCATCTTTCAATAAACGTCGTAATGTAAGGCAGAGGTTTCCCTGCGAGAGCTCCTATATTAATACGCACGTCGCCTTTTGCGGCTACAATAATTTGAAAGCGACGGCTTACCGGGAAAAGTTGAGCTATTTGCTGCTTGTGTCTGTAGATATCATGCCGTAACATGGCGTTTTCGGTTCCCCCGGGAGCCATGACGGGCCTCGGGCCCTGTGCAATACAACCCTCGAACCATGTCAGGTCCGGAAGGAAGCAGCATTAAGAGGTTCACTGTATGTGCAACAGGCATCCCGAGGCTCGACCCATCTTCTTATGCAATATCAGGTTCTTGCTCGCAAATGGCGTCCTCGAAATTTCCATGAACTCGTCGGGCAGGAGCATGTCTCACGCACCCTTTTGAATGCGCTGCAGAGCGGCCGCCTTGCCCATGCTTTTCTTTTCTCAGGTCCCAGAGGGAGCGGAAAGACCACAACCGCAAGGATTCTGGCAAAGGCCCTGAACTGTCATGCAGGCAGTCCGGGCGAGCCCTGCAGCAACTGCCCGGCATGCATCGAGATTGCGGCGGGAAACTGCATGGACGTCCTGGAAATAGACGCCGCATCCAACCGCGGCATAGACGAGATACGGGAACTGAAGGAAAAGGCCAGGTACAATCCCGCGCGGGACAAACATAAAGTCTTCATCATTGATGAAGTGCACATGCTTACTACCGAGGCTTTCAATGCGCTGCTCAAGACATTGGAAGAGCCGCCGCCACACGTGGTCTTTATCCTGGCAACCACCGAGTACCACAAAATCCCGGCAACCATTCTTTCACGCTGCCAGCAGTATACCTTCAAACTGATCAAGTATCCTTTGATCATGGCTCGCCTGCGCGAGATTGCCCAAGAAGAGGGAATCCGGATCAGCGCTGCAGCGCTGGACCAGGTCGTCTTCTCCAGCGGTGGAAGCATGCGCGATGCCATGTCGGCTCTCGACCAGGTGATCGCTTTCAGTGGTGCCGAGGTGCGTGACGAAGACGTCACGGTGCTGCTGGGGCTCGTGGAACCCAGGATACTCGGCCAGACAGTCCGGGCGATCGCCGCGAACGATCTCCCGACGCTGCTCAGGATTGTGGCAGACCTCGTGGAATCGGGTCAGGACCTGAATAATTTCTGCCGCCGTCTGTCTGCGCAGTTCAGAAACCTGATGGTCCTGAAGACGGGAATATCGGACCCGGCGCTCCTGGGTATAGCGGAAAGCATGCTTCCGGATCTTACAGAACAGGCGAATCTGTTTTCAAAGGAAGACCTGATGCGCCTGTTTGATGCCTTCCAGCGTATCGAAGCGGGAATGAAATACGCGACCCAGGTGCGTTTCCAGCTCGAAATGGGATTGATAGAGCTGGCCCATATCACAAGACTGCGACCGCTGGAGGAGGTGATAGCGGAGTTATCCGCGATGAGCTCAGGTGAGGAACCCCGGCCCCGTCCGGTCGTTCAAAAGCCCGCCTTATCCAAAACAAGTCCGTCGGCGGAAGAGACTCCTGCTGACCCGAAGGCTCTCCTTCTCAGGATAGCGTCGGCCGTCGGGAGGGAATCGCTGGAATCGGTTCTTCAGAATCTTGCCGGAGCGCGTCTGCAGGGCGGGAAAGTGATCCTTGATGCCGGCGGCGCAAGCGAATTCGTGCGGAAACAGGTCGGTGCCAATCTCCCCCTCATCGCCGAGGCCGCTTCCAGCGTCATTGGTACCGCCGTCTCGGTATCGGTGGCGGGAGAAATCCAGCCGAATCAGGCGCGTGCCAGGCGCGAGAAGACTCCCCCACCCCCACCGCAGGAAAACGATCTCCTCGAGAAGGTGAAAAGTGAACCTGTGGTGAAATCCTTTCTCGACGTCTTCCCTGGACCGGTTGAAGCGAAAAAGATAGATTCATGAGCGATTATGCGGAGCCAATCGAAAGACTGATCGACGAATTCCGCAGGCTTCCCGGAATCGGGGCGAAAAGCGCCCAGCGGCTGGCCTACAGCGTTCTTCGGCGCAGCCGCGAAGACGCGGAACGCCTCAGCAGGGCGATCATCGAGGTCAAGGAGAAGATCCTGTACTGTTCGCGCTGCAACAATTTCTCAGACCGGGATCCATGTCACTACTGCAGTAACGCCGCCCGCAGCAGTGACACCATATGCGTGGTCGAGGAGCCGCACGATATTCTCTCGATCGAGAAAACCCGCGAATACCATGGGCAGTACCATGTCCTGCACGGGGTTCTTTCGCCGATAAACGGAGTGGGCCCGGAAGAGCTCATGCTCAAGAACCTGCTGGAACGATTGCGCGAAGGTGCTGTGAAGGAGATCATTCTGGCGACCAACCCGAACGTAGAAGGGGAGGCGACCGCGATCTACCTCGCCAGGCTCCTGAAGCCGATCGGGGTTAAGGTGAGCCGGATCGCTCTCGGGGTGCCGGTCGGGAGCGACCTGGAGTTTGCCGACGAGGTCACCATGTCAAAGGCTCTCGAGCACCGTCACGAGTTGTAGGTTGAACGGGCCTAATGCGCTCCCTCGATCCAGACCTCGCCGTCTTCGTAGAATTCCTTCTTCCAGATCGGAACGATCTTCTTGATCGTATCGATGGCGAACCGGCACGCGTCAAAGGCCGCCCCCCGGTGGGCCGACGCCACCACGATCACCGCGCTGCATTCTCCGATCTGCATGTGTCCCAGCCGGTGCACGATTGAAATGTCCCTGATGTCGAACTCGTTCTTTGCGCGCAGCCCGATCTCTTCGATCTTCTTCAGAGCCATCGGCTCATACGCCTCGTATTCCAGGAACCGAACCGGCTTGTCATTGGAGTGGTTGCGCACCACGCCCTCGAAAACGACAATGGCACCGTCTTCCGGCTTCCGGATGTCTTCGGCTGTTTTTCTGATGTCGATGGGTTCGCGTACAAGACCAAACACATCAGCCTCCACTGACTGGCGGGAAAAAAGCAATCTCATCGCCATCCCTAACGGGGGAGTCAGGACGGGCGAATTCGGAATTCAAAGCAAAAAGGACGGAAGCGCGGTGCGACTCGAGCAGAGGGCGTTCCTTCGCACATTTCTCGAATACCGAATTCAAATCGGTGAGAGATGCCGGTTCCAGGATCAGCTCGCGTGTCCCCGCAGCCTCCGCGAGCGAAGCGAAAAAGAGTACTTTTATGCTCATCAGTAGAGATTAACAAACAGCGAACAGATTTCGTCTATGGTTTTTTTCACGCGCGCGGTTGCATTGACACGATTTGCGAAAATGCTGAACACCAGGTTCTTTCCCGATTTCGTCGTCATATATCCCGAAAGGGTCGTTACGCCGTTAAGCGTTCCGGTCTTTGCATAGATGGACCCCTTCAGGTGGCTGGACGCAAGGCGGTTCTTCAGAGTGCCGTCCGTGCCACTGACCGCAAGGGTATTCAGGAACAATTCAAAGTAGGGCTGCTTCAACAGAAATTCCAGAAGCGAAGTCTGAAACCGGGGAGTCAGAAGGTTATCCCGGGAAAGGCCGCAGCCGTCGTTCAGCTTGATCTTTTCACTGTCGATGCCTGCTTCGACCAGGAATTCCTTTACTACCTGCAGTCCCGCTTCGTCCGTTCCATTCCCCTTGATTTCGGCTCCAAGGGTCCTCAGCAGCATTTCAGCATGCAGATTCTGACTCCGCTTATTGATGATTTCGAGGGCCCTTATCAGCGGCGGCGAGACATGCTCTGCGATCAGTTGCCATTCCGCCCGTTCTTCGCCGGAGACGTCTCCTCTGTGATAGGTGGAAATCCCGCCATGCACCTTGATACCGCGCTTCTGCAATTCCTGTTTGAGCATGTCCGCCGCGACCTCCGCCGGCTTCTCAAGCAGTATGTACTGACTGTGGGTCTGGTTGGACCGGACAGTCCCGGAGACGACGATCCTGTTCGTCCCCTTTATCAGACGAGCGTTTACGGTACGTTTTGAACGTCTGGTTCCGGTCACCGCCTGATTGCGTATCTGGAAGTACGATGTATTCGGCTCGAGGCCGACCCGGGCTGCCTTCTTGTATTTTGTCGGGCGTACGTGCACCCACAGAATGTTGTTGTTGACGCTTAGTGCATTGATCGGAGCGCCGTAGGCTGACCTCAGATCCCTGGCAGTCCAGCCTTTGCCCGATCGCTGCTCATCAAAGTAGCTGTCGTCGCCGATGATGTTGCCCTGAATAACCTTGATCCCCGCTTCCTCGATCTTTTCGGCCAATTCCACGAAAGCCGACTTTTCGAGCAGTTCGCCATTAGGGTCCGTGAGGTTCGGATCTCCGCGTCCAACCAGTATGAGGTCCCCTTCTACCGTGCCGTCAGGTTCCACGATGCCGCTGGTGTATACCCCGGTGCGGTACCTGTAATCGGGGCCGAGCTTTTCCAGGGCGGCAGACGTCGTGATCACTTTCAGGACCGATGCCGGCAGGAAAGTCTGGTCAGGGTTTATCTCCAACAGCACCTGCCGGGCTGAAGGATCCAGGATCTGAATCCCCCAGTGCGCGGAACTGACGCCGGGGCGCTTCATCGCCTGGGTGATTTTCGCCTGGATTGTTTCCAGCGGTCCGGCCTGAGCGTCAAGGGGAAGAGAAGATAGAAGAAGGGTAAAGAGTGCAAGTACCGTCAACGGTTTGCGCAAAAAGGTCGACAAAGCCTCACTGCCTCCCAAGCTTGAAACCACGAATCCTGTCTGTTGATTGTTCGATCATTGATAACTACGAATACATCATCGGCAAGAGCATTCGAGAACTTCAACGCCGCGCGAATAATACCACAGTCCTAAAAAGATGTGCAATTCATCACAGCGAATCACAATGCGAAAAACCGCGTCAGGATGCGGTCAGAAGATGCTGTCCTGTCCCCGGATATTTCCGAAACTTCCGATCCCCTTGAGCGTGAAGGAGAAACTGAACCTCGTCTCGGATCTGTATCCAAGATCGAACTGGTCGAATTCCACGGCTATGCCGCAGCAATCCCACGTATAGTTCGCCCGAGACCGGCTGTTCAGGAGCTGAGAGGTACGAAGGTTGTACCTGAGGGTAACGCTCGAGAAGAACCCGCGTGCCGTGGAGCCGTAACTGACCTGTCCCTGCACATTGTTTCCGTTGAGTGCCCCATCTTCGATCGCCATGGTTTTGAAATAAGTACCGGAGAGAGAGATCTTTCCCTGCCGCCACACTGTCGAAAGGCTTGCATTGCGCCAGCGCCCGAGCCTTGTATCGTAATCGAGCCTGAGATCGTTATGGATGCCTCGTCCCGGTGACGCCTGGACTATTGCGCTGAGGGGCGAGACGGTGCTCAGAAAGCCGGTCTGATAAAGCCCCGTGACGGAATTCAGCGGATAAAACGAATTGATCTGATCGGGCTTGAACGCGCCGCCAAAAGTCGGATCGAAATAATACTTCTGGATCAGACCGATAGACATGAATTCGTACTTCTCACCGGCTTTGTTGTTGCTGAAGAAGCGGTTTACGATTCCGTACTCGACTTCGTTTGTGTCTGCAATGACATCCTCCTCGTCGAAGCGGATGATCCTGTCGAAATCCTCTATTCCATGGATTCTGCGATATGTCGCATAAGGTTCGATCCTGTGCTGCATCTCTCCGAACTCCCGTTCCAGCCCAGGAGTCCTCAACTCGACGCTGAGGTCGAAATAGCGGCGGTGCAGTCCGGTATTGGAGACGCCGGACGGTTCATCGGGAGCCAGTTGAGCCCCGTAATAAGTTTCCCGCACCGCGGCGGTCGGTATGAGGGAGAAGCCCGCAAATTCCGGAAGCCTCACGGTGAGGCTCGGCTGAAAATCGAGCCGTTGCACAAGCTGCTGTGTCTGAATTGCGATGTCGGTCCGTGACACACCGTCGAGCGAAGCACGGAAATTCATTATGAAAGGTGAACGGCCGATAGGGGTACCGAGCGAGAGAAACTCAAGCGAAGGGATCTTTCTGATAACGAGAGGGTGCCTCGAAAAAAACACTTCGTCCCGGCCGAAAGCTATGTTCGTGGAGACGCTTTCGTGATTGCGCGTCAAAAAGACTATCGCTTTCTCCTGCGAGACGGTCGCGGATCTGAAATTGTCCGAAAAGACCTGCCGAAATCTGAAGTTGGAGCTGATGTTGGCCCGGGCGACGGCACGCCAGTCGTTCCTGAGCAGTGACTCGCCGTCGACCACCAGATGTACGCCACTCGCTCGCGCTTTCTCGTTTTCGAATTTGTCTTTGATGCCGTATGCCTCAAGGTGAAAACGCGTTGACGGATTCGGCCTCGCCCTGAAGACACCCCCCACTCCAAGGCCCCGGAGTGTGAAATAGTCTCCGTATACCATCACGTCGGCACTTTTCCCGAGCGTCTGGTAATAACCTTCACTGATAACTCGTCCTTTGGAAGTAGACGTCCCGGTCCTGAAAGGCACGAAACCGCTGCTGCGCACCTTCTTTTCCAACGGAACGATCATGTAGGGGGAATAGAAGACGGGAATCCCCTTCAGCTTGAACGTGGTGTTGCGAAGTCGCGCGGTACGGTCGAGGCGGATCGTCGCGCTCGAGGCAGAGAAAGTCCATTTGGGGCTTTCGGGCTGACATGAAGTGACCAGTGAATCCTCGATCTTGTACGTCTCGGGGCCTGTCTTGCGGATCGTCTTTCCTGTAATCCAGAATTCCCGGTCGGTATATCCGGTGGCATCGAAAAACACTCCTGTCTGGTTGCTGAAATCGAACTCGACGCGTGAGCAGGACAACCACTGTTCCTTTTGGCTGAACCGGACATTTCCGGTCAGGAAGCCTTCGCGACTTTCCTCATCATACTCGGCCTCATCCCCCGAAATCACCGTGTCCTGGAATGTGATAACGACGTCCCCTGTTGCCTTGTACCGGGTCCTGGTTACCCGCTCCTGAACGTCGGAGACGATCGTGACCGTTCCGTCATGGTACGGGATTTCGGAACGGACTCTTTCCGGACTCGAGATTGCCGTAGCCGCCAGCGCCAGCACGAAGGTCACGCAAATCCAAAAACGCATAAACCACAACCGATCCCTGATGTGATTGGGTGATACCGCTGCCATTCCTTTTGTACACCTTTTCCCGAAGAAGGATCATAAAAAACGACTCCAGCCGAGACCGAACGACGACAGCGGAATCGTGGAAAGGGTCTTCAGACCGATCTGCCCGGATCGCGCATCGACTGTATACACCGGCGTGCGGCAGACTCGTTGCCACGGAGGCGCTCGAACAGACAGAATTGCGCTATTGCACGGGTCCTGTTCAGTTCCGGCGGGTCGTCGTGGCCGAGCTGGAAATAGCTGTCGCCGCGCAGGTAGTCCGCAAGGAAACGCACTCCCAGTTCCAGTGCGATCATCTGTGGAGCTGCGGCCATCAGTTCGATTTCTCGGTCGTCTACGGTGCGGACCGTGCTGAGAAAGCCCCGGGCAATCGCATCGAATATGTCCATGTCGACCGAGATCCGGTCAGGATCCTCTTCCCGCTCTCCGGCGATGTTAACCAGCGAACGCACCATATCGCCCCAGTCCGAAAGCCACGTGTGCGGCATTATGGTGTCCAGATCAACCAGCGCTTTGACGTGCCCTGTCTTCTCGCTGAAGAGGAAATTCTCCAGTTTTGTGTCGCCGTGGATCACCACTTGTCTCAATTCTCCCGAGGCGAGCCCGTTTGCCAAGGTCAGTCCAAAGTCCTTCGATGCGCCCGCCAGGTCGATGAAGCGCCGCAATTGCGGGTCATTCAGGCGCCGGTGGTAAGCTTCGGGTTCGAGCCGGATGAGGAAGTAGTCTTTCGTGCTTCGCAGGACGGACGGATCTTCCGGGAGATACGGTTCCGCTTCAGCCACGCTCCGGCACCCCGATAGAACGGATGCAAGCTGATTATAATAAAGTCGCGTATCCCGATAGCCTGCAAGGGGAGGAACGATCGACGACGGATCCATCCCCGAAGTCAGGATCCCGAAGATGGCGAGGCCTCTACCCGCCTGCTCCGCTATACGGACGCGCGATTCCGGCCGGGAAATTTCCTGCAGACTTCTGAAGCTCAGCGAATCGGCTATCCTCGGCATCATGCGCCAGCATTTGATTCCGGTCTCTTCGATAATCCGGAGATACTCGTCGCCCTCACGAGTCGGAACAAGCCCGGGTGGTTCCCACCCTACAGTCTGCAGGGCCCCTTCAGACAGCGCCTTTCGCTGCGCCTTTATGCACAAAATCATCGATCTCATGACAGCCTCGGGGTCCCTGAAAACGTCGGGGTTGAGGAGCTGGAGGAGATACTCATTCCGGCTGCCGGGCGGGCCTGCCTTCACGAGGTAAGTCTGCCGGTTTATGTTGCCTCTGCCGCTGAAAACGGAGACCTCCAGCGGTTCCGGCACATCAAACAGTGATGCAATATAGTGAGGATCCTGCAATCTGGTCATTCCTCACGAGTATAGAAGATCGACGATGCGGCAGGCAATCGCCTCGTGCGCACCTCTTTCTTCAAAGAACGTCCGGTGCCTTGCGCGACGCACTGGAACTGGCCGGTCATCAGCGGGAGGGGTATACTGGAACAAACGGGAGCGTTTGGAATGATCTGACACTTCCCCGCAGATAATCGTCCAGTAGGCCCCAGTAATTGGCTATACTAAAGCTTCTCAAATAAACTATCCGGAGGAATTACAATGTCAATCAAAGTCGCTATCAACGGATTCGGACGAATTGGCAGAAATCTGGTCCGATGTTCAATCCAGGATCCAAAACTCGAGATCGTAGCAATCAACGACATAACCAAACCGGAGACTCTTGCGCATCTGCTGAAATATGATTCCGTGCTAGGACGATTTGATGGCAGCGTGGAAGTCAGGAATGGCGACCTGGTCATAAACGGCAAACCAATCAAGGTGTTCAGCGAAAGAGAACCGGTCAAGCTTGACTGGAGTTCGCTCGGCGCGAAAGTCGTCGTCGAGTCTACGGGGCTCTTTACCGAGATGGAAAAGGCAAAAGCTCACCTGCAGGGGACAGTCAAGAAAGTCATCATCTCAGCACCTGGGAAGAATGTCGACGGAACGTTCTGCATCGGCGTAAATATGGACGGGTATGACGCTGCCCGCCACCACGTAATCTCCAACGCTTCGTGCACTACCAACTGTCTTGCGCCGCTTGCCAAGGTTCTTGATGAGAATTTCGAGATCGAGCGCGGCTTCATGACCACCATTCACAGCTACACGAACGATCAGAATCTCCTGGATCTGCCGCACCGTGACCTGCGCAGGGCGCGGGCCGCGGCCATCAACATGGTTCCGAGCACGACGGGTGCCGCAAAGGCGATCGGGCTGGTTCTCCCCAGGCTGGCGGGGAAGCTGGACGGACTTGCGATACGGGTTCCCACCCCGAATGTCTCGCTGGTGGACCTGGTTGTCGACGTCAAAACGGCGCCGTCCAAGGAAGAAGTGAATAAGGCTCTCAAAGAAGCTTCGGAAGGTCCCCTCAAGGGAATCCTCGGGTACTCAGAAGAGCCGCTTGTTTCCTCCGACTACATGCAGAGCGATTTTTCGGGAATTGTGGATGCCGAGCAGACCAAGGTCATGGGAAACATGGTCAAAACCATGGCTTGGTACGACAACGAGTGGGGGTATTCCTGCCGCTTGCGCGACATTGTGAAGTTCGTTGGTGAATAGATATGGCGAAACTGACAATTCAGGATTTGGATTTGAAAGGCAAACGCGTCTTTGTCAGGGTGGACTTCAATGTGCCGATCAAAGACGGGAAAGTGACCAACGACCTCCGGATCAGAGAGGCAATTCCGACGATAAGACACGGGATCGAGCAGGGCGCGATTCTCCTGCTCGCTTCCCATCTCGGGAGACCGAAGGGTAAGGTAAAGCCTGAGTTCTCCCTTGCTCCCGTCGCCGTAAGGCTGTCAGAACTTTTGGGGAGGAAGGTGGTTTTCGCAAATGACTGCATCGGTCCGGAGGCCGAACAAGCAGCCGATGCCGGTCAGCCGGGCGATGTGATTCTGCTCGAGAACCTGCGCTTCCATCCCGAGGAAGAGCAGAATGACGCGGATTTCTCGCGGCAGCTGGCATCCCTGGCAGAGCTGTACGTAAACGATGCATTCGGAAGCGCGCACCGCGCCCATGCTTCCACCGAAGGAATCACGCAGTTCGTGAAGCAGTCCGCCGCCGGGTTTCTTATGGAGAAAGAACTGCGGTACCTTGGAGGAGCCCTGGAATCGCCTGAGCGTCCCTTCATTGCGATACTCGGAGGAGCGAAGATTTCCGACAAAATCGAGGTGATCGAGAACCTGCTGGGAAAGGTGGACCGTCTTCTCATCGGCGGAGCCATGACCTTCACGTTCCAGAAGAGCCAGGGAATCGGGATCGGGAAATCGTTGTGCGAGGATGATAAGCTGGACCTTGCGCGGGATCTTCTTGCAAGGGCCGGCTCGCCGTCGCGCATTCTGCTCCCTGTGGATGCGGTTGTAAGCACCGGCATCGAGCACGAGGCGGCGGCTCACGTCGTCCCCTCCGACCGGATTCCCGATGATGAGCTGGGTCTGGATATAGGCCCCGCTACCTGTTCTGAATATGCGAAAATCATCAGTTCAGCCAAAACGATAGTATGGAACGGCCCGATGGGCGTTTTCGAAAAGGATGCTTTCGCTTCAGGGACGATCGCCGTCGCCAAAGCTGTCGCGGATTCAAGCGCCGTCTCGATAATCGGCGGAGGGGATTCCGCAGCTGCGGTCGCCAAGGCGGGAGTGGCTGAGCGTGTAACACACGTTTCTACCGGAGGAGGGGCTTCACTGGAGTTCCTCGCGGGACGGACTCTTCCGGGTGTGGCGGCCTTGACCGATAAATGAGGAGTGCTCTATGAGGATACCGCTCATTGCCGGAAACTGGAAGATGCACAAGACGGCAGGCGACGCACGTGAACTGGCCAGGGCCGTGAAAGAGGGTGCCGTCGATGTGAGTGACCGCCAGATCGCGATGGCACCGCCGTTTACTGCCCTGGCGGCTGTAGCCGAGGAAATCAGGGGGAGCCGGCTCATCCTGGCCGCCCAGAACGTGCATTGGGAGCAGAAGGGTGCCTTTACAGGTGAAATCAGCGTACCGATGCTGGAAGATGCCGGATGCGGAATGGTGATCATCGGGCATTCCGAACGCAGGCAGTATTTCGGCGAAACCGACGCGACCGTAAACCGGCGGCTGCGCGCGGTGCTGGCTTCGAGACTTCAGCCGATCGTCTGTATAGGAGAAACGCTGGAGCAGCGTGAATCCGGCAAACATCATACTGTAGTGCAACAACAACTTGCGGGCGGATTGGATGGCTTGACACGACCCGGCCTCTTGCGTATTATTCTCGCCTACGAGCCGGTTTGGGCAATTGGAACGGGTCGTACAGCATCGCCGGAAATAGCCCAGGAAATGCACAGCATGGTCCGCGGCTGGCTTTCAGGAGAGTTCGGCGATGAGGCGCAGGAAGTCAGAATACTCTATGGCGGCAGCGTCAAACCCGATAATATCGACGATTTGATGCGGCAGCCGGACATAGACGGCGCACTGGTTGGTGGTGCATGCCTGGAGCCCGACAGCTTCCTTCGCATAATCCATTTCCGGCCGTGAGCCGGCGGAAAGTCAGGTCTCAGATATTATGCTTTTTTATGTCATGACAACGCTTCACGTGCTCGTGTGCGTTATCCTGGTTCTGGTTGTGCTCCTCCAATCAGGGAAGGGTGCGGATCTGGCGGGAGCTTTCGGTGGTGGCGCCACCCAGACCGCCTTCGGAAGCAGAGGACCCGCTTCATTCCTTTCCAGAATGACGACCGCAGCTGCCGTCGTTTTCATGTTGACCAGCATAGGACTGGCCTTGATCTCAACCAAAGCCCAGCCCCGGTCGATCCTAGAGACTACCGGAACCTCGCAGCCTGCCCGGCAGGCTCCGGCTGCCAGCGAACCGAGTCAGCCCATGCCGACGCAGGAAGAGATTCAGCGCAAGCTCGAAGAACTGCAGAAACAGAACCAGGGAAAAGCTGCTCCCGCGGAGCAGCCCAGCAGGTAGCATAGTTGACATGCTTTAATGCCGAAGTGGTGGAACTGGCAGACACGCCATCTTGAGGGGGTGGTGAGGAAACTCGTGGGGGTTCGAGTCCCCCCTTCGGCACCATCGAGTTGTAAAGGCCGTGAGCCCTTACGGGTCACGGCCTTTTTTCATTCCGTCGATGATAGCCACGGTTTGTGTCCCATTCTGGAAACGGTCGCACATGCGAGTTGCGTTTCGGAAGCTTTGGATGATCGCGTCTGTACGGCACGCGTGATTATGAGTGTTGCGCCGTTGGTTGACACCACATCCGACCGTGGCACCAATACGGAACGTTCTTGGCAGCTGAGTAGCGAGAGAACCACTGCCAACGCGTCCCGATCGTAGCCCGGCACGGAAGTGCCGGGGAACCGGGGAAGCGAGAGAGGCAAGTCCTGTCAGGGACGGCCGAACAATCCGTCCCGTCCAGCCCTGACCGGCCATGTCAAATGCCGGCGATCACTCGCTGCAGCTTTTCGTTTACCTGGCGCGCGACCGATTCGAGAGCAGGGTTCCCGACTACCGAGAGCATCTTCGCCGCATCGATGGCGACCACAAACGTCTTTCCGTCTTTCTCGTATACCACGACGTTGCAGGGAAGCAGGAGTCCCAGGTTTACCTCCTGCTGCAGGGCCATGTGGGCCAGCGGCGGATTGCAGGCTCCGAGTATGAGGTAATTCGTAAAGTCGACGCCGAGCTTCTCCCTTAATTTCTCCCTCACGTCGATTTCACACAGCACGCCGAACCCCTCGGCATTGAGCGCTTCGCGGGCGCGCTGAGCTGCTGATTCAAAGGGCATGTCCATCATACGGCCATATCCATAACCGACGTTGATCATCGAGCGGGTTGTCGGATTCATCGTTGTCACCTCCATGGATGAAGTAATAGTACAGCCGGGAGGGGATTTAAAGTTTTGAAACATCCGGCACCTGCGCGCATTCTAATAATGCACGGAGAATTTTGTATGCGACTGGAAAGATTACGTCATTTCATATTGCTTGCGGGTGCGATGTTCGCAGTGCTCGTCATGACGGGATGCGAGCATAAGACCATAAACGAGATAAAAGCCGATCCAGGCCGTTACGCCAACAAGGAGATCGCCATTACCGGGGTCGTCACCGAGAGCGCCTCCATAATGGGGAGGGGCGGCTACGAGATCGATGACGGGACCGGAAAGCTGTGGATCATTTCCAGCCGTGGTGTTCCGCGCGAGGGCGCCAGGGTGACCGTGAAGGGAACTATAAGGGATGGGTACAATCTCTCTTCTCTTGTTAACCTTCCCGAGCAGGTAAGCAGCGGCCTCGTGATGATCGAGGACTCGCACAAGGCCCGGTGACGCTACGTCCGCCTGCATTTGATGGTCCTCCGTGGCGAAACATGACTGCCGGTATCAGCGGGCCCGGCGCTCCTTCTCCAGGATACCTGACATATTCCAGAAAGAGTCCTGAAGGAGGAGCTGTCATGCGCGCTATGTCTGACGCCGGCAGTTTCCTTGCCTGGTCCGGCCGGAGGTTTCCCCTTCCGACTTCAACAAGGACGCCGGTGATGCGCCGGACCATTTTCCAGAGGAAATGCGACGCGCCGATACGGAACAGGATCAGATCGGCGTACGCTCCCAGCTCAACGTCTGTCACTTCGACTATGCTGCCGGTGCCATCGCCTGCTTTATCACGGTTGTCACGGTAGGGGCTGAAGTCGTGCCTGCCGAGGAAAGAAGCTGCCGCCTCCTTCATCGCATCGATGTTGAGCCGGTCTTTTACCCACCAGACAAAACGCTTCCCGAATGCCGTGCGACGGGTTGATATCTGATACAGATAGAAGCGCTCCTCGGCATGATGTCGTGCGTGGAAACCGGGAGAGGCTTCATCAATTCTGCGTACGCAAATGTCGGCAGGGAGCCGGTCGTTGATCTGCCGGCGCAGAACCGTGGCATTGACGGTACCTGACGAACGCAAATGCGCCACCTGGTAGAGCGCATGTACCCCGGCATCCGTCCGGCCCGAACCGGCGATTTCCACTTCGGTTCCCAGGAAGTCTTCTGCGGCTTTGCGGATCTCTCCCTGCACGCTGCGGGCATTCTTCTGCTCCTGCCATCCTCGATAGCGCGTCCCTTCGTACTCGATCACCAGCTTCCATTTCGGCATTTGTCCAGTCCTTCAGCTCATCCCGGTGACTTCCCGTTCATAGGCCAGGTTTGCCGACAACCAGCGCTCCACCGTAGCAATTTCCATCTGTTTGCGCGCTGCATAGTCGGCGACCTGATCCCGGCCGATTTTGCCGACGGCGAAATACTGCGACTGGGGGTGAGCGAAATAGAATCCGCTGACGGAGCTCGCGGGGAGCATTGCGAAGTTCTCCGTCAGTTCGATCCCGGCGCGCGCGTCGGCATTCAGAAGATCGAAGATCAGGCGCTTCTCGCTGTGATCGGGGCACGCGGGATATCCGGGAGCCGGTCGAATCCCTCTGTAGCGTACGTGAATCAGATCCTCCATGCTCAAGTTTTCATCTTTCCCGTACGAGCAGTCTGCGCGTGCCTGTTTGTGAAGCAGTTCGGCGAAAGCTTCCGCCAGCCTGTCCGCGAGTGCCCTGGTCATTATGGCGTTGTAGTCATCATTGTCTTCGAGAAATCTTCGGCACAACTCTTCCGTTCCTATCCCGGCAGTGACGGCAAAGCATCCTATGTAATCGACGATACCGGTTTCTTCGGGAGCGACGAAATCGGCGAGAGCGAGGTTGAACTTGCCTTCAGCCCTTTCGTTCTGCTGCCGCAGCGTATGGAATACGCCAAGCGTCTTCGAGCACGATTCGTCTTCAAACAGCTTTATGTCGTCTCCGGCGGATCTGGCAGGGAAGAATCCGTAGACCGCCGACGCCGTAAGGAGTTTTTTTTCCACGATCCGGGTCAAAAGGCTCTGCGCGTCATCGAAGAGCTCCCGCGCCCGCTGATTGTTTCTCTCATCGTCAAGAATCTGCGGGAACCGGCCCCGTAACTCCCACACATGAAAGAACGGGGTCCAGTCGATGTAAGGAACGATCTCCTCCAACGGGAATCCCTCCAGGGCCCTGACTCCAAGGAAGGATGGCCTGGCAATCCCGGTCGTGGTCCAGTCGATGGACAGGCGTCGCCTCCTCGCTTCCTCCAGAGAAAGCAGGGTTTTCTGCGCCTGCCTGGATTTGTGATCGATCCTGATGCGCTCCTGTTCGTCCCGGTTGTCCTGAACGAAGCCGGAGGTTGAGCTCCCTGTGACAAGCGTGCGCACGATGCCGGCCGCTCGTGAAGCGTCGGCAACGTGAACCACAGGTCCGCTGTACGCCGGCGCGATCTTTACTGCGGTATGGACACTGCTGGTGGTAGCGCCGCCGATCAGAAGAGGTACTGCAAACCCTTCCCGCTCCATCTCACGTGCCACGTGAACCATCTCGTCGAGTGACGGGGTGATCAGGCCGCTGAGTCCGATAAGGTCCGCGCCTTTATCGCGGGCCGTCTTGAGAAGCCTGTCGCACGGTACCATCACTCCAAGATCCTCGACGTCGTAGCCATTGCACCCCAGCACTACTCCTACGATGTTTTTCCCGATGTCATGCACGTCCCCTTTGACCGTCGCCATCAGAATCTTTCCCGACGAGCGTGGAGCACTACGGTGTTTACCTGCCTGCATGAACGGGAGCAGATAGGCCACGGCCTTTTTCATTACGCGTGCGCTCTTGACCACCTGAGGGAGAAACATTTTTCCGGAACCAAACAGATCTCCCACGATGTTCATGCCGTCCATGAGCGGGCCTTCTATGACGAGCAGGGGATCGCCGAGCTTGCACCTCGCTTCCTCGGCATCGACCTCGATATGGTCGACAATTCCTTTTACGAGCGAGTGTGTGAGCCGCTCCTCGACGGTACCTGAACGCCATTCGTCCTGCCTGGCTTTCTCTTCCTCCGGATGCTGCTGCATTGACTCGGCAAACCTGATAAGCCGTTCCGTGGCATCCGGCCTGCGGTTGAGAACCACGTCCTCGACCAGTTCCAGGAGGTCGCGCGGGATCTGTTCGTACACCGCGAGCTGACCCGCATTGACGATTCCCATATCAAGCCCGGCCTTGATCGCATGGTAGAGGAAAACCGAATGCATCGCTTCCCGCACGCGATTGTTGCCGCGGAAAGAGAATGAAATATTGCTCACCCCTCCGCTCGTTTTACACAGAGGAAACCTCTCTTTGAGAATCCGGACAGCTTCGATGAAACTGACTGCGTAATTGTTGTGCTCTTCGATTCCGGTGGCTATTGTGAGGATGTTGGGATCGAATATGATGTCCTGGGACCGGAATCCAATCTCGGTGGTAAGAATCCTGTGGGCTCGCGCGCAGATGTCAACCCTCCGGGCGGTAGTCACCGCCTGGCCTTCCTCGTCGAACGCCATTACTATGACGGCCGCGCCGTAGTGCCGTATCAGGCGCGCACGTTCCCTGAAGATCTCTTCCCCCTCTTTGAGGCTTATCGAATTGACGATTCCTTTTCCCTGAAGGGATTTGAGTCCGGCTTCCAGTACCGACCACTTCGAGCTGTCCAGCATGACCGGCAGCCTGGCAATGTCCGGTTCCGACGCGATCCAGTTCAGGAATTCGGTCATCGCCCTTTCCGAATCGAGCATCGCCTCGTCCATGTTGATGTCGATAATCTGCGCGCCCCCTTCGACCTGGTGGCGTGCCACGGCAAGCGCTCCCTCGAAGTCACCGCTCAGAATCAGCTTGGCAAACTGAGGTGACCCTGTAACATTGGTGCGTTCGCCTATGTTCACGAAATTCGTCTCGGGCCTTATCGTCAACGGCTCGAGGCCGCTCAGGCGGGTGAACGGAGGCGGCGACGGGGGAATTCGCGGAGTCAGATTCGCGACCGCTTCGGCTAACGCCCGTATATGATCGGGCGTGGTCCCACAGCAGCCGCCGGCGATGTTTATCCACCCGCTTCTCGCGAAGTCCTGCATGATCGAGGCCATATGTTCCGGGGATTCGTCGTATTCGCCGAAGGCATTCGGCAGACCCGCATTGGGGTAGCAGCTGAGATACACGGGAGTCAGTCCGGAGAGTTCCTGAATATAAGGCCTCATTTCCTCAGGACCCAGAGCGCAGTTGATACCGACGCTCAACAGATTCGCGTTGGAGATCGAGTTCCAGAAAGCCTCCGGGGTCTGGCCCGAGAGGGTGCGGCCGCTGGCGTCGGTTATCGTCACCGAAACCATCACCGGCAGCCTGATGCCGTGATGAGCGAAATAGTTCTCGATCGCGAACAGAGCGGCCTTGCAGTTCAATGTGTCAAATACCGTTTCGACCAGGAGAAGATCGACTCCCCCTTCGATCAGGCCGTGTACCTGATCGTGATAGGCGGCTGCAAGCTGGTCGAATGTTACGGCCCTGAACGCAGGCTCCTGCACCCTTGGCGAAAGAGACGCCGTCTTGTTGGTCGGCCCCAGCGCTCCAGCCACGAATCGTGGACGGGAAGGGTCAGCGGCCATCGCTCTCCCTGCAGCGTCGCGCGCGATTCGCGCCGCCGCGAGGTTCAGTTCGTGAACCAGTCCCTCCATGTGATAGTCAGACATCGAGATGGCATTGGCGTTGAACGTATTGGTCTCGATAATGTCTGCGCCCGCGTCGAGATAAAGGCGGTGAATCTCCCCAATGATCTGCGGTTGCGTAAGCGAGAGCACATCGTTGTTCCCCCGCAAATCGAACTGATAGTCGGCAAAACGTGCGCCGCGGTAGCCCGCTTCGTCGAGGTTGTGCTTCTGGATCATGGTTCCCATCGCACCATCGATCACCAGGATGCGTTGCCTCAACAACAGTTCAATCGGATGCTCCGGACTCTTCATGCGACAGCCATCCCCTCTCTCCCGCCTTAAGAAAGTTATAGGCTCTATGGCTTTGCTTCAATATCGTACTGCGTGGTAGGCTGAGGTTCCGTACGGGCGCAGACTGCAGAGTGGAGAATTGTATGAGTTCAGGGGAATCCGTGAGGACTTTGGATCGGGCTGTCGCGCTGATCCATGTCGACGGCGATGTTCAGCTGCTTTCGGAACTGGCTGCTCTTTTTCTGCAGGATTATCCGCGCCTGATCGGGCAGATTCGCACCTCGATCAGAGAACGCGACTGTGAGGTGCTGGAGCGGGCAGCCCACACCCTGAAAGGCCGTCTGGCCTTCTTTGGTATCACGAAGTTCCAGCAGCAGTGCTTCGAACTCGAAAGGATGGGACGGGAGAAGGATCCCGGCGGAGCATTGCAGCTGCTGGTGGAGATCGAACCTGCACTGGAGGCGATGCTTCCCGAGTTCGAAACGCTCGTGCATGAGCAGTCAGGCTGAGAGGATTCCGATGCAGCGGGAGATGTTTTCATGATGGCACATCTGCATACATCGTACGAATCCGCGGAACTGACGCGACCGCCTATTCTGAAACTGAGCCGCGCCTACTGCGTGCTCGCGATCGGCGCCGCCCTCCTGATATCGGTCTGCTTCTATTTCAACTCGGCGTCCCTGGGAGATAACGCGGGTTTCGGTCGCTTCATCATTGTCCTGAACTGGGTCGGGCTCATTATGCTTGTGGGTGCGATCATTTACGGCTTCAGGATGGCCAGGCAGGCAAAAGTGGACGCCGCCCGCAACGCAGAACTGCTGCAGGAAGCGAAGCAGCGTACGATGGAAATTGCGGCGCTGTACGATACGTCCCAGGACGTAGCGGTGAAAAATGAACTGACCGCAATGCTTGAAGTGATCCTTGAAAGAGCCAAGACGCTGCTGGGCGCCGCCGGCTGCGCGATTTTTCTTTACGACAAGGAGCACGACGATTTCCAGATTGCGGTCGAGGTCGGAGTCGGGATGCCCATAGGGACGCATCTTTCCCGGTATGAAGGACTCGCCGGACGGGTTGCGGAGAACCTGGGGCCGCTGATCATCAACGATTACCAGACCTGGCCTTTCCGCTCGAAAACGCTTATGCAGCTTCCGATCCGGGCAGTGGTGTGCGTTCCGATGGTGCGCGGCGGTGAACTCATCGGCGTGCTCGGCGTGCACGAAGTCGGCGGAACAGTCCGGACCTTTACCGAAGCCGATGCGCGATTGTTGTCCATCTTCGGCGACAACGCGGCGGGAGCTGTTCATAATGCAAGGCTGCTCGATGCTCTTCACAACTCGGAGGAGCGGTTTCGCATAGCCGCCGGCTGCGCCAGCGACATCGTCTATGACTGGGATTTGACCGCCGACAGGGTCGACTACTTCGGAGTCCTGTTTGAGCGTTCTCGTGCGAACAACACGATCATCGCACGTACCCGCAAGGAATACTGGGACCTTGTGCATCCTGAAGACCGGCAACGTGTCCAGGATGCACTCAGGGAGCATTTCGAGACAGGCAAACCGTTTTCACAAGAGTACCGGATCGGAATCGGCAAAGGGACGTACTTCAACGTGTCGGATCGTGCGACGGCTATCCGCAACCAGAAAGGGCATCCTATCAGGCTGATCGGGGCCGTCAGCGATATTACCGCGCGCAAACAGGCCGAACAGATGAAGTCGGATTTTGTCTCATTTGTCACGCACCAGTTGCGTACACCTCTTTCCGGGGTCAAATGGCTGCTTGAACTGGCAACAGACGTTATCGACGATCCCGAGGAAGTGAAGTCGCTGATCCAGGATGCCCGCACTTCGACGGAACGCCTGATCAGGCTTGTCAATGATCTCCTTGACGTCTCGAGACTCGAGCGCGGCAAGCTGCAGCTCAACTACACAAACATCAACCTCGCGGATCTGACTGCTGACGTGGTGAACGAAATGATGCCGCTGATAGCCGAAAGGAGGCAGAATCTGTCGACGGAATCAGCGCCAGGCCTCCCGTTGGTTAGGGTCGATTCACAGATGCTCCGCCAGGTGATGCTTAACCTGATATCCAATGCCATGAAGTACACGCCGTCGGGAGGAAAAATCGATATCCGGATAGACCGTAAGAACGATTTGGCGGTCTGGTCGATACGGGACACGGGAATCGGAATACCGACAACCGAGCGGGGAAAGCTGTTTGAAAAGTTCTATCGCGCCGGAAATGTCCTGGCCGTCGAAACCGAAGGCACCGGGCTGGGTCTCTATCTGGTTCGCCTCATCGTCGAGAGGTTCGGAGGCAAAGTCTGGTGCGACTCGGAAGAAGGAGTAGGGTCAACTTTTCTATTCACACTTCCAATTTCTGATCAGAGGTCAACATGAAAGACATCCGAGTCCTCTTAATCGAGGATGACCAGTTCCTCCGCAGAGCGTGCGAAGTCAGTCTGAAGAAAAGAGGATTCACGGTCATGACCGCCGTCGACGGAGAGGAGGGATTGCAGCAGGCAAGGACAGCGACCCCGGATATCATCCTGCTGGATATGCTCATGCCGAAGCTGTCAGGGCTCGATACACTGAAGAGACTCAAGAATGATGAAAGGACGCAGCGCATTCCCGTTGTTATCCTGTCCAATTCGGCAGCGGAATCAAACATCCAGAAAGCCAGTGAGCTTGGGGCCGCCGGCTACATTGTAAAGGCATCCATTTCGCTTCGTGAACTCGGCGACCGCGTGGTGTCCTATATTCATTCGGCGGACCGTTAAACGCTTTGGGTGGGCATGGTTCCAGGAAAGGGGAGGGAGGTTCACCAGATGGAATTTCGTGAGATCGCTTCAACCCGTAGGTCGGTCCGGAGTTTTTCCTCTCAGCCGGTCGAAGAGGAGAAGCTGAGCAGGATTCTCGCAGTGATGAACAGTGCCCCTTCTGCGGGGAATCTGCAGGCGTTTGAAGTCTGTGTCGTGCGTGATGCCGCGAGGCGCAAAGCGCTGTCCGAGGCTGCCCTTTCGCAGGGGTTCCTTGCTGCAGCACCCGTGGTTCTGGTCTTCTGTGCGAATAAGATCAGGTCAGCAACCCGGTATGGCGAGCGTGGCGAAGAGCTCTATGCCTGCCAGGATGCCACCATTGCGTGCACATACGCGATGCTGGCGGCGGCGGACGAGGGATTGGCGACCACCTGGGTGGGCGCCTTCGATGACGATGCCGTCTACCGCATTATCGGCTCACCGGAGGGGCTCCGGCCCGTTGCGATGCTGCCTCTCGGCTATGCCGCCGAGAACCCCGGGGTTACGAGCCGCCGCAGGCTTCTCGAGCTCGTGCGCTTTCTGTAAAGCTCATGTTTGCTATACTGAGTTCGTGACTATCGGAGTTCCGCCCGGCTTCATACCGTCAATACGCGAAGAAAAAACTTCTGCTGAAGGTAGATTCTTTTCCCTCACTTTCAACTGGAATGGAGAGCCGATTCCGGGCGTATTCCTCCTTCCCCACAGACAAGAATCGCCCGTTCCGGCGGCGCTGCTGCTGCACGGTTTCAGCCTCAAGAAAGAGTACATGGCGTCGACGGTGGGGGCCGAACTGCTGTCGGGTGGAATTGCGAGCCTGGCGATCGATCTGCCGTTGCACGGAGAGCGTTATACGGCGCGGTTTGTCCCGCCCAATTCTCCCTTTGAGCTTATGGACCGCTGGCGGACGGCGCAGCAGGAGTGCAGCATTGCACTGCAATTCCTCGCCGGACATCCGGAGATTGATGAGAGGCGCCTGTCTCTCGCAGGCTACTCCCTTGGCGCCTTTCTGGGATTGAAAGTCGCGTCGGACGAAGTACGGGTACGGTCGGTGATTCTCGCGGCAGGGGGAGATCTGCCGAACTACATCCCTTTTCTGGCAATGGTAAGGATGGTTGCGGATCCAATTCAATGGGTGCGCCGCTTGAAGCGTCCGCTCCTCATGCTTCACGGCCGGCAGGATACGATCATCACTCCCGACCTGGCACAGCGCCTTTTCGATGCGGCGCGCGAACCAAAGAAGCTTCTCTGGTATGACTCCGGCCACATCCTTCCGAGGGAGGCGCTGACAGGGGCGGCCCACTGGCTCACCGTTCAATGCAGTATTACGCAGACCTGACGGCGCTACCCGAGTCTGCCGCGCTTCTGCAGCGTGTCGGCGACTTTCCTGAGTCCGAGTTCTTCCAGCGTCTTTCTTTTCGGCCAGCCGCTCGAGGTGTCCCAACCCTCAAACTCGTAGAACTTCGTCTTCCACTCCTCAAATCTGGTTTTATCCAGCGTCCGGCCTGCATTCGTCTCCCATGCCCATTTGCCGTTTCTGTAGACGGGCATTACGTGCGCTGCAGACGGCTTGCTGTGCACGTAGTCGGGGAAGACTTCCTGATTCCGGTGCCTCCCCTGCAGGACCCAGATTGACTTGTCGAGGTTCCATATCTTGCGTCCTGTTTCCATACCGTCTGCAAAGCTCATGTTCTTTCCGGTCACCGCGTTATAGAACTTCGGTTCCGCTTCGGGAGTGGCGCCTTTCCTGTCGACGGTGTTGTTGGTAAAGAACATCGGCCATCGCCAGCCGCAGAAACCGGTGCAGTCTATCCAGAACCTCTCGTAGTGCCGGTGCCATGCCACCTGTTTGACCTTGTGCTCTGAATAGATCCCCGTCGGGCCTTCGCCGTAGTCCATCATAAACACGTCTCCCTGGTACGGGATCATGGTGGCGGCCACCATCTCCACGGCCTTCTCCGCCGTGAGGTACGGTTCCACTCCGGCATTCATCATTGCCATCGGCATCCAGTGCAAAGGATAGTTGAAGCTGTGCATCATGATATCCCGCTCGCCGAGAAGCGAACCATAGCCCCACTCCACTTCGACCCTCGGGTCGTAGTGTTCGTAGGAACCCCAGTAGGCCAGGGGGAGAAGACCGCTGGCGGTATCCTCTTCATATCTGCCCCATTTGATTGCCGCCCTGGCGAGACCTTCGCTCAAGTCGTCTCCGATCCCTTCGCGTGTGGCCATCCTGCGCATCAGGGCCTCGACAAATTCCAACTTTCCATGCTGTTCAAACGGGAGGTCGCACTCAATCTTCTTCCCGCGTCCAAGCACGCCCAGCTTATACAGTCCATAGACATAGTCGACCGGTCCGTGGACATGCCAGTGATTGATGCCGTAGGAGTGCAGCAGATCGGTTGCCCTCATCCTGTCGATGCGCGGGCTGTTGAGATTCATGAATGAAACGGTAGCAGCGCAGGTCGCTTCGTTGCTCTTTCCCCCGGCCAGCCGCATGCGACAGGCCCTGGGGCAGGAGGCACAGGCGGCTGCGCGCGCAGGTTCAAGCGGCAGGCTGTTGTTCAGGACGTTCCCGCCGCTCGGAGCGCCATTGAAAAGCATGAAAGCCCTGGTTTCCATCTTAGGGTCGATTGGTTTGTCTACATTCCACTGGAAGTGATTGAACCAGGTCCTCGCTTCCATCAGGGCTTTGGGATCGGCCACAGGAACACTGCCGGTTCCGATTACGCTTATCGCCTTGAGTCTCTTTGCGCCCCAGACTCCGCCGAATCCGCCCTGTGCGGCACTGCTGCCGGCACCGTGTACGATCGAAGCGACGCGACTTCGGTTTTCCCCCGCGAGCCCGATGCAGGCGACCGCCGGCATCTGGGTAGTGTAAGTGCTCCCTGCTTCGGCCCACTCGGCGAACTTCGCCCCAGGCAGCACGCGCCTGCAGATTTCTTCCTGGGTGGAGGGAACATCCAGTCCCCACAACCCTTCGGCACTTTCGAAAGAAACCTTGTCATTTATGATGTTGATCCAGACGGGTTCGTCGGAGACCCCTTCGATGACGATTCCATCCCATCCCGCGTATTTTAATTCCGCGGTAAAGTGTCCGCCCCAGTTGCTGCGATTGAACCATTCGATCGGATGGTACATGGGAGCGAGCCCCTGTACCTCGCATCTCCCCGAACCGGGAACGAGTGTTCCTGAAAAGGGAGCGGTCATTATGGTGATCACGTTCCTGGGATCGAAGGCGTCGAAAGGGAGTTGATCGCCGACAAGATCAAAGAAAATGGCTGAGCCGATTCCGTGTCCCCCTCCGAATTCCTCGTACTGCTCTGTCGCGATCGTGCCGGTCGATTTTCCTGTAAGATCGAGCCGCAGGATTCTGCCCGTATATCCGCCTTTCATTTTCCGTGCCCTCCGTCGGCTCGATCCTCTAACACTTCCGGACCGGATGTCAACGGCTACGGCGGGAACATTGTTCCTGAAAGGCATGCCATGGCCGGAGGTTTACGCGGGCGAGATCCTCCCGAACGTGGACGGCTCTCAGTCCCCGCGTCGATAGAAGCTATGTTCAACTCCGGCGACTGCGTTCAGAATCTGTGTCGCTGGCGTCCGTCATTCCCCTCATGAGGTCCGCCCCGACGGCCCGGTCGGCGGCTGCGGTCAAATCCTCCACCACCTTCTCCGAACTCGCGCGGCTTCTGCTTGCGAGCCTCGTTTACGGTCAACGGGCGCCCCTCCAGCAGTTTCCCGTTAAGCTGAGTGATGATGGCTTCCATGTCTGCTTCGGGCCCGAGTTCCACGAAAGCGAATCCACGGGAGCGGCCGGTTTCGGCATCCCTCATGATCCTGATGTTCGCTACAGGGACGTTCATGCTGCTGAAAAAATCGCTCAGCCCGGCGTCGGCGATGTTGAAAGGGAGATTTCCGATAAAAAGCTTGTTAGCCATATGGCCTCTGATAGGTTGAAAGTCAAAGAAGAGAAGAAAAGGGGACCGGCCAGTCCGGATTCCCTTGGAAGACTGAGCTGAACCGAAGCCGGGGCCATTCCTATCCCGCAGGAAAGGTATGGTGACCGGCCTATCCTGCTATGTGTTGCGTGTATGAATGAACACCCGGAGTTGCCTGATCAGGCTGCCTCTAACTCAAGTAACAGCCGCGCTCGTGTTGCCAGAATCTGTGAGAATACTAGCCCACGGGTCAGGGGATTACAAGCCCGGCAGTCTGTCAGGGGAGCCTGATGTTGTGTATCGTGCTGGCAACACTCCGTCCGGTGAAGTAGCTGCGGGCCCCGATAACCGACCACTTGCAGAGCTTCGACGTTTCGCATTTGCCATAGGCGAATTCCAGGATCAGGTTAATCACAAACGTCTCGCCGTGCAGCAGGGCGGATCTGGAAACCGTCGCCGGGCTGTTGCGCGCGATGAGCAGGTTGTCGAGAGGATTCCTTTCCACGTACCCTCTCTCGATCGCTCTTGACGTCGAATATGCATCCGCGTGAGCAGCTGCGAACGACAGGGGTTTGGAAATCAGCCAGAACATGTCGGTCGTGCTGCGGGCTTCGCTGAAATAGGGGGAGATCAACATCCTGGCGTCCTGTGCGGAGGCGGGGCGGGGATACACTGCGACCAGGACGAGCGCGAAAGTAAGAGCTGCTTTCATCAAATGTTTCCAGTTGCCTCATTACGGGGGATTGTGAAGGGCGAAGGCTGATACCGACAAACACCTGCAGAAATATACGCCGGAGGGAGCAGGGGAAAAATGGCTGGAAAGTGCCGCCACCGTCAGGGGAAATATGGGCGATCTACTGCTCTGCAGGAGCCTGCCGTATCAGGATCGGCACCTGGCAGGTAATTTCGAGAAGGTGGCGGGCCGCCGCGATTTTCTCGGCGGACTTGTCTAGTGACAAGTACTTCGGAGCATTGATATACAGGACGTTGCCGGATCTTTCGATCCCGATTTTGCCCCCGGCAAGTGTGTCGGCGAGAGCATTCGCCAGTCGCAGGATTCCCGCCAGCCGTATGATTTCACCGCGTTGATATTCCGCCGTTTCCGAGAAAGCCTTCTGGTTCGATCGGGGGAGTCCACCGCAATGGAATCGGGTCGTGAGCGCAATCTGCCTGATCATTTCGCTGTTACAGCCGACCATGGGAGCAAGTCTCCGGATAAGCCTGTAGGATGCTACCTGGTGTTTCTTCCCGGCCCTGATTTTGCCCGTATCCTGTACCAGCGCGGCGGCATGCAGGATCCATCTCGGGTTGGCGACGGCCGTAGTGGAGGAGATGCCGGCGGCTTCCATCGAATCGTAGATCTGAAGAGCCAGTCCTGCGACTCGCTTTGAACGCAGGAAATCGGGATCCCGGAAAGAAGCCCATGCTTCTATCCACGCCAGGGCGGTTTCGGGGATGTGATCCGGGCCCGGGAGCTGGAGTCTCCAGGCGGGAAACAGCGAGTGTGGGCCTGACATTTTCTGACGGTAACGTGCGAGGCGTTCTTCGACCTCTGCCGAGATCCGGCGCTTCCAGCTGTGTCGCAATTCCTGCCCCTGAATAGCCCTGATCGAAAGGCCGGTGCGCCACAGGACATGCAGATCGTGGACTTCACCGAGCAGATCCTGCAGCGCTTTCAATTCTTCTCCCCAGAGTTGATGGCGCGTCGGAAGAAAGTTTTCCAGGGTATAGCGGAATTTCTTCAGTGCTATGCGCAACCGGTGATAGGCCGCGTAGCTCCGGT
Organism: Acidobacteriota bacterium; assembly: GCA_012719355.1. Taxonomy (GTDB): domain Bacteria; phylum Acidobacteriota; class UBA6911; order UBA6911; family UBA6911; genus UBA6911. The sequence continues at coordinate 30,464 of JAAYAM010000095.1, forward strand.
TGCGCATGGCCTGCCGGTGCATCTCGTAAGCTTCATTCCAACGCTGAAGGGCAAGATGCTCAAACGCCATGCTCTCGGAGGCGATGAGCATGGTGCGGGCCGGAAGAACCGAGATCCACGAATTCCATTGTTTCCCGTCGAAGTTCTGCAGTGCCTCCGCTGCTCTTACGGCGAGGCGTGTTTCCTGGAGCGAGAGGTGCTTTTTCAGGAGGAGAAAGGACCGGTCATGCGTGAAGGGCAGGTGTTCGAGCCATTCCAGCATCATGTGGGTGTCGCGCAGGTCGCCAAGGGCATGAAAAAGCCTCTTTCCCTCATCCTTCATCAGCTTCCAGGAAGGATGGGGATCAAATGCCATGAACCCTTCGGCGATGGATCTGCACCGCCGCAGGGCTACCCGCAGGTTGTGAACCGGTTCAGGAGCGAAATCATGCCGGACACGTTCGCATTCCCTGACTACTCCGGCCATCCAGTGTTCCAGGCCGGCCCCAATCACTTCGTTTATGGGATATCCCGGCATGGGTTTAGAATATCACATTCCCGACGGGTTCCGGCGCGCCCGGGAGGAAGGGGGAGCGACGGTGAGGCATTGCATTTGCGTACAGATCGCTCTTGCTTTCAACAATCAGATAATGTAGACCTTACAGCCTCTCGTTGTATGGTCCTCTAGAGGTGCGGATTCTATGAACAAGGTTGAAAAAGCCGTTATTCTTGCCCGCGGGCTGGGCACCCGGATGCGAAAGAGCGACGCCTCGGCAGCGCTGGACGAGAAGCAGACGGAGGTAGCGAGTTTCGGGATCAAAGGCATGATCCCGATCGGACGGCCGTTTCTCGATTATGTCCTCAGCGGATTGGCCGATGCCGGCTACTCCCGTGTGTGTCTTGTGATCGGCCCGGAACATCAGATCGTGCGTGACTACTACCAGAGCAATCCTCCCTCGCGGGTTCAAGTGGAGTTCGCGATCCAGGAAAAGCCGCTGGGGACCGCCGACGCTGTACTGGCTGCGAGAAGTTTTGCCGGATCAGACCACTTCCTGGTGATCAACTCCGACAACTACTACCCTGTGGATGTGCTCAAGGCGCTCCGCGAGCTGGGACAGCCCGGAGTTGCGCTCTTCGACCGAGAACGGCTGGTCGTCGAGAGCAACTTGCCGGAAGAACGTGTCTTGAAATTCGCACTGGCAAAACCCGACAGCGAAGGCAACCTGGAGCGCATATATGAAAAACCGTTTGAGGACATGATCCGGGCGCTCGGACAGCAGGTCTATGTCAGCATGAACTGCTGGACATTTTCTCCTGCCATATTCCGGGCATGCCTGAGCATCCGTCCTTCTGCGCGCGGGGAATTGGAGTTGACGGAGGCGGTTCAGTATGCTGTTGACGTGCAAAAGGAACAATTCAGGGTGTTGACATTCCGAAGCCCTGTGCTGGATTTGTCCAGCCGATCGGATATTGCGATCGTGGCGGAAAAACTCAAGGACATTAATCCGGTCCCGTAATCCGGCTTCGGACATTGGAGAATACGAATGAATTCATTGGAACAGAAACTCAGCGAGCTGGCTGAAAGGGTTGTGGAGAACAACCGCTGGCGTCAGCGGAAATGTTTTAATCTCATTCCTTCCGAGAATACGCCTTCCCTGTTCGTAAAACTGTGCGAAATAGGCGATGTCTCGGGCAGGTATGCCGAGCACAAGACCGCCCTAAAGAAGGAGATTGAATCCCTGTCGGGTACAGGAGCGCTCAAGGGGAATCAGGTCTACTACTACCAGGGAGCAGACTTCATCTACCGCGTCGAAGACGAGTTGAAGGCTGAATTTGCGCGGTTCCTGGGGGCGGACCAAGTCGAGACCAGGACCATCAGTGGCCAGATGGCGAACGAAGTCGTGTTCAAAGGGCTGGTCAAGTTCCTAAGTTCCAATCCAGAAGGCTTTCCTTCTCTGAGTTCCACCGGACGGCTGAAATGCGTCATGAACAACAACCTGAATTACGGTGGGCACCTTTCGGCCCAGCCCTACGGAGCTCTGTTCAATTTCGCCGAAGACAACGTCATCAATTTCCCGATCGATGAAAAAAACCACTACAAGCTCGATGCGCCCAGACTGGTCGAGCTTGTTGACCGGAATCGTCCTGCGCTGGTGGTTTTCGGCAAGAGCATGTTCCTTTACCCGGAACCTGTCAGTGACTTGAGAGCATTCCTCCGGACCGTTCCTGATTATCGTCCGCTGGTCATGTATGATGGAGCCCACGTGCTGGGAATTCTGGGGTCGCTCTTCCAGGATCCGTTTTCCGAAGGGGCGGAGATCGTGACCGGATCTACCCACAAGACGTTTTTCGGGCCGCAGAGGGGAATCATTGCTGCAAAGCTTCCTGAACGATCCCAGAGGTTGTGGAACGAGATTGTGGCGCGCACATTTCCCGGCTCCACCAGCAATCACCATCTCGGCACCCAGTTGGCAATGCTTGCCGCCACCATCGAGATGAATGCGTTCAAGGATCAGTATCAGGCGCAGGTGCTTGCCAACGCCAGGGCTTTCGCCAAGGCATGCGCGGCTGTGGGAATCCCTGTCGAGGGAGAGGAAGAAGACGGTTACACCCGGACGCACCAGGTGCTCATAAAGGTTTCTTCCTTCGGAGACGCCAGGGAAATTGCATCGCGCCTGGAGTCAAACAACATCATCACTAACTATCAGGCGCTTCCCGAAGACGAGACTTTCTATCATCCGAGCGGCATCAGGATGGGTGTGCAGGAGATGACGAGGTTCGGAATGAAGGAGCGTGACTTTGACGCTCTGGCCGGTTTCCTTGCGGACGTGATCCTGCGGAAGAAGAATGTCGCGTCGGAAGTTGCAGAATTCCGGAATCGCTTCCAGACCATGGAGTACTGCCTCAGTATTGAACAGACTCTCCGGCTGGCGCCCCGGCTGCTCGAAAGCATATTCCCCTCGGGATTTGCCGACTCCCTCAAGATGGGGTAAAAGGTTCAGCATTCTTCCGGGCGTGCCGGTCTTCAACAATCGGGCGGCGCGTCCGGAAATCGCCAAGTCAGCGGAAATAAAACACGGGCCGGCGACACAAAAGGGAGCAGGAGGCAGATGATGCGATGCGACCCTTTTCCCGGCTGCGGGATTCTTCCAGCGCTCAGCGTTCCACACCAGATCGTCACCCTTCGATTAGCGGCTGCACTTCTCGCCCATGTTGAAATCAGGAAACTAGGGCACCTGCTGTTTGCGCCCTGCAACGTCATCTTCAGCCGGGACACCATGGTCCAGCCGGACATTTTTTTCGTGCGCAAAGAGAGGAGCGGACTCATCGGCGAAATGAGCGTGCAGGGAGCGCCCGACATGGTGATCGAGGTCCTTTCACCGCAAAGCCACGAACGGGAACTGCGGTTCAAGACGAGCGTCTATTCCCGCTTCAGCGTGCATGAATACTGGATTGCAGATCCTGGCAACCGCACCATCGAGATACTTGTCTGGAGCGAAATCGGCTACATCTCAGCGGGATTGTTCGGCGCGACAGATTCTCTTCAGTCGATATCCTTCCCTAAACTCGTGCTCCCGCTACGCAAGGTTTTCCGGAATCTCGGGACACGGAAGGGGGTGAATGGATGATCGGGCCGTCCCTCCGGGACTCGGGTTTTTATTTTACGGACCTATCCCGGCACTTCCGTGCCGGGATATTCTCAATCGTCCCTATGGGACGGGGCCGTGGTTAATCGTTTCCCCGTCGCGGTATCGGCAATGATCCGTTATTGGGATCGGGCGTCTTCCGGGACTGATCTGTGCGGGCGTTGATGGCCTGATGGATTACGCGGGTGTTTTTCCACAGGCATGGAAGAACCACGGCACGTGAGTGCCGGGAACACATAGGAAGAAAGAAAAATCAAGCCCCATCGGGACGGCCGAACGCCCAACACCCATGTCACGCATCACCGTCATTCACGCTTGACGGCGGCTTCTGCGGCCTGAAATCCTATACGGCCGTGGGCTCCGTCGCAATACGGCTTGGTCTCTGATCCGCCGCAGCGGCACAAAGACAATGTGGTTTTTCCCGCAAGATCGTAAATGTTGCCGTCTGCATCGACCAGTTCCAGCGTCCCTTCAGGAGCTTCGATGCGGTAGGGCCCGTTCTTTCTTACCGTTATCCTGACTGTCGCCATAGGACATCTCCTTAGAACCTGTTTCCTGTCCCCGATTGTACCAAGACAGAACCCATAGTCCCATTCCTTGAAACGGGTGCAATGACGTGGTGGGTGAACACCCAGAGGCGGGCGAATCCCGGGGTTGATCTGCTCAACCCCGGGAAAGGTACTTCGTCAAATCAGACGAGGCTGTCGGGCCCGACCGGATCGTCCGGATACGTCTTTGAGAACCTCGCCGCCGGGACGCCTTCCGCCGATTGCATCGTATGCCATGCTGCCCTGTACTCGAGCTTCTTGATCTTCCAGGCTTGCCCTTCCTTCACATACTCAGCTTCGCAGACACCGCCTTCGCGCCAGCGTGCGAGCCCTTCCCCGTGCAGGCGGGCCATGTCGATCAGAGAAGACTCTCCCTCCAACGGGGTTCCGGCTTTGATCGAGTATGGGAAACGCGCCTTTGCAGAGAGGCGGTCGGACGCAACCTCGATAGTCTCCTGCTGCTGATCGGGATCCAACTGCACCCCTGCGGCGAGTTCAGTCTTCCTGCCGGTGAGGGTGCGGCTGAGGTTGTCTACGTAGAGACGGCGGATTCCCCTCTCTTTCCCTGCGAAGAGACCGCCATTGAACGATACTTCACAGTCGTCGGTGAACAACCCGACTATTTCTTCATAGGCGCCTTGTTCCAGATGGTGTTCGTAGGTGTGGTGCAGGCTGCGTATCGCATTTGCATCCTGCAGGTGCGCGATCTGGCGTGAAAGCCGGTCGATCTGATCCTTGTCGCCGTTGTCGGTCCTCGGTTTGGCAACGCCTGCAACTGTCGAGGCGACAACCGCCGAAAGAGCTACTCCCGTCTTGCGGATAAAGGATCGGCGTTCGACCTCCGGCTTCGGATTCTTCTTCGATTGTGTCTTCATAATCACTCCTGTCCAGTATGTTCAGTCGACTACGCCAGTTTCGGTTCGATCAGCTTTCTCTTTTTCGGACCGAAGAATCTCTGCACGTCATATTTCCCGATAAGGCGGGCGATGGCTCCGACGAGGCCAAGATTCACACCTCTGGCTCCTCCGGAGAATCCGAAGCCGCAGTCGTGCATGATCTTGGTGTTGATCACGACGCAGGTTTCGGCGCCGTTGCAGGCCTCTTCGCACAGGTCGAAAATGTACACGCCATCGCGGAGTTTGACATAGATGCAGGGGGCGCACCACTGCATCCCCATAGTCTGGTTTTCCGTAAATATCGTCCAGGAGGAAGAATGCGGCGTGGTGTACAGGTGCATGGAAGTCATGCTGTCAGAATAGGACCATGAATACGCGTGTCCTACGAGTTCATCAGTGAAGCAGTGGCGCACGTACTTGGGAGCTTCCAGCCCTTTCATTTCGGCGGCGCCGAAAATGGCGTTGTAGGAGACTTCGTTCCCGTAATAGGGAGTGCCCATCTTTGATGTGATGCAGGTGGTGAGGCCGTTATTGAGGTCGAGCGCGATTTTCACACTCTTGCGGGGCCTGCTTCCCGAATGCAGATGAGCAAAAAACACCAGCTGATCGTCGGCTTCAAAGGCCCTGTAATCTTCTTCCCGCCATTGAGTCTCGCCTTCATTCTTCCACCGGAGCTTTTTCGAGTCGATGACCCTGTAGTTGTAGACAGGCCCTCCATTGTCATAGCGCAGCGTGAATTCCTTACCAACCAGAAGATCGGTGAAGGGCATGCTGTTGCCTGCCATCATCTGCGGAGTGTCTTCCCTGCCTCCGAAAGACGTGGTGGTTTTTTCCGCGGCCTGATGGACCTCTTCTTCGGTCATATTCCTGAAAGTCCTGGCAGGACGGTAGGCCATTCTCTCGCCTTTCTGAGGGGTCCCGGGCTGCTGTTTGGGAGCCTTAGATGATGTCACGCTGAGCGATTTGCCATGATCGTTGAAGGGTTCAAGGTAGGCAAGCTGGCCTACGACCTCTCCGGTTCCCTTGTACATGTAGTACTCGAGCTCGTCTTTCTCATTGAAGCCGAGCCGCACGCCCGCCTGTTCCATGGTAAACAGGTCCATGGCGTACATCGTATGGATGCCCGAGAATTCGCATTCGGTCCTGTCGTAGATGAACAGGTTATCATTTATCAAAACGTAATCCGATGGAGAGCAATAGCTGAGGTCGTCGACATGCCGTGTGAGTTCGACGAAATTTGAAGAGATGACCGAAGGATAGAAATCGAGCGTTTCAATGCCTGTGTCCTGGATCCAGTGGATGCCTTTCCCCTCGAGCCTGTTGGTGAGGTGGTGACGCTCCTTGGGCGGCTCCTTGCCGGTGTCGACATAGCCGAAATAGATCTGGCGCTGAACTTCCCTGTCATCGAGAACCGTACCTCCCGGGTCCTTGCCGCCGCAGAACCATACTTCGAAGACCGTAACGAGATTCGTTTTGAGATCTAGGATTACGTTGTAGCCCTTTTCGGTCTTCGGGAGCATATGTGAGAAGACGACGAGCGGCTTCAGGACGAGGGCGCCGTAACCGGATTCGACCGAAGCTCCGGATCCTTCCTTGAGAGTAAGCCTGTTCTTGCTTGTGAAGGTATAGTTGAGGACCGGGCCATCGTCGGTCACGATCTTGAGTGATTTTCCCGCAAGGACGTCCGAATAGTCCGAGGCGCATTTGGGGCCGGCCGCGGCTGCGGCAAGTTTCTGGTCTATCTGCGCTTTGGTAAGTTTGGTGTACTTGAAGCGATGCATTGGCTCATTCATTTGCTCATCTCCTCAAATCAGTTGGTATCGATGCGATTGGAGTGGCGGATTCCCGTTGATGCCGGTATAAGAACCCGATAATTGCGCCGCCACCCCCAGGGCAACCCAATCAGCTCTATATGGAAAGCGTCGAGCGATCTTACTACGAAGGAGTTCCCGGTTTCCAGTTCAGCTTTGCCCAGCTGGCGTTTTGCGGCAGTGCGGGATACGGCTCTGGGGCCATCAGATCCGAAATGGCTTGATAATCGACGAATTCAGACCTGCGGGAGAACCGGAGGTATTCAATCAATCGAAAGTGATTTCCCGATAGCATGGCAAAAGTTCCCGGAACGAATACTGCAAATCGAGTCAAAGCCTGAGAAGTGCTGACAGTCAGCAGCCGGCGTTCCGCGTCCAGAACCAGTTCCTTCCCACAGCATTGCCGCGTTATTTCGAGATGTCGTGTAACGAAATAGTGTTGAATAGTACAGAAACAAGTGACAGGAGGTGATTGGTTGCAGGATTTTGAGGAGCTTTACCGCCGGTACGCAAAACAGCTGCTTCGATACCTGGTCTGTCTGAGCGGAGACAGGCAGTTGGCGGAAGAACTCCTTCAAGAAACCTTCTATCAGG
>JAAYAM010000096.1 GCA_012719355.1 Acidobacteriota bacterium
ACCTGAGAGTATCAGCAACACTCAGAAGCTCCTCCAAGCCGGACAGGTTTTTCAATGCTGCCCTTTGGAAGACGTCCGCCACCGAATTCATCATATCCGATCGACTGCGATGCAGCTGTACCAGTTCGCCCCAGGTCATCCTGTCATCTTCATCAATCGAAGTCACGACGTTTTGCAGCAGACTGAAGGCAGGCTGCGCCGCAATACCAGAGAGGATGTCGAGTTGATCGACGCTCCCATTGAACAGGACCTCACGGGCCTGTCTCCCTGCCTCCCCTTCGCTCGCCAGTTTGTGGCGAACCTCGTCGCCCCACTGTGCAATCTGCAGCAGTTCACTGAAAGGAGTGTCGACCCCGTCGAAATTGGGGCCGCAGACGGCCTTTAGATCGTCCCGGTTGTTGAACGCTTCAGTATCGGTCAGGTATCGGGCACACTGCATTAGCGCCCTGGCCATTTCATCCCGGCTCTTCCTGACGCCATGGCGGGCGATGCCTCGGTACACCCGCTTTGCCTGACGGCAGGCTGAACTGAACAGAGCAGAAAAAGCGTTGGCGGATCTGAGCGCGCTGGAATGGCGGCGCAGGTCGTCTGCAGAGGGCAACAACTGCAGTTCAAATTGGGCTTCGAGCCTAGTGCGGGACTGCCGGAGTGCTCGCGCCTTTTCGGTGGCCTGTTCGAACAGACTCCGGTTTGCTTCGTCGAAGATGGCTGCGGAGCGCTTGCTCCAAAGCGGCCGTGGCAGCTTTTTGAGAAGCTCTGTCGCGACGACAGCAGCCCTGATTGAGGCGATGCTCGAATCCGGGATGCCGAGAGCCACGCAAAGCGCAGAGCATACGGATTCAAGTCTCGCGGTCTGAGCCGCAGTGTTCTCAAACGCTTCTTTTGATTCCATCAGGGAAGCGACAGTGAACTCTTCCATTCCAAGCTTTCTCAAAAGCTGAACTGCTTCATCAAGCGCTCCGCTCCCAAGATAGCGTGTACCCGCAAGATTATCAGTGTGCAGAGTCAGCTTTGCCTCGTATCCGGAAAGGGTTTCGAAACACTCCAGCACTTGCCTGAGCAGATTGCGATTATGTGCGCAGGCGCATGCCTTATAGGTTTCGATCCGCAGGTCGACAGGTGGCGGCGGCATCTCGGAGACTCGTCGACAAAACTCCTCTAGCTCAACTATCGAGCCTGGCATTGGGGAACCGGTTTGCCAGGCGATCGACGAGAGAAGTTCGAGCAGTCTCCGAATTGCATCAGTCCACTCAAGAAAAAGTCTCTTCAGTCGCGATTCCTCCAATTCAGTAATCTGGACGTTTTGGAAGCCGCGCCAGGGGTGATCCGCGAGTTGCCCGAATTCAGCCAGGGGACGCATCTGCGTCTCCAGGGTCGCAGCTGAATCCAACATCCGGCGGTATCTATGGAGTGTGATTTCGAGGGGATCGGCGAACCGTGCTTCAGTGATGCCTTCCGGCAATTCGCTTCGCCGCTCATCGCGAATGGCGCTGCCCAGGAGTATGTCGTATATTTTCCGCCCGGTTTGGCCGGCGTCCTGGTTGACATGCTGAACGTAGTAGAGCAAATCGTTTCTTGCCGCAAGCAGCGCGTCGGCGTTGCTTTGCACGAGACTGCCATCGAGTGTGGGCGGCCGATAGGCGAGGCGTTGAGCGAGGGACTGGATCACGGCTGTCTTCGATGTCTTGCTCGAATGGAGTTCAAGGCAGAACGCTTCTAGTCCGGCGGCATCGAGGCGCTTTTTCACCACCTCAAGAGCCGCCATTTTCTCAGCAACGAACAGCACGGATAGATTCTCATGCAGTGCAGCGGCAATGATGTTGGTGATGGTCTGGGATTTGCCCGTCCCCGGGGGGCCCTGGATAACCTGAGAGGAGCGCCCCCTGAGCACATCGATTACCGCGCTGTACTGGGAAGAGTCGGCATCGGTGATCAGCAGCGGTTCCGGCCCCTTCAGATTATCGATTTCATAATCCTCGGCGTACTGGATAGTACAGGTCTCAGCCCCTGCTACAAGGGTTCTCAGAACCGGCTGTTGTTCGAGAGGGGCATCAGCGGGCCATCGCTGCGCATCAAGATCCTCATACATTGCCAGGGTTGAGAACGTAAACAGCCCGATAGTGACGTACCGCCTCACTCTCCAGTCGGGTTTGGAGGAAATCGCCTGCTGCACAAGACCCAGATATCTTCCGAGTGGATTGTCATCGTCTTCGTCATCGTCAGGCCAGCCGGGTATATCGATAGCCATTTCCTTCAGCAGCTGTGCAAGGGCGACATTGATCTGGATGTCTTCATTGCGGCTACTGATGGAGTACCAATATTGGTGTTCAACGAGGACGCGGTCAATCGATATCGGGAGTAAGACAAGCGGGGCCAGGCGTTTTTCATCAGTTACATTGGAAGGGTAGTACTCGAGGAAACCGAACGCGCAATAGAGGGCATTGATTCCTGCATCTCTTTCGAGCACGCGCACGGCCTCGCGCAAGCCGCCGAGTTTGCGGTCGAGGTCTTCCGAAAAGAAAAGAACCTGAATTCTTGAATCTGTATAACGACGGGCCGTCTGCCCATTCATTTCGGGAAGTTCGTACTCGGGCCTCAGTCCGCATTCTCGTGC
>JAAYAM010000097.1 GCA_012719355.1 Acidobacteriota bacterium
GATGGCCGGGCCGTCATCAGGAAGCGATAGCCTGACGTCCAGCAGGGTCCCCGGCGGAATACGCCTCAGATATGCGAACGACAGTCCGCTGGCGCTGAGATCGGTGGTAGTGGTCTTGAGCAGAAGCCCCATGGAGGCGTCAACTCTTGAGCCGACGATTTCCACCGGAACAACACACTTGATCCGGTAGTTCTCTCTGCGCTGCACCTTCACGGCAGCGCTGCTCTGGATTATGGTGAGCTGGGGGAGAGGTTCTGTCTGCAACTCGTCGACCATGCCGCTGAATTCGTGAGGGACGCCTTCGCGCAGGAAGTACAGCTCCAGAAGCTGGTCACGGTGCGCGAGAAGACGAATACCCTCACTCGTCGGCCAGCTGATCAACAGTTTTCCCATGGTTATGTTCTCGACCCGGCTGCGGTATGTCGCCGAATTCGGATCGTCGGAGACCCGCACCTGCAGCAGTTCATTGACCTCTAATTGAACCGCTTCGGATGATACTGAAGATTGTGGCATACGACACTCCAACACGCCTTCATATCGGCAGCAATAGAAAGGCTGTGTAGCTTTTGCCTCTTCTCCCGTCAAATCCGCCCGAAATTCCGCTGAATCTCGTACATTGAGAATCGGAGGATGATGGGCCTTCCGTGCGGGCAGTTGGTCGGGATGCGTGTAAGGGCGAGCTGGTCAAGCAGCCACTCCATCTTCTCCATCGTCAGCGGCATGTTGACCTTTATTGCTCCCCTGCAGGCGGTGGTTACGGCGATCCTGTCCCGTATTCTGTCGACATCCAGGGTTCTGTCCTCCTTCTCCAGCCCCTCGAGGATCTCAGAGATGAGTTTCCGGCAGTCGGATTCACTGGCAATGGCGGGGACCGATCTGATCAAGACCGACGTCCCTCCAAAATGCTCGACCTGAAACCCGTTCCTGTTCAGTTCAGGCATCATCCGTGCAAGAAGCGCCGCCTGGTGCGGTGGAAGCTCGAGCGAGACAGGAACAAGCAGTCCCTGAGTCTCGACGGCGTTGTTCTGCGTTGCAGACGCAAGTTTTTCGTAGAGTATCCGTTCGTGGGCGACGTGCTGGTCTATGATGAGAAGTCCCTGACTGTCGCACGCGACGATGTAGCTTTCCTGAAGCTGTCCGAGTATCCTCACCGCACCGGCCTGGAAAGCGCTTCTTCCCTCCTGGGCTGATCCCAGAAGCATTTCCGGCATGATCCGCAGCAGCGAGTGATCCTGGATCCCGTGAACCTCGCCGCCGGCTATTTCCCGGAAAGGATAATTGAAGGCACGCTGGAACGGATTCGGCGACGCTGCCGGGGGAGTGAAATCGAATCTGTTGTCGCCTGTTTCCGGCAACCCGGCACCGGAATGAGCATCCGGAGCCATAACCGGGGCCATACTGCGATGCTCGTATGCCGGGATTGAAGCGGTTCCGACCAGACTCCTCTGTATGGTGTTGAGGATCAGGCTGTGAACCGCGCTCTGATCCCTGAAACGGATTTCCGTCTTTGCGGGATGCGCATTGACATCCACCTCATCGAACGGGAGTTCCAGAAAGAGAATCACCACGGGATAGGCCGACGCCGGGATACAATTGCGGTAAGCCTGCCTGATAGCGCTGGTGACGACCTTGTCTCGCACCATCCGTCGGTTGACATAGAAGAATTGCGAATAGGGAGTCGTCCGTTGCTCGTGCGGCCGTGAACTGTAGCCGTGCATTTTCACCAAACCGGCCTGCCCGTTGAGCTCAACAAGATTTTCCAGAAAACCTTCGCCAAATATCTGGTAGATCCTTTCCGCCACCGTTTTTACCGCGACGGCGTCAATCATTTCCCGTCCGTCACTCTTCAATGTGAAACGGATTTCCGGATGCGCCAGGGCGTAGTGGGTCACAAGCCTTGCAATATGTCCAAGCTCGGTATCGTGCGATCGCAGGAACTTCCTGCGTGCCGGAACATTGAAGAAAAGATCCCGTACCGTGATTTCGGTACCCCTGTCCCAGGAGACAGGTTTCACGGAGCGCATCACTCCACCCTGTATCTCAACTTCGGATCCAGGAAGAGACTCCTGGCAGGCCTGCCGCGTCTTCAGCGTAAGCCGCGACACGGAAGCAATGGACGGAAGCGCCTCTCCCCTGAAGCCCAGAGTCGCGATTGCGCCAAGATCTTCGGCAGTCTGGAGTTTGCTCGTGGCATGGTGCTCGAAGGCAAGTATCGCATCGTCCTGGCTCATCCCATCCCCATCGTCAAGGACTTGGATCAGGCGCTTGCCTCCTGAAACAACCGTAACCGATATCGCATGGGCATGAGCGTCGATGGAGTTCTCGAGCAGCTCCTTCACGACAGAAGCAGGCCGCTCGACAATCTCTCCTGCAGCTATCTTATTTGCGAGTATTTCCGGAAGTACACGGATCCTGTTCATATTGATCGATTAAGAGTCGCGAGATAGTCCTGCAGTTCCGGAATCGTCACCTCCCACTGGCGTGAGTCGGCCAGGCGCTTGATCGTATATTTCCCTCGCGACAGCTCGTCTTCTCCGATAATAAGGACGTGCTCCGCGTTGAGCTTGTTTGCCAGTCGCATCTGCCCTTTGAGCCTGCCTTCCGAGAAGTCGATATAACAGCTGTACCCACGGTGGCGCAGTTCCCGTGCAATCTCGCCCGCCTTTTCAAACGCAGGTTCTCCCATGTATGCCAGAAAGACATCGGGCCTCCACTTGAAGTCTGCCCTCTGCTCTTCGGGAAGGATCATGACTAGACGATCGAGTCCCATGGCAAACCCCAAAGCCTGAACCGGAGGACCTCCCAAGACCTCCGAGAGCCCGTTATAGCGGCCTCCGCCGGCAACCGCATTCTGAGAACCAAGTTCCCCGCTGACGATCTCAAACGCCGTGCGCACGTAATAGTCAAGCCCCCGTACGAGCCGCGGCACGATTTCGTAGGAAATTCCCGCCTGCTCGAGATGCCTTCTGACTCCGGCAAAATGGTTGCCGCACTCAGCGCACAGGTTGTCCGTTATCGAAGGGAGTCTGTCTATGAAAGGCTGACAACTCTCGACCTTGCAGTCGAATACCCTCAGGGTGTTGGTGGCCGCACGCCTCCTGCAGTCTTCGCACATTCCCGGGAGGCGCTGCTCGAGTTCAGACCGGAGCCTTTCCAGATAGGGCGGTCTGCAGTTGCTGCAACCGACTGAATTAATAAGGAGTTTAGCCTTCACTCCCAGGGATTCCAGCAGCCACAGCGCCATTTCGATCATTTCGGCGTCAACCGCCGGATGATCCGACCCGAGAGCTTCCGCCCCTATCTGGTAGAACTGGCGCCATCTCCCTTTCTGCTTCTTTTCGTGCCGGAACATCGGCCCGATGTAGTACAATTTTGTAAGTCCACCCCCCCGGTACATGGTGTTCTGGATGTAAGCCCTGACGACTGAAGCGGTGGCTTCAGGGCGCAGGGTGATGGAGCGATTGCTTTGATCGACGAAAGTGTACATCTCCTTGCCGACGATGTCGGTGTCCTCCCCTATTCCCCGGGCGAATAGCTCCGTCGGCTCGATTATCGGGGTCCGGATTTCAAGAAATCCGTATTGACTGAAAATCCTCCGGGCACGGTCTTCAACCAGCTGCCAGCGGTCGATTTCCCCGGGTAGTAGATCCCTCGTTCCAGGAAGGTTGCTTGTAACTGTATCGTCCATTTCATTGGCCCTTAAGAAAAACCAGGAAGAAAAACAAGGAGCTATGTTAGCAGATTCACCGCCGCCAGGATACCTGCCAGAAAAGCTAATCATATCGTTAAAGCGTTCACAGTGATGAATTTTCCAGACCGGGGGGAAGAAACTTCTGCATCAGGAAACTATCAGAATAGTCAGGGAGGATTTTCAGGAGGGAGTAAATGCTGAAAGAGAATGAACTGCGTGAACAGCTAAAGCGCGAGATCATCGGACAGGATAAGGCTATTGATGCCATGGTTCGGGCAGTGATGGTTGCGAATCTCGGAATCTGCGACCCGCAACGACCTCTGGGTACGTTTCTCTTTCTCGGCCCCACAGGAACCGGGAAAAGCCAGATCGGGCGTTCGCTGGCACAGATCATCCATGGAAACGACAGTGGCCTTATCGTGATCAACTGTACAGAATTCAAGAATCCCCACGATGTTTCCAAGCTGACAGGAGCTCCTCCAGGATACATCGGGCACGATCATCCGCCGTTTCTTACACCTGAAAAGCTCGAGAAGAAAGCCACGATCGTGATCTTCGAGGAGCTGGAAAAAGCAGATCGGGCATTGAACGACCTCCTTCTGCAGGTGCTGGAACGTGGAGAGATGAAGACCGGACTTGGCACGGACCTGAGCTTCAAGAACTGCTTTATCATCCTCACAAGTAACGTATGCGCCAAAGAGGTGGATCAGATTTCAAGGAACGCGCTGATTGGCTTCAACCCGCCCGCCGAGAAGTTTGAGGATCTGGACCAGGATGCTGCCGACGAAAGGATTCAGTCAGTCTGCATCGGGGCGGTCGAAGATTTCTTCAGCCCCGAATTCATTAACCGCATCGATGAAATAGTCACATTCAACCGCCTTAAGGACGAACACCTTATGGCGATACTGGACAAGTTTCTTCTCGAAACGAGATCGCGGCTGGCCACGGCCGGCATCGCGACCATCATCTCTGAACCCGCCAAGCGTCTGTTGATCAGAAAAGGCACGAATCTGCGGTATGGCGCAAGGCCTCTACGCCGGGCGGTCAGGGAATACCTGGAGTATCCACTGGCAACTCTGGTTGCCGAAAAGGGGATCTCCCAGAACCACGTGGTTCATGTGGAAGCTGAGGAGACCTGCCTGTCGTTCAATTTCGCCAAGCTTGCCGCCGCTTCTTAGCGCGCGTCAGGGACCGCAGGGTTGAGGCGCCCAGAATCCCTCAACTCTGCGGCGACTGCTGAAAAACACTCCGTTTCGAGACCTCCTGGATGAGGGTTTCCAGGAAATCGGTGAATTTCCGTATCTGGGTCCGCAGTTCCAGGAAATTCCCAGACACCGCGAGCGCGTCGGAGAATGCCTCGAACTCCGCCCAGTCGCGGTACATGAGAAAGCGCAGCGATCCTTCCTTGAACGAAATCAGACGCTCCATGACGGACGTCGGATTCAACTCCTCCCTGTTGTCGATCACATCTTTCAGATACCTGCGCAAGTTCCACAGATCCTGTCGCAGCTTCTCCGAGGCGACCAGTTCTCCCGATCTGGACGGGAACAGCGCCGCAGCATCGAAGGCGGGATCCACCGACTGCACCAGCGTGGTTATGCAGCTTCGACAGCAGTTGCGCAAGAGTCCGTGGCTGTTCTCAACACGTGTATATACGGCTCCGGGGTCACTTTCCCCCTGCAGCATGATCAGCTCGCGTCTCATGACCCGCTGGGCTTCCACGCGCAGGGAATACGAGATCAGCTCCGCGGCATTCTGCAGTGCGTGTCCCGTCTCCCTGTTCTTCAGGAACCGCGTCCGGATAGACTCCGAGAGGCTTTTCATCTCCTCGTTGAGCAGCGCAAAGAGGACAAGATACTGCTTGAGCGGGCGGTCCAGCTTAAGCCCGGCCGAAATAAGTCTCAGGTACTTCAGGAAGCGCAAAAGGAACAGTATCGTCAACGCGGTATCGCGCCGGAACTCTCGGCGGACGAGCCGAAGGGCCGCAGATACGGCTTTGTTGTCCACGGAATCGTACTGGAGCCTGAAGCGCTGGCTCATCAGCATATCGACATACCTGCAACTCCTCAGCTCTCTGACGAAGGTCCGGCCAAGACTCAGGAACAGACGGCAGTCGAGGCGGCGATCCTGCGCACCGAATGCGTCGATCGTTATCCGGATATCATTCAGGAACTCGACGAGACGCGAAATACTGTCCGCCGGGGTCAGCTGCTCTGCTATCCGGCTTATGTTGAAATCCTGAATCCTGTGCCGGCGCATCTGGATATCAATGAAGTGCTCGAACTCCACTTCGACTCCTGCGTCGGTCCCGAGCACCGCACTGCCGTACCTGTCGCATGTCTCGACAGCCTTGCGCATGATCGAGACCTCGGCAGAGAAATCGCGAGTCGGAAGTTCCCTTCTCTCCTGCTCCGTCAGCGGCAGGTTTTCGAGGGAGAAAAACGAGCGCATCCCTTTCAGCCAGGCTTCCAGCCCGAACAGGTGCTCAATCGCTCCTCTGGCCTCCAGTTGCCTGATCCATGAGTTCAGGTTCTCGCTACCCGCCAGGATTTCCGAATGCAACGCATCAAGAAAGGGCTGCCGGCTGCGACTTCTTTCTTCCAGTGGCATGGCGTCTTTCCGATCTTACCGAAACCTCCATTTCGAGCATCCTCGTGAAGGCTTCCGTCTTCTTTCTCATCTGGAGCCAGTCGGCAAAAAGTTCCGGGGTCTCCAGCCAGATGCGAAACCAGTCCGCTATCTCCCGCTTTTGCGCACGCGTCCGAGGATCGACACGTCGGTTGCGGCTGATTGACTCGGCCCGTCTGCGCCCAAGGGCAACGACCCGGCGACAGTACTCCTCTCCCTTCTTATCGCTCGCCGACCGGTATTTGCATCGTAAAATTTCGATTCTTCTGAGAGTCTCCTCCGCCGCGGCAAAGGTCGAAAAAGAGAGAATGCCGGCAAGTTCTTCCTGGTAAGGTGCTTCCATTTCCATCATCGACGGCTCCCCGTCGTCTATCTCAGAGCGGCATCGAGCGCGATCTCGAAGAAGATCATCCTGGAAGTGTTGTCGAGCCTGTAGATATTGGGGATGTATACGGTAGATTCCGAAAGATACGAAGCCAGATCCCGGGGGTTGCGGATGGGCATATATAGGAATCCATATCCCTGTTCCTTCGGCCCGATAATCTTGTCCATCAGGAACTTGGCCTCAAAATCGTACAACGCATCGGTGTTGAGCTGCGATTTCGGCAGCCGGGGAACGGGAGTAGGCAGCCACCCCTTCTTTTTTCTGAAGAGACGCGCGACCGCTTCTTCCGGACCGATTGTCCTGATACGATCCCTGCCTCTTATCAGTTCGATGGCCGGACCGTCGATTTCGACGGGGAAGTCGTTATCGTTGAAAACGATTATCGCCAGCGGCATAATGCCGCGTGCTACCATGTCGTCTTTGTCAAAGGCGCGTGAAGCCAGCTTGTCGGTGTAGAGAGGCTCGACCGCGATGGTCACCCCTTCACTGGTAAGGCTCGCGGGATAAGTCTCGCGGGCTTTGATTTCCCAAGTCCGGGGCTTGTATCCTGCCCGGAGAGACATAACCGGAAAGGCCAGCAGAAGGCCCACCGCCAATAAAGCTGTACGTTTCATATCAGGACACCGGTGATTTACGCGAGAAGTATATCACCGCAGTCGTCCGTAGATGAATGACAGATTCTGCTTCCCTGCAGGTGGGAGAGGCAGGTGCAATGAAATTCGGTTCTTATCTCGTATATATAGTGGCACGAATGGTCATAGCTTTTTTCGGTCTGGTTCCGCGACGGCCCGCGACCCGACTGATACGCATCCTCGCAGATTGCGCCTATTTTCTCGATCGCCGCCACAGACACATTGCCGACGTGAACCTGAGAATCGCTTTTCCCGATCTCACAAAGGAGCAACGCAGCCGCATCGCCCGCAAGAGCTTCCAGAACACGGCCATGAATCTCCTGGAAGTCAGTAAGTTCAAATCACTTACTCCTTCCAACATCGGTTCTCTGGTCACCTATGACCCCGTCAACGGACTCAACAACTACAGGGCTGCAGTCGAGCGAGGAAAGGGCATCCTCTACCTCACGGGGCACTTCAGTTCGTGGGAACTCCTTCCTGTCGCTCATGCACTGCACGGCTATCCCCTGAGCTTCATCACGCGCCCTCTCGACAATGCCCCTTTCGAGCGCTATCTGCTCAAAGTCCGCGAGTCGAAAGGAAACCGGGTGATCAACAAGAAGAACTCGGCCCGACACATTCTGAAGGAGCTTTCTTCGGGTTCCAGCGCCGGGATTCTTATGGATCAGAACACCAGCACACAGGAAGGGATGTTCATCGACCTCTTCGGGATTCCGGCGGCCACCACAACAGGCGTGGCGCTCTTTGCGCTCAGAACCGATGCCCCCGTTCTTCCCGGTTATCTGACGCCGATGCGCAATGGACGATACACTATCAAATTTCTCCCGCCGTTGGACGTCGTCCGGACGAGCGACATGAATCATGACCTGCGGGTCAATACGCGCCGTTTCAATGCGATTCTCGAGGACATAATCCGGGATCAGCCCGAATCATGGCTGTGGGGGCATAAAAGGTGGAAATACCAGCCTCCGGGGAATCCTCAGGACCTGTACGCCCTGTCGGAACAGGAACTCGAATCCTTCCTCTCCCGTGCACGCAGCGGCCTTACTCCGGGGCGGAATTCAGAAGGCGGGTAAAGGCGCTCTTGTACCTCACGCTGTCGAGGACCGAGTGTACGTTCTTCAGTTCTTCCCTCAGGATTTCCCTGTACTTCTCGGGTTCAAGCGCGATGGCTTTGCTGAAGGCCTGAATGGAAGGGTCCGGCTGGTTCATTTTCGCATACAGGATCCCCAGATGAAAATAATTCACAGCCTCCGCCCGCTGAAGCGAAACCAGCCTCTCATGCGCCTCTATCGCTTCGCTGTCCAGCTCGAGCTTCTCGGCCGCGAGCGCAAGATTCGCCCACGCCGGATGGTAAGCCGGATCGAGCTCCACCGCAGCTCTCAGTTCTGAGCGGGCTTCCTGGTACCTCCCCTGCTCCGCATAGAGAGTACCGAGGTTGTAGTGAACCTCTTTTTGTTTCGGATCTATCGCCAGCGATCGCTTGTATGCTTCAATCGCGGCATCGGATCTGTCCAGCTCACCGTACATGTCGCCAAGCAGGAACAAGGCCTGGGAGTTGCCGGGGTTCATCCGAACCGCGTTTTCCAGGACTGCAACCGCATCTGCGGAACGATTCAGGCCCGCATAGGAGAATCCGAGCTTTGCCGACAGAACCTCACGGTCCGGCATTTTTTCCAGTGCGGCTTTGTATGCTTCCGCTGCATTGGAATAGTTCTGCTGCATTGAATATGCGTCTCCCAGCTTTTCGAGCAGCTCCGGGTTGCCCGGCTCTACCTTGTTTGCCGCTTCGAATTCCGCGGCGGCCTCGGCGTACTTTCCCTGCTCGAACAGGATCAACCCGATGTTGAAGTGCGCCGCGAAATTTCCGGCTTCGATGCTCAGAACCGTGCGGTAGCCGACCAGTGCCCCGGGAATGTCTTTCTTCCTGTGCAGGTATTGGGCAAGATCAAGCTGCGCCGACGCATCTGTCGGATCAATCTCGAGAATCTTCTTCGTGGTGGCGACGGCAGCCTCTTCCCTGTTCGTTTCAAACTGAAGATACGCAAGGCCTCTGAGCATCTGGAGATCCCGCGGCTGATGCCTGAGTCCTCCTTCGAGGGCCCGAATCGCTCCCTCCCGGTTGCCTGTCTGCTGGTGCGCCGAAGCCAGCATGAGGTGGATGCCGCCGTCGAAATCGGGATTGATCTCGAGCACTCTTTCAAACTCCGCCGCAGCCTCCTTCATCTGCTTCCGTTTGGCATAGATCAGGCCCAGGTTGTAGTGCGCCTCGAGGAAGTCGGGCATGATCTGGGTTGCCTTCGCGAAAAGTGCGGCCTGTTCATCGCTGTTTTCCTTCGGAGTCCCGATCATCGATTCGGCTTCTTTGAAGAATGCCATCGCCTCATGATAGGCCTTGGCATCCTCCATGGTGACCGGCCTGGATTGCGACGGCAACGGGATGCAGCCTCCCGCAAGCAGTATGGAAAGGAATATCAGACGAGTGATATGCATAGGAGAGATTGTAGTCTACGGTCGCCGCAGATTACACAGGGAACACAATACCGCATCGTGACCGCTTCAGACCCTGTCGACCTTGCCGGTTATGTCCTCGAAGAAAGCGATTTTCCGGAACTGCCGGTATCGGTCCTCGATCTCCGGGTAGGTAAGATCCGCCAGCACTTTGGGCCCGAAATCCATCACGTTGAATGAAGCCATCACGGTGCCGACCACGATCGCCTTCCGAATTGCGCTGTCGTCAGTCGCTCCCACCGCGGCCAGATACCCCATCAGTCCGCCCGCGAATGAGTCTCCCGCTCCGGTCGGATCCAGCACCTCCTCGAGCGGGAAGGCCGGGATCACGAAAATAGAGTCCGAGTTGAACATGAGGGCGCCGTATTCCCCCCTCTTGATCACGAGTATCTTCGGACCCCACGAGATGATCCGCCGCGCCGCCTTGATCAGGTTGGGCTCTCCCGCCAGTTCGCGTGTTTCGGCGTCATTGATCACCAGCAGATCTATCATGGCAAGCGTCTTCAAAAGAGAAGCCCGTTTGTTCTCGATCCAGTAATTCATGGTGTCGCAGCCGACCAACCGCGGCCGCTTCATCTGCTCGAGAACCGATCGCTGCAGGTCGGGATCGATATTGGCCAGGAAGAGATAGTCGATCGAGCGATGCGCAGGCAGGAGCTTCGGACTGAACTCAGCAAACACATTCAGCTGCGTATCCAGGGTGGTGCGGGTATTCATATCGAAGCTGTACTCACCCTTCCACCTGAAGGTATTCCCCTTCTGCCGCTCCATTCCGCTGAGATCTATCCCCAGTTTCTGCAGCAGCGTCACGTGCTCTTCCGGAAAGTCCTCTCCAACTACGCCGACTATGCTTACGTCGGTGAAATAGCTGGCCGCGATGCTGAAATATGTGGCTGCGCCGCCGAGCACGTCGTCCCTGCTCCCAAACGGCGTTTTGACCGAATCAAGAGCAACCGATCCGACAACCAGTATTCCCATTGTTATCTCCAGCCTCTTCCGTTATTCGAGGTACTTGCCGACAATGCACTCCAGCCGCTTCCTGGCTCTTTCAGGAATCGCAGTCCTGTCGGTAATCAGCGCATACTTCAGCGCTTCGCCACACTGGCATCCGCGCACTTCATTCATGTCCTTCACTGCCTGGGCGATGATTGACTGCGCAGCCAGGCAGTTCTTCTGCAGATTCGAAATGATCATGTCGGCGGTCACGGCGTCATGTGAATCGTGCCAGCAGTCATAATCGGTGACGAGCGCAATGGT
Source organism: Acidobacteriota bacterium (assembly GCA_012719355.1). Classification (GTDB taxonomy): domain Bacteria; phylum Acidobacteriota; class UBA6911; order UBA6911; family UBA6911; genus UBA6911. The sequence goes on from JAAYAM010000097.1 coordinate 11,105, forward strand.
GACGTAGCAGATCTCGGCCTCGCGTGCGAGCTTCGCCTCCTGCAGATTAGTCATGCCGATGACGTCCATTCCCCAGCTGCGGTACAGGTTGGATTCGGCTTTTGTCGAAAACGCCGGACCTTCGATGCATACGTACGTCCCGCCTCTCTTCGCCTTGATACCGGCATTGTAGGATGCGCGCTGAACGTGATCGATGAGCTCCGGACATACGGGATCGGCAAACGAGATGTGGACGACTATGCCGTCTCCGAAAAATGTGGAGACACGCCCACAGGTCCGGTCCACAAACTGGTCGGGCAGGACAACATCGAGAGGCGCCAGTTCCTCTTTCAAAGATCCTACTGCGCTTACCGAAATAATCCGTTCAACGCCCAGGAGCTTCATAGCGTAGATGTTGGCCCTGAAATTGAGCTCCGTAGGCATGTACCGGTGGCCACGCCCGTGCCGTGCCAGAAACGCGATCCTCTTCCCCGACAGTGTACCGACGATGAACCGGTCGGAGGGAGCTCCGAATGGTGTGTCGAGCGTTATCTCTTCCCTCCCGGTCAACCCGGGCATGTCGTACAATCCGCTTCCGCCAATCACTCCAATTCTGACTCTTTCCATGACTCCTGTCTCTTTCCTGAATGCATCTTACGCGAGCATCCACAGCATCTCCCACTGTGTAATTCCTGCGCATCTTATCAGCCTGAAAAGAAATATGGAAAGGGAAACCGCTGCGCCGCAGCGAAGATCACTGGAAGTTTTTGCGGTGCAGTTCGAGCACCTCTTCCGCCGCGGTAAACGGATCCAGCCGCCGCTCGGCAATCAACCGGGCGAGTTCCTCGATACGGTCCGCCGCGGCATTATCGCGCAGCAGTTCTTCGCGGGCCTGCATACATGCCAGTTCCAGCAGCCGCTCTTTCTGGATCCTTACCCTCTCATTCTTCCGCACCTCTGAACGTGCCGCGAACCTTCGATATTCCTCGATCGCGCTCACGAATTCATCGATGCCGATCCCTTCCGATGCAACGGTGCGGACGATGAGCGGATTCCAGCCGTCGGGACGTGTGCTCATCGAAATAAGGGCTCTCAGTTCCGTTTCGACCTTTTCGGCTCCCGGGTGATCGGATTTGTTGATCACGAAGATGTCGGCGATCTCCATGATGCCGGCCTTCAGCGCCTGGATATCATCACCCATTCCCGGCACAAGCAGCACAATGGTCGCATCGGCAGTCCTGGCGACCTCAACTTCACCCTGCCCGACCCCGACGGTTTCGACAAAGACCGGATCGAAGCCTGCCGCATCCAGAACTGCCAGGACATCCGACGCGGTGCGCGTCAGGCCTCCGAAATGTCCGCGCGTAGCCATGCTTCTGATGAAGGTGCCCGGGTCCAGGCTGCGCGATTGCATTCTGATCCGGTCCCCCAGGATAGCCCCGCCGCTGAACGGGCTCGTGGGATCAACCGCGACAATCCCGACTTTCCTGCCCTGCGCGCGATACGATTGAGCAAGTCTGTCGACGAGAGTACTCTTGCCCGCACCGGGCGATCCGGTGAGTCCCACCGTAAAGGCACGGCCCGTATGGGGAAACAGCTCGCGCAGAAAGGGCGCTGATTCGCTCGATCTGTTTTCCACCAGGGTTACCAGGCGCGCGACAGCGCGGAAATCTCCCGCAAGAACCTTCTGTAGAAATTCGTCTCGTTTATCAGTCATGGCCGCTCTCACCGGAGAATCTCGCGCGCAACGATCATTCGCTGAATCTCACTCGTGCCTTCTCCGATTGTGCAGAGTTTCACATCTCGATAGAACTTCTCAACAGGAAAGTCTTTGATGAATCCATATCCGCCGTGGATCTGCACCGCCTCATTCGCCACCCGCACCGCTACCTCGCTTGCATAGAGCTTTGCCATTGAGGATTCTTTGGTCGTCCTCTTTCCGGCCTGCTTGAGCGTGGCAGCCCTTTGGGTAAGAAGCCGGGCCGCCTCGATTTCGGTAGCCATATCCGCCAGTTTGAAACGAATAGCCTGAAATTCAGAGATAGCGCTGCCGAACTGCTTCCGCTCCTTGGAGTATTTCAACGCCTGTTCGTAAGCTCCCTGTGCCATCCCGACTGCGAGCGCGGCGATCGAGATCCGCCCTCCATCCAGAATCTGCATGCAGTCGCTAAAGGCAGAACCCTCCGTGCCAAGCAGACAGTCGACAGGCACCCGGCAGTCTTCAAGGATGACGCTTGCCGTATCGCTCGCCCGCATCCCCAATTTGTTCTCTTTCCCCCCTATCGAGAGGCCCTGGGTACCGCGCTCGATTATGAACGCCGAAATCTCCCTCTTGGCCGTAAGCGCCATGATCACATAGACCGAAGCTACCGACGCGTTGGTGGTGAAATGTTTCGCTCCATTCAACACATAATGATCGCCGGCGCGTACCGCCGTCGTCTGCATGCTGCCCGCGTCACTCCCGGATCCGGCTTCCGTGATTCCCCAGGCTCCAATTGCCCGCCCGGAAGCCAGTTCGGGAACATAGCGTTGTTTCTGTTTTTCGGTTCCGAACACGCAGATATGATTCGTGCACAGGGAATTGTGCGCGGCTGCAAACAGGCCTATGGATCCGTCGACTCTCGACAACTCCTCAATCAATACCACGTACTCGGGATACGAGAGCCCCGCACCGCCGAGTTCCGGAGGGGCTATGGCTCCCATCATGCCGAGTTCGCCCATTTTCGGCACCAGTTCCAGCGGGAAATGCTGCGCTTCATCCCACTTCATCACGTGGGGGCCGATCTCCGCCTCGGCAAACTCTCTCGCGGATTCACGCAGAATATCGTTCTGTTCCGTTGCATCTGAAATCATCGGGATATCCGTTTGTCATGTTTGTAAAGCTCATACAAAACACTGAAAGATTTCGTTGGATACAAGCATTCCGGAAGCGGTAAGCCGCACGCTTTCGCCGTCCCACTCCGCAAGACCTTTCGCCGCGATCTCGCGCAACGCTTCCTCATACCGGGCAAGGCGACGTGCACCACAGGCGTCCAGCAGCTGTCCCCAGTCAATCCCCTGTGTCAGGCGAAGGCCCAGAAACAGTGTTTCGGCGAGCGATTGCTCGGCGCTGACCGGCTCGTACCAGGTCACGGGACTGCGGCCCGATTCGACGGCTTCAAGATAAGCGCCGAGTTCGGGGCAGTTCGAGTACCTGGCATGACCGTCGAATGAATGGCTCCCCAATCCGAAGCCATAGACCGGCTCACGCCTCCAATACTTCAGGTTGTGCCGGCAGAAGAAACCTGGAAGAGCAAAATTGCTGATTTCGTACTGGAGATAACCATGCCGGAGAAGAGACTCTATCGTTTCCAGGTAAAGATCCGAAACCAGATCATCGTCGGGAAGTTTAACGGATCCGCTTTCGACCAACGAGTGCAGCTCACACCTGTCGTCGAGATCGAGCATGTAGACCGAAACATGAGGGACGGAAAGCCGCGCCACCATCTCCAGGTTGTGGGTCCAGCTTTTCTCCGTCTGTCCGGGAAGGCCGAGCATCACATCAAGGTTGATATTTGAAAACCCCTCGGCGCGCAATTGCGCCACGGATTTCAAAATCGTTTCCGAATCATGAATGCGTCCGATTGCCGTCAACTCGGCATCCGCAAATGACTGCGCCCCGAGCGAGACGCGGTTTACCCCGGCGCTGCGCAACAGGTGTAGTCTCCTCGCCGAGATGGTGCCCGGGTTGGCCTCGAGCGATATCTCACAATCGTCCGTGAAGCGGAATTTCTCGCGGACAGTCCCGATAAGACCCGGGATGCAATCGGCGAGCAGACTCGGAGTGCCTCCGCCGAAGTACAGCGAATCCGCAATGCCGCTGTCCGGAAAATCCGCGACTTCACGTTTAACGGCCGCCGCATACCGGCGCGTTTCCGCTCCACGGAAGTCCATGCTGATGAAATGGCAGTAGTTGCACCTTGAATGACAGAAAGGGATGTGTATGTAGACTCCGCAGTTCACGATCGGCCGCCATCGGCAAGGGTGATCCTCATGCGACGCCGGCTCCGAGAAGCGTATCGGAAGTGATGAACTCCACCCCTGCCTTCCGCATCTCTTCCATAGCCTCTTTCTCCCCCTTCAGAGAGATAGCTCTCGTCGCATCGGTCACAAGTGCAACGGGCACCCCGGCACGCCGCAATCCGAGGCACGCCGCCTTCACACAGTATTCCGTCGTAACACCGAAAACGATTGCGTGCGGAGGCAGTGCCCGAATCAGTCTTTCCGCCACCGGGTTGCTGAACATGTCGAGTGTCTGCTTTTCGACGATGATTTGACGATGCCCACGCACCGCTTCCGCCAGATTGCGGTCTACAGGCTTGTTCTGGAACACTAAGGGCCTTGGGAAAAGGGTCTCATCAATTTTGCGTTGTCCTTCCGTTCCCTGCACGCAATGTGGCGGGAACTGCTGGAACTCCGGATCATCAATGAAATGGGAGTCAGCGGAGGAAAGAACGGTTATGTCATTTCTTTTGGCGAAATCGAAGAGGCGCCGAAGCTTTGGAATAAGCCGTTCTGCACCCGAAACATAAAGGGCGCCGGACGGAAGCATGAAGTCCCTTTGAGTATCAACATCCAGAAAGAAGATATGTTTCATTCCATTCACCCAGAACCATTATACAGGCCCGAATGAAGGGCTGCCAACCGGGCTGCGCGGCTAATTTGTTGAAGAATTGAGCAAAAAGGGGAGGAAGAGGGGGTAGGAAGTCAATCCGGTCAGGGTGCGCGAGACGCGAGTCTCTGGAGCCTTTCGGAGCGCTCCAAAGACTCGGCAGCCGTCGTGCCGCTAATTCACTACCTTGAGTACCTTCACCCGGTCATCAACATCGCTGCTTTTCAAGAAGCCGATGGCACCCTTGTTCTCAGCGATGAACTGCTTCACGCTTTCGGCGTCCTTCTTTGAGACCGGAAGATCAACGCTGTACTTGATACGCATGTTGACCCAGTACGCCTGCATCTGCACATAGCTTTTCCCGAACAGGTTCTGATAGAAACCTCCGGCATCGGCCAGATCGACCGGGATGATTTCCCCTCCCGATGATCCCCATGTCCGGACTTCTCTCAGGTAAATCCCTTTGAGCGCCGCCACGTTGATCGTCGTACCCTGAACCTGCTTATTAGCAACAATTACGTAATCCGCTATGTTCGTCTGCGCGGCTGAGGGCAGCACGAAGCACGACAGAAGCATGCCCACAAGAGCTGCGGTTCCCAAAACACTCTTCATCAACATTCCTCCCAACGAATGTCGTACCATCCCACATAGATCTTCCCGGGGCCCAGAGTTCCACTCTCCCCGGGATACTCAACCTATCGTCATGGTGGATTAATTCTTTAGGGAAATGCCGTCCGGGGCCCGGAGCGCGGGCCCGTGCTTCTATGGATGTTCTTGCATGAAAGACAGGATTTCCCTGAGCGGGCGTATCCCCGAGCGGGCGCCGAGTGAGAGGCAACTGAGGCCGGCCGCGGTGTTTGCAAAACGCATGATCTTTTCAAGCGGCCAGTTCTGCAGGATCCCGTAAATGAAACCGCCGTGAAATACGTCGCCTGCGCCGGTCGTATCCTTAGCGTTCACCCTGATCCCGGGAAACCTCACTCCCTTGCCGCCAACCCAGGCCATCGCGCCGGAAGCTCCCATCGTCACAGCCAGAAAGCCTTCAAAAGAGTCAGCCAGCGCCGCGAGGGCCTCAGCCGGGTCTCTTCTTCCCGTAAACTCGCACGGAAAATTAGAACTGACGATCAGAAAGTCGACCTTCTCTATGAGTTCACGGCAGTTATCCACCACCTTATCCAGATCAATGACGACCGGGATTCCCGCTTCCCGGCACCAGGTCGCCACCCTGATTGCGGCCCGCGTGTCATAACCGTCGAGGTGGAGTACGCGGCCGCAGCATACGGCATCTTTTTCGAGCTCGCTTTCACCGAAGTCCAGGCCTGAATCCCTCTGTGAGAGAACTGTCTTTTCGCCGCTCCTGCCGTCTATGATGATGATGGCAAACTGGTTCCGAGTATCTGGCGCGACCAGAACTGAAGCGGTGTCGATGGAATCCTTCCTGAAGGTCTTCAGGGCAAAACGTCCATTGTCGTCATCCCCTGTCTTCCCCACATACTTCGCCTTCAGCCCCATTCGAGAAATAAAGGCGCATGTTGTGGCCACCTGCCCTCCCGGCAGGCGTTCGTACTGGAGGATTTCGGTTTTCGAATCAAGCCGGGGGTATTCGGCAACGATGCAGAGGTGATCGACGGAGTTCGTGCCGAAACCGACGACGTCAAAGGGTTTGTCGCGCGGGAATTCGACGTCGAACGTTTCCGACGGGCTGCTGAGCTGTTTGATCTTCATAATGCTCTCTATCTTCGCGACACACAGGACGCACACGAGCAGCCGTTCACAGTCGACGGCTCTCCACCGACAAGGCCGGCATCGGCAAAGCTGTAGTAATCATCGTAGCCGAGCACTATGTGGTCCAGAACCCTTATTCCAAGAATCTGGCCCGCATGGATCAACCTCTGCGTGCAGTCACGATCTTCCCTGCTCGGGGCCGGATCACCCGAAGGATGATTGTGGACGAAAATCAGAGAAGCGGTGCTGTCACGAACTGCCGGAGAAAACACCTCCCTCGGATGGACAACTGATGTGCTCAGGCTGCCGACCGAAACCAGCACTTCGCGAATCAGCTGGTTCTTCGAATTCAGGTGCAGCGACAGAAAATGCTCCTTGTTGGCCGAAAAGAAACGTGCGCGATACCGATTGTACAGCTCTCTGCTGTTCGAGAACCGCTCCCCGGCTCTGAACGGAACCGAGCAGACCTGCTTCCCGAGTTGCAGTGCCGAATAAAGCGAAAGCGCCTGCCGGCGCGACAGCCTCCCGGCCTGGCGTATCTCTTCCAGACTCGCAAGGGCAAGCGCCTGGGCCGAGCCAAAGTGCTGCAGCAGCCGTCTGGAAGAGGCATGGGCCGCCTCGCTGGTCGATCCCCTGCCGAGAACATTAGCCAGAAATTCGAGAGTTTCAGTCATAGGACATGCCGAAATTCATCAGTCTTGCGCAATCCCCAGCATGTCTAATGGCATACCCGGCAAGAGTGTCAACAAAATCCTGCCGATTTTTGATTTTTTATATGGCAAGGCCTCCGTCGGCCTGAATTACCTGTCCGGTGATGTAACGGGCGTCTTCGGAGAGGAGAAACACGGCTATGCGGGCTACTTCTTCCGGGGTCCCCAGCCGACCCTGAGGTATTTCCTGCAGGATCCGAGCCCTGAAATCCTCGGCGAGTCCACGAGTCATTTCCGTATCGATAAACCCAAGGGCAAGCGAGTTGACATTGATATTCCTTCCGGCGACCTCCTTCGCCAGCGCCTTGGTAAGTCCTATCATTCCGGCCTTAGACGCCGAATAATTCACCTGGCCGGGCGAGCCTCTGAGGCCGCTGACAGAGGAGATGTTGAGAATTGATCCGGACCGCGCCCTGATCATCACCGGGACGACCGCCTTTGAAAAATTGAAGGCACCTTTCAGGTTCGTATCCAGGACATCATCCCAGTCTGCTTCGGTCATGCGCAGGAGCAGCCGGTCTCTGACGATTCCGGCGTTGTTGACAAGGAAGTCAATGCTGCCGAAGCGTTTCCGCAACTCGTCGACCATTGCGGTCACAGCCGCCACGTCATCAACCCGCGCCTGAAACGCACAGGCCTCTCTCCCGGTTTCTTTCAGTTCCGAAACCAGGCTGTCGGCCTCCGAAGAGCTTTTAAGATAATTGAATGCGACGTTGCAGCCGCGATGCGCCAGTTCAATGCTGATTGCGCGGCCAATCCCTCTGGCTGCGCCGGTGACGATTGCGGTCTTATTCTCGAAGCTCACGTAACACCTCTTTCAAGGTTGAGCCTCCGGCTCGAGGATTAGAAAGGAAAGGGATACATCAGCCAGCCGGCCACTACCGAGAGAATGACAAAGGATCCCAAGAGAATCAGGAAATACCTGACCCGTTCTCTGGTTCCGGTCTTCGCGATAAAGGTCAGGACGAGCGACGTCAGAATGCTGAAAACAAGCAGAAGTACGAAATGGTCTCTCATTGTTTCCTGCCCAGGGCGATGTCAAAAACGTCCACCACAACCAGCATATTCAAAAGTCCGGCGACGTACATGAAAAGGTTGGCGTAATCGTAAGTGTAGGCAGTGGGGTCGGGATTTCCCATCCCGCTCAGCCACGGAATCCAGAACAGCAGTCCGGATCCGGCTTCGGCAATGAACTTGAGGGCAGAGAAGAAATCGACAAAATCGGGCCCATACAGTCTCCCCTGCAGCTGTATTCCGAGCGTAAGCATGATGGCGATACTGCAGAAGAAAACGAAGGCACGGTCCCATTTGCCGAGCAGGGCGTGCCCGAGGCCGGGGACACAGGCACCCGCAAAGCAGGCGGTGAATGTCATCAGAGTCCCTGCCTGCTCATCTGTCGTTGGAGCATCCGGTACGGGTTGAGTTTCCATAAGGATGAAATCTTACGAGAACGGTTCATGCCAGTCAAGGTGAAAGCCCTTTGGACACAATGGATTCGAACACAAGTGAGCACGGTCACTATCGTGACCGCGCATGCCGGCCGATATCGCTATTGGGTATGTACACTTAGATAAACCTCTGTACCGGGTGACGTCATGAATCTGGATTCTCTCCTCCGCATTATGGTCTCAAAAGGGGCATCTGACCTCCATCTCAAAGTGGGCTGTTTCCCCCACCTTCGAGTCCACGGCGAACTGGTTCCGCTGGGCGAACAGGGGATGCTGGGAAAAGAGGACTCGCTGATGATGGCCTTCTCGATTATGAACAGTAAGCAGAAAGAACGGTTCAGGGACAAGGCCGAGGTGGATATCGGGTATGGCATCAGGGGGGTGGGGCGGTTCCGCATCAACATCTACCAGCAGCGTGGGAATGTCTCGGTCGCAGTTCGTGCAGTTCCGACTAACATCCTCGGTTTCGGGGACTTGCACCTTCCGGGAATCCTGGAAACCATCGCGAGAGAACCCAGAGGACTGGTGCTGGTGACAGGAACGACGGGGTCGGGCAAAAGTACCACCATCGCTTCGATGCTCAACTACATAAACGAACACATGACGCGGCACATAATCACGATAGAAGACCCCATCGAATTTCTTTACACGGACCGCAAAAGCATCGTCAGCCAGCGCGAAGTGGGGATCGATGCGGAAAGTTTCGCGGCTTCGCTCCGGAGCGCTCTGCGGCAGGACCCCGACGTAATCCTGGTCGGCGAAATGCGCGACCTCGAGACTATCGAGACAGCCCTGATAGCTGCCGAGACGGGCCATCTGGTCTTTTCAACCCTCCACACCCTGGACGCGGTCGAGACCATCAACCGCATAACAGCGGTTTTCCCCATGCACCAGCAACGACAGATCCGGCTGCAGCTGTCGATGGTCCTGCGCGCCGTCATATCGATGCGCCTCATGCGCAGATCCGACACCCGCGGGCGCGTCCCGGCGATCGAAATCCTTCGGACCACAGACTTTATCAGAAACTGCATCCTCGATCCCGAAAAGACGCGCCTGCTCCGTGAAGCCATCGCGGCCGGAACGTCGCAATACGGCATGCAGACCTTCGATCAATCGATATTCGAGCACTACGCGGCAGGGAGAATTACTCTGCAGGACGCCCTCGGCTACTCCACCAATCCGGACGAATTCAAGCTGCGTGTCCAGGGAATCTACACGACCAAGGATACAGCTATTGAATCCATGGAAAAGGAGATGGCAAAATAGCTCCCCAGCGGTTCTCAATTCGGAACCTCTCCGGGTGGGATTGTTCATGCCAGAGGACGGGAGTGTCGACCTGTACAAGGCCTTGCTGAGGAAGGCGGGAGCCCTGCTGGCAAGACGCGCCTACAGCCGGGGGGAACTGCGGGACAGACTCTCCCGGTACGCCGGAGATGCTCCGCTCGAAAGCGTCCTGACTCGTCTGGAAGAGCTGAACCTTCTAAATGATGAAGATTACGCGTATAATTTCGCTCTTTGCCGCATCGGGCAGCAGGGATGGGGCCCGGCCCGGGTGAGAAAGTCACTCCTTCAGAGGCAGGTTCCCGCCGCTACCATCGAAGGCGCGCTCGAACGGATTCTAAACGAGCTCGATCCGGCAACGGTGCTGCGCGAGTATGTCGTGAAGCGTTGCGCGAAGCGACCGCTTCCGACGGATCTCAAGAGCATCAGGAGACTGATACTGCACCTGCGCCGGCGCGGTTTCGACCATAACAGCATATCGAACGTTCTGAAGGAGTTGCTCCCCGCAGCAGCATGGCAGCGTTTCGAGACAGGAGAGTGAATTGAAAGGCAGCAACCAAATCCGTGAAGCATTTCTCAAGTACTTCGAGCAGAACGGCCACCGGGTCGTCCCCAGTTCTTCTCTGATCCCGTTTAACGATCCCACGCTGCTGTTCACCAACGCCGGGATGAATCAGTTCAAGGACGTATTTCTCGGAAATGAGACAAGGCCCTACCGCCGGGCGGCGACGAGCCAGAAGTGCATGAGGGTAAGCGGCAAGCACAACGACTTCAGAGATGTCGGGCATTCCCACCGCCACCACACGTTCTTCGAGATGCTCGGCAACTTCTCATTCGGGGACTACTTCAAGAAGGACGCAATCCATTTTGCCTGGGAACTGCTGACCAAGGAGTTTGAACTTGACCCGGCCAGACTCTGGATAACCGTCTTCCGCGAAGATGACGAGGCCTGGAACATCTGGCACTCTCAGGAACGGATTCCGGAAAGCAGGATCCTCAGGCTGGACGAAAAAGACAACTTCTGGTCCATGGGAGACGTCGGACCCTGCGGCCCCTGCTCCGAACTCCACTACGATTTCGGTAAAAGCCCTCTCCCGAATCACGGGGATTGCGACCTGACGTGTTCGTGCGGCCGCTGGGTGGAAGTCTGGAATCTGGTTTTCATGCAGTACAACAGGGATTTGAGCGGAGTCCTCAATCCCCTTCCCTCGCCTTCAATCGATACCGGGATGGGTTTTGAGCGCATCGCAACAGTACTTCAGAACAAAACCTCCAACTACGACACGGACCTGTTTGCGCCGCTTCTGGATGAAATTTCTGTGATATGCAACACCGACTACGGAGACGATCCCAGCGATGATGTCTCGATGAGAATCATCGCCGACCACGCGCGCGCCGCCACGTTCGTCATAGGGGACGGCCAATATCCCGGAAACGATAAGCGCGGATATGTCCTGCGCAAGATCATGCGCCGTGCGATGGTGCACGGCAAGAGGCTGGGCATCGACAAGCCGTTTATGTACCGCATATCCGGGAGAGTGGTCGAATTGATGGAGAAGGCCTATCCCGAACTGGTGCAGAACCGCGAGACCATCGCCCGCGTCATCAAGCAGGAAGAAGAGTCCTTTGCAGGGACACTTGGAGAGGGACTGAAGGATTTCTACGACCGCGCCCAGAAGATCAAGGCCTCGGGATCAAGGACGGTTCCCGGGGAGGAGGCGTTTTTCCTGTACGACACCAGAGGTTTGCCGCTCGAAATCATCGAAGATCTGGCCCAGGAAAACGGGCTCGTCGTAGATGAGGCCGGGTTTGCAAAGGCATACGAAGCACAGAGGGAAAGGTCGCGGAAGGACTACCTGTCCGGCAAGATCAGGGAGGAAGTCGCCCAGGCGGTGTTTGAGGGGAGGACAACCTTCGTCGGCTACGGGATCACTGGCCCGATAGCGGCTGTCATAAAGGCGATCATCGTCGACGGCGAGCGGGCCGAGAGCATTGACGCAGGGCAGAAAGGCGAAATCGTGCTCGATGCGACGCCCTTCTACGCCGAGGCCGGCGGACAGGTGGGAGACACCGGATTCCTTTCCAGCGGCCGGAACCGTGCCACGGTGACCAATACGATCTATCGCGGAACCGCAATCACGCATCTTATCGAGATGGAGACGGGTTCGCTGCAGGTGGGTGACAAAGTGGAAGCGCTGGTCGATCTTGAGAAACGCGCTTTGACAATGAAGAATCATACTGCAACCCACCTGCTCCAGGCCGCTCTCCAGAAGGTTCTGGGGCCTCATGTCAAGCAGGCGGGATCGCTCGTTTCACCGGAACGTCTGAGGTTCGACTTCACCCACTACGCTCCGATGACCAGAGCCGAACTGACACAGGTGGAAGACATTGTGAACGAACAGATCTGGCGCAACGCCACGGTCGAGACCACAGTGATGGATCTCGAGGCAGCCATGAAGTCGGGAGCGGTCGCGCTGTTCGGCGAGAAGTACCAGGAACAGGTTCGTGTGGTGGCCGTCCCCGGTTTCAGCAAGGAACTGTGCGGCGGAACCCACGTCCCGAGCACCGGCACGATAGGCCTCTTCAAGATCGTGAGTGAAGGAGGAATTTCGGCCGGCGTCAGGAGAATCGAGGCCTTGACCGGTCCCGCCTCCCTCGCCCGCTTCCGCTCTGACGAGAGCATTCTCGATGCCGTGCAGGGCTATAACAAGGTCGCGCGCGGCGAGATACCCTCGTTCATCGAGAAACTGCAGTCTCAAATCCGCGATCTGCAGCGCGAGATACAGGAGCTGAAAGTAAAATCGGCCCGGGCGAATATCGGAAGCATGCTCGAACAAACGAGAGTGATAGCGGGAATAAAGGTGCTGGCCGGCACCCTGCCTTCCGCCGATCGATCCAGTCTCAGGAACATTGCCGATGAGCTGAAGCAGAAGCTCGGCTCCGGCATCATCGTCCTCGGATCTCCTCAGGAAGACAAGGTCGCGCTGGTGGTCATGGTCACTGGCGACCTCGCCCGGAAGATTTCTGCCGGCCAGATCATCAAGCAGATCGCACCGATTGTCGGAGGCGGAGGAGGAGGAAAGCCGGAACTGGCCGAAGCCGGCGGTAAAGATCCTTCGAAACTGGCCGATGCAATCGAGCATAGCTACTCTGTCGTAGAAGGATTGCTGCATTCCTAATGCGGCGGTCGGAGGAGATACAGATTTCAGTAGACTTTTTTTGCTTTCCGGAGATCTATTCCGGTTGTTCGCAGCCAGGAGTAGTTTTTTTATGAAAAAGACCCTCTCTCTTGTGTTCGCCCTTGCCACCCTGAGTATCGCTCAGCCGGCATCGTTGGCACAGGCGTTGTATTCGTATGTTGATGAAAGTGGAGTCCAGGTATTCACAAACGTACCCCCTGTAGGGCGGGTTTCGAATCTTGAAGTCACCGGAAAACCCGAGGTGCCGAATCTGCCGCCTCCGCCACCCTCCAGAAGATCCGAACAGTTCGACCCGATAATAGAGAAATATGCCGCCGAGCATAATCTCGATCCTTCCCTGATCCGTTCGATCATCGCCCAGGAATCGGGATTCAACCCGAATGCGGTCTCCCCGAAAGGAGCGCGGGGACTGATGCAGCTGATGCCGGCCACCGCGGCACGCCTCGGGGTTACCGACAGCTTTGATCCTGAACAGAATATACGCGGCGGGATCAGACACTTCCGCCGGCTTATGGACAACTTCAATAACAACCTGACCCTGAGCCTGGCGGCGTACAACGCTGGCGAGAATCTTGTGCAGCGACTGGGACGGGTACCCGCGATCAAGGAGACGCGCGACTACGTCAAGTCGATTACGGAGAAGTATGGCAAGCTCGACGCGAATGTTCAGGCCGCCGGGAAAAGCTATACACCGCCGTACCGGTTCGTCGACGAATCAGGGACATTGCACTTGACGAACATTCCTCCGGTCCGCTAGCTCCTGATAGCTTGACACGTGTTTTGATGACATCTAATATGCTGTGCATGTTTTCGGCCCGGCGCCCCGCGGGTTTATCGCGCACAATCCTATTTGCATTCCTGTTTCTCTTACCTGTCTCCTCTCTCCCGGCAAAACGCTGGGACAGCGCAGGCGCAGCACGGTCATTTGAACAAGCAGAACGCCAGAGAGCTGAGATCGAACAGTCGAAGAACCCGTCCCTCGACATCCACCTGAAGTGTGCGCGCGCCTACCGGCAGGTGTACATGAAAGACCCGCATTTCAGAGGAGCGGGAGAGGCGATCTATCAGGAGGGAGTGCTCTATCAGAAAGCGGCCGCTGAATTCGCCAGTCCCCAGTATTACAGGACCGCCGAAAGACGTTTTCGCCTGCTGGTGAAAGACTATCCGGGTAATCCGCGCTGCCGCGACGCGCTGCTGAGACTGGGTGAGATTTATACTCTTCATCTGAATGATGAGACTGCCGCCGAGGAGACCTGGAAGCTCCTTGCAAAAGCCTATCGCTATTCTGCAGCGGCGCTCGAGCGGATCAGAAAAGAACTGGCATCCCACCGCAGTCCCGCCGAAGGCGGATCCCTCGTGCGGAACATCCGGTTCTGGACAACCGCCGAATATACCCGCGTGTCAATCGACATGGATGCCGAGGCGCAATATGAAAAGGGCCGGCTCTCAAATCCCGACAGAATCTACTTCGACATCTCGAAGGCAAAGCTGAACAGCGATCTCGTCAACAGGGTCTTCGACATCTCGAACGGATTGCTCAAGCAGGTCAGGGTCGGCCAATACAAACCGGACGTCGTCCGGGTGGTGCTCGACCTCTCCGGGGAAAGCGCCTCCACAGTCGATGAATTGCGCGATCCGTTCAGAATCATTGTCGATCTTCGTCCGGTCTCCCGCTCAGCAGCGAAGACCATTCCGAAGCCGCCTGCGACCGTGATCCCGCCTCCGCTTCCCAAAGCCGCCGCCCCGACAAGCCAGGGTGACCGCACCCTGACGCGCACGCTCGGCCTGAAAATCGGCGCGATCGTTCTGGATCCAGGCCACGGGGGACGCGACCTGGGAACGATCGGGCCGGGGGGATTGGCAGAAAAGGATCTCGTCCTTTCGCTGGCATTGAGCCTGAAGAAGATGATAGAGGGACAGATCGGGGCCGAGGTGATTCTGACACGCACGGATGACACATTCATATCGCTCGAAGAGCGTACCGCCATAGCGAACAGGCACAAGGCCGATCTCTTCATCTCGATACATGCCAACTCCAGCCGTAATCGCTCGGTCAGCGGCGTCGAGACTTACTATCTCGATTTCGCCCGGAACGATGCGGATCGGGAGATAGCAGCCAGAGAAAACGCCACTACCACGAGCAACATCAGCGATCTCGAAGACCTGATCAAGGGAATTGCCCGGGCCGATAAATCGGCCGAATCGCGCGAGCTCGCCTCGATAATTCAGAATAGCCTGTATGCAGGCGCGCGCAAGCTCTTTCGCTCGACCCAGAACAGAGGGGTACGCAGCGCCCCTTTCATCGTCCTGATCGGGGCCAACATGCCTTCAGTCCTTGCAGAAGTGGCCTTCATCAGCAATCCTGGAGATGAACGCCTTTTGACGAAGGCTCCAAACAGGGAACAACTCGCAAAAGCGCTCTTTTCAGGCATCGAGGCATATATGAAGACACTCGGAGGAAACGTGGTTCACAACAGGACAGACAACAAGTCGGAGCAATGAAAATACTTACATCGTTTTTTTGTATCCTGATCGCCGCCGTGACAGCCGGCGCCCAGGTAGAATTCGTATCAGGCAGCTATTTCCCCGCCGACCAGGAATTCCAGGAACTGCAGCAAGTCACATCCAGGATTACATTCGAGGATCCGGAACAGCTCCGGGAAGAAGTGGAAGACGGTCGACTCATGGCCGATGTCGGGTTCCAGAAATACGCCAGACGCGTCTACGCCCTCCAGGACTCGGGGACTCTCTCGATTGAAATAGTGACGCTGCTGGATTTCCGGGCCGCCTATTCCCTCCTGACGCTCCTGCGCGCCTCGGGTGTGGAGACAGGCCCTCCGGGAGACGGCTACTCGAAGCTGCCCGACGGGATCGTTTTCGCCCACGAGAGAGCATGGGTGCGTATCAGGGGCAGAAACGTTCCAGGCGATCTCCCGATGCGGGTGGCGGCGTCAATCAGCAACAGAATGGGCCGGCACGAACCGAAGCGCCCATCCCTCATATCACGGCTCCCCTTGCGGAGCCTGGACGCAGCCAGCCTCCACTATTATCCGAATCAGAAGTCCTTTGCGTCAGTCCACGGAGAGATAGCCGGCAGGGCGCCCGAACCGGATCTGGATTTTGAGATTGCACAGGCACAATGGCCGGCTGAGGGGGGAACGGGCAAGCTGTCGCTGATCAGTTTCCCGACGCCGGAAGTGGCAGACGATTACTATGCCGGAATCGGGGATTCCGCAGGGGAGAGCGAAAGGATTTACGCCAAGAAGACCGGAACTCTGGTCGCTGTTCTCGAGGGGAGCTTCAACCCGGAGGATGCGCAAAAAGTATTAAATTCTATTGAATTCACCTATTCCGTCCGATGGATCTATGAGAAGGAAGAAAAACCGAAGACGGTCTGGGGCATACCCGGTGGAATTCTGGCGACGGTCGTAAAGTCAATCGTCGCCGTCGTGATCCTCGGTGGCTTTTCAGTTCTGGTCGGAATCGCGATAGCGTTCCTCCGAGTCATGCTACGGGGCCGCAGAGAGAAACGATTACCGGATGGAAGTGACCCTAACGAGATAACACACCTTAAACTACGATGAAAGTTGAGCTGATCCGAAAAATTCCACTGTTCTCTACGCTGACGGACGAGGAATTCAACAGACTCTCCCATATCTTCGTGGCACGGGCTTATCGCAAGAACCAGATTATATTCCTCGAAGAAGAAACCGGTAATTACATGTACCTGGTCTTATCGGGGAAGGTAAAAGTGGCAAAAGCAGGAGCCGGAGGGAAAGAGACGATTCTTGCCATCCACCGGGCAGGAGATTTTTTCGGAGAAATGTCCCTGCTGGACGGCAAGACCGCTCCCGCCACCGTTTCCGCAATGGAAGATTCCAAAATCATCTCGGTGAGCGGCACGGATTTCCACAGGTATCTGCTGCATAACGAAAAGGTTATGCTCCAGATCATCAAGGTGCTCTGCGCACGCCTGCGGGAGGTGTGGCAGACCCAGAGCCTCAACTCGAGTACCGCCGACGCCAGGATCAGGATGGGGATCTACGAGCTTGCGAAGCGCCACGGCATACGCGATGCGCAC
>JAAYAM010000098.1 GCA_012719355.1 Acidobacteriota bacterium
CGTCTGCCACTGTACTCGCAGGGTTGCCCCCACTTTCTCGTTCGACTTGCATGTGTTAGGCACGCCGCCAGCGTTGATTCTGAGCCAGGATCAAACTCTCCAATTTTTTTCCTTAGAGAGTCCTGAATTGAATCAATTCAGGCTTGCTTAATTATTTGGAATGAGTGTTTAGGACACGCACTATCTAGTTTTCAAAGATCTGGGCAGTCGGCCCCCACGGTTCCTCCCGGGGACCGCTTCCTTCACCTGAGAATCAAATATACCGGCCGCCCCGCGCTCCTGTCAAGGTTGCCTTTCTGCAAACCCGCACGATCACGGGAACTACCGGCCTCAATCTCAACGACCAAGGTGCATCATTCTAGCCGGGGAGATTGCCGATGTAAAGATCAAAGTGAAAAGAAATCACTTCCGCCGCGTCACCCTCTCCAGCATCAGGGCGATCGCCCGCCAGTAGATCTGATGCTCCTGCTCCAGGATCCGCGCAGACAACGTCTCCTCGCTGTCGCCGTCCAGCACCTCCACGGCACGCTGCAGCAGTATCGGCCCCGTATCCACACCCTCGTCGGCAATGTGTACGGTGCACCCGGAAATCTTTACACCGTACTCCAGCGCCTGCCGCTGAGCATGCAGACCCGGGAACGCAGGAAGGAGCGACGGATGAATATTCAGCACCCTGCCCGGAAAGGCCCTGAGGAACTCCGGACCGAGTATGCGCATGAAACCGGCCAGACAGACCAGAGTCGGATCGAAGGGACGCAGCGTATCGATCAGCAGACTGTCGTACTGCACTCGCTCAATCCCCTGTGACTGCAGCACAATCGCATCGATTCCGGAAGCCCTCGCGTAGTCCAGCCCCGCAGCATCGGGCATGTTGCTGATCACGCAGCAGATTCCGGCATCCAGATCTCCTCTGCAAATTGCCTTGTGAATCGCTACGAAGTTCGATCCGCGGCCGGAAATCAGTATGGCCAATTTTCGGTTTTCCATCTGTCCAGATTCCTATTCAGAACTTGACCGGTCCCTTTCCGGAATTTCAAAAAGCCCCTGTTGCTTCCCATTCCCCGCATTGCTCGGATATCGTCCGGTGAAACACGCCGAGCAGTAATTCCGGCTGTCCTGAACCGCCTTGAGCACGGCATCGAGGCTGAGGTAACCGAGAGAGTCCGCCCCCAGAAACTGGCATATCTCCTCCACCGACTTGGTCGAAGCGATCAACTCATGGCGGGTGGGGATATCTATTCCGTAGTAGCACGGCGATACAATGGGAGGCGCAGTGATCCGGACATGAATCTCCTTCGCGCCGGCAGACCGCACGATCTGCACGATCTTCTTGCTCGTGGTCCCCCGCACAATCGAGTCGTCGACCAGAACTATCCGCTTGTCGCGGAGGATTTCCCGCACTGGATTCAGCTTGACCTTTACGCCGAAATTCCGGATCGACTGCTTCGGCTCAATGAAAGTCCGGCCGATGTAATGATTGCGAATCAGTCCGAATTCGAGCGGAATTCCACTCTCCTGGGAATAGCCGATGGCCGACGACACCCCGGAGTCCGGCACCGGGACCACAACGTCTGCTTCCACACCATGTTCTCGGGCAAGATGCTTCCCCATCTCGCGCCTGCTCGTGTTGACGGTTCTGCCGAACACCAGGCTGTCCGGACGGCTGAAATAGATGTGCTCAAAGATGCAGAATGCAGGCTGCTCTTTCGGCAGCGGCAGCTGCGGCTCGAGCGTGTCTTCTTCAATCCGGAGTATCTCGCCCGGCTGCACGTCCCTGATGTATTCCGCATTTATGAGGTCGAAAGCGCATGTCTCTGAAGCAATGACATACGATTCATCAACCCGTCCCACCGACAGTGGCCGGAAGCCGTGCGGGTCCCTGGCGACCAGCATATACTCAGGAGTCATGAGCGCCAGCGAGTATGCGCCTTCAACCGTACGCAACGCCTCGACGAAGGCTTCCTGCAGCGTGCGCCGCCTCGACCTCGATATCAGGTGCAGAATGACCTCACTGTCACTCGTCGAATGGAAGATCGCTCCGTCCCGCTCCAATTCATGCCGGAGACTGGCAGCATTGGTAAGGTTTCCGTTATGCGCCAGCGCGATGGGCCCGCGCCAGCAGTCTATCAGAATCGGTTGAGCATTCCAGGCTGCACTCTCGCCGGCGGTCGAATAGCGGACGTGACCGAGCGCCGACGTTCCGCGCAGGCGTTCGAGCCGGGAAGCGCTGAAGATGTCGGCCACATAGCCCATGCCCTTTTCCAGATGCAGCCTTCTTCGATCGGAACTGACGATGCCGGCCGATTCCTGTCCGCGATGCTGCAGAGCATAAATGCCAAGGTAGGCCATCCGCGCCGCGTCAGGGTGGGAAACGATGCCGAAAATCCCGCATTCTTCTTTCAGCTTGTCCGAATGTATCATTCGCTGAAGGCTCCCGTTCAGGGCGAAAACTGTATTATACACAACCGGAACATGGCTTTTGATTGAAAACAATTGAAAGAACTGACGGAAGCCTCTATCTTTGACTTCGCCGTCGGCAGTGGCTTGATATAGGATATAAGCTTGCCCCCATAGCCCGAAACAGGAAAGGAAATTACAGATGCCGGATGTGGATGGTTTGAACGAGAACAAAGAATTCTTTGTCGATGTTCCAGTCAGCAATGCTCCCTTTTTCCTCAAAGGATCAAACGCATTGGACTGGGGAATGCAGAACCGGCTGTCGAGGATTTTCACACCGGCCTCAGGCAAGACCGTGATGCTGGCCATCGATCACGGCTATTTTCAGGGGCCGACCTCGGGCCTCGAGCGCTGCGACATAAACATTGTGCCTCTGGTGCCCTTTGCAGACGCCCTGATGCTCACGCGCGGAATGCTGCGCACCACGATACCTTCGTCCGCCGGAAAAGGAGTGGTGCTGCGCGCCAGCGGAGGGCCCAGCATACTGAAAGAATTGTCGAATGAACAGATCGCGGTAGACATCGAAGACGCTCTCAGGCTCAATGTATCGGCCATGGCGGTCCAGGTGTTCATCGGCGGCGAGTTCGAGACTCAATCGGTGCACAATATGACGCGACTCGTCGACATCGGCAACCGCTACGGCATCCCGGTCCTCGGCGTGACAGCGGTCGGCAAGAACATGACCCGTGATGCCCGCTATTTCAGGCTCGCATGCAGGATCTGTGCAGAACTGGGAGCCCATTTCGTCAAGACCTATTACGTGGACAAAGGGTTTGAAACCGTAACCGCTTCCTGCCCGGTTCCGATAGTCATGGCCGGCGGCAAGAAACTCCCTGAGTATGACGCGCTGGAAATGGCGTACAGGGCGGTCAATGAGGGCGCCGCGGGAGTCGACATGGGCCGAAATATCTTTCAATCCGAAGCTCCTGCCGCTATGATCCAGGCGGTCAGGAAAGTAGTGCACGAAAACATCAAGCCTTCGGAAGCATTCGAGTTCTACCAGGGGTTGAAAGCAGCAGAAAAGAAGACTTTTGCAAAATAACCGTGGGGAAAGAGGCCGCCGCACGGCAGGTCTTCTTCACCCCCGAATTGGTCAGGACGGATTTGTATGGAAAACCGCTGGTCGGACGACAGGGCGGCTCACTTCATCCAGAAATACGCAGAGCAGTGGGGCGAGGACCTGGCCACTGAAGTGTATGCGGCCTCGTTAATCGGGGCGGACCAGAAACTGGTGCTGCACGGCGGAGGCAACTGTTCGGTAAAGACTGCCTGCGTAAACCGGCTGGGAGAACGGATCGAAGCGATCTACGTCAAGGCCTCGGGTGTCAATCTCGCTTCGATTGAACCGCGGGATTACACGAGTCTCGATCTGGCTTACCTAAGAAAGCTTCGCGCCCTGCCTGAACTGTCAGATGAGGATATGGTCAGCGAATTCCGCACCCACTCCTTGAGTGCCTGCGCAGCCGACCCGTCGATTGAGACACTCGTCCATGTCTTTGTTCCGGCCAAGTTCGTAGACCACACGCATCCGGACGCGATCCTGGCGTTGTCGAACCAGGAGAACGGCGAGAAGCTTCTCAAGGAAGCCCTCGGAGAAGACGTCGCGATTCTGAAATATTCATCACCCGGATTCCGGCTGGCAAAAGCTGTCGCCGATTATTTCGACAGGAATCCCGCAGCCACCGCCATGGTGCTCATGCATCATGGGCTCCTGACCTGGGGAGAGGCGGCGCGCGACTCCTACTCATCCACGATCGATATTGTCACCCGCGCAGAAAGCTACCTTAAGCAGCATGCGCGCAATCCGGTGCGTTGCTCAGTGTCGACTCCGCTGCCGGTCGCCGAAGAAAGGCTCACCAGGACAGCGCCGATGCTGCGCGGACTGCTGGCAACCCCCACGACCAATCCTGACGATCCGTGGGACAGGATTCTCCTGAGTCCACTGGTGAACAGGGACGTGCTTGATCTGGTCGATTCCGACCGGGGTCGTGAGATTGCATGTACGCCACCGCTGACATCAGATCACCTGATCAGGACGAAACCTTTCTACCTGTGGATAGACAAGCCTGCATTCGATGACTGCGAAAGGCTGCGCACCCAGTGTGCCGACGCCATCCGGCAATATGTGGCGCATTACAACTCCTATGTCGACAGATACGGCTCTGAAATGCCCCCGGGAGTGGGACGAATAGATCCATATCCGAGAGTGATTCTCCTGCCGGGACTCGGAGCCATCTGCACCGGACGAGACGCCGCTGCCGCGGAAATCGTCAGAGACATAGCGTCCCATACCCTGGCGACCAAAG
Source organism: Acidobacteriota bacterium (assembly GCA_012719355.1). GTDB lineage: Bacteria > Acidobacteriota > UBA6911 > UBA6911 > UBA6911 > UBA6911. The sequence goes on from JAAYAM010000098.1 coordinate 4,764, forward strand.
CCTTGATTGCCGCCATGGGCGCTTATCGGGGGCTCGACGAGCGCCACCTGTTCGAAATGGAATACCGCACCCTGCAGCTGAAGAAACTGCAGGGAGACCGAGTGCTTCCCCTCGCACGGCATGTCGCACTAATAACAGGAGCGGCGGGAGCAATAGGATCGGGCATAGCACAGGAACTTCTTGAACAGGGATGCCATGTCGCGGTCACGGATCTGCATGGAGACGCGCTCGACGGACTCGTCGCTGAGTTGAAGGCGAAATTCGGATCTCGTGTTGTCGGGACTCCGATGGACACCACCGATCCAGGCTCGGTCGAGCAGGCCTTCGGATTTGTCGTCAGGAACTGGGGCGGCATCGATCTGATCGTACTCAATGCCGGGGTGGCTCATGTTTCCTCTCTTCCTGAGATCACCCTCGACGTGTTCCGCAGGCTTGAAAAAATCAACGTGGAAGGAACCCTCATTGCCCTGTCACAGGCGGCGCGACTGTTCAAGCTTCAGGGAACCGGTGGAGATATCGTGATGGTTTCAACCAAGAACGTGTTCGCTCCCGGAGCGCGGTTCGGCGCCTACAGCGCAACCAAGGCGGCAGGGCACCAACTGGCGCGCATAGCCAGCCAGGAATTCGCCGAAATCGGGGTGCGGGTCAACATGGTCGCCCCGGATGCCGTTTTCGGCAACGGCTCGCGCAAGTCCGGATTGTGGTCCGAAATAGGGCCCGACAGGATGACTGCCAGAGGACTGAGTCCGGAAGGACTTGAAGATTATTACAGAAACCGCAATCTGCTGAAGGCTCGGATCACGGCGAGACATGTCGGGAAAGCCGTCCTCTTTTTCGCGACGCGCCAGACCCCGACCACTGGAGCAACCATTCCAGTGGACGGCGGCCTTCCCGACGCGACTCCGAGATGATCGCCTGCGGATCTGGTGAGAACGATGATTGGACAGATTAGAGGCCGGCTGCTGCAAAAGAAGCCGAACACGCTCCTCGTGGATGTCAACGGGGTCGGGTATGAAGTCTCAATCCCGTTAACAAGCTTTTACGAACTCCCCGGCGAAGGAAGTGAGATAACGCTGAAGATTCACACCCACGTACGTGAAGACGCACTTATATTGTTCGGCTTCCACACACAACGGGAAAAAGACCTGTTTCTCAAGCTGATCTCGATCAGCGGCATAGGCCCGAAACTGGCGATTTCGATACTGTCGGGCGCACAGGTGGAAGAGCTTGCACAGTCGATCGCCGAAGGGAACCTGGCGCGACTCACCGCAATTCCGGGCATAGGACGCAAGACCGCCGAAAGGCTGGTGCTCGAGTTGAAAGCCCAGATGAGTCCTTTCCTTCTTCCGGAACATGCCGAGGCGGCGAAGGGAGCGGGAGTTTCCACGCCACTCGAAGATGACGTGCTCTCGGCGCTGGTGAATCTGGGTTACCCGCGGGCTTCCGCCGAAAAGGCTTTATCGGTCGTGCTTCGTTCCGAACAATGCGACAGGACATTTGAAGAGATCCTGCGCAATACCTTGCAGCGACTGGCTGGCTGATGCGGACGTGATGATGGAACGTAATTTCCCCCAGCCCCTGATGAATCCGGCATTCCAGAAGGAGGAGATCTCATTTGAGCAGAGTCTCCGACCGCAGAGCCTCCAGCATTACATAGGACAGCAGAAGGTCAAAGACAACATCTCCATCAGCATTGCTGCCGCACTGAAACGGCAGGAGGCGCTTGACCATGTCCTCCTCTATGGCCCGCCCGGCCTTGGGAAAACGACGCTGGCAGCCATAATCTCGAATGAACTGAATGTCAACATCCGCACCACCAGCGGGCCTGTGATAGAGAAACGGGGAGATCTTGCCGCAATCCTGACAAATCTGAAGCCGCACGATGTGCTCTTCATTGACGAGATCCATCGGCTCCATCCCGCAATTGAAGAAATACTCTACCCCGCCATGGAGGACTTCTACCTCGACATCATCATTGGAGAAGGCCCTGGAGCCCGAAGCATAAAAATGCCTCTTCCGCGTTTCACCCTGATCGGCGCCACGACCCGGGCGGGCCTGCTCACGGCGCCGCTGCGCGCCCGATTCGGCATTATCCATCGCCTCGAGTTCTATACCAGCCAGGATCTGAGTCTGATCATCACACAGTCGGCCAGGACCCTTGGGGTTGCGATAGATGACGACGGTGCTATCGAAATCGCCTCGCGCAGCCGCGGGACACCACGCATCGCCAACAGGCTGTTGCGACGCGTTCGCGATTACGCCGAAGTGAAAGGGGACGGGAAGATCACCCGTCCGATTGCCATGGACGCGCTGCAGATGATGGAAGTCGACACCTACGGGTTCGACGAAATCGACCGCAGACTGATGCTCACGATCCTCGAGAAGTACAACGGCGGGCCGGTGGGCGTCGGATCCCTGTCGGCCGCCATCAACGAAGACGAAGATGCAATCGAAGACATCTATGAACCGTATCTCATCCAGATAGGTTTTCTTGACAGGACCCCGCGCGGAAGAATGGCGACACGCAAGGCCTTCGAACATTTCCGCATTTCCCTTCCGAGCAACCAGAAACAGCTGTTCTGACTCCAACCCTGAACGATCCCGCCTTCAGCAGCCTTCGCTGACCCTACAATTCACCGACACGAACAATGGGTGTCCACAATTCCCCCACGAACGATGGGTGTCCACAATTGGCGGACAAGAACAATTGGGTGTCCACAATTGGTGGTATACTGTCGGGGCGAAAGGCGGCCATGACGAAAGCAGTAGAGCTGGAATCCAGGATCCATCTGCTCCAGGAGGCGATCGAAACAGTTGTCCGGGGAAAACCCGAGGCTGTCAAACTGGCACTGGTCTGCCTTCTCTCCGGGGGACATCTTCTGATTGAAGACGTGCCAGGTGTCGGGAAGACGACTCTGGCTCACTCGCTGGCACGCGTATTCGACTGCACGTTCCGCAGGATCCAGTTCACGAGCGATCTGCTCCCTTCAGATATCCTGGGTGTCTCCATTTATGACCGGTCGACTCAGTCATTCGAATTCCGCCAGGGGCCGATTTTCGCCAACGTGGTCCTCGCCGACGAACTGAACCGCACCACTCCCAAGACCCAGAGCGCTTTGCTCGAAGCGATGAGCGAAGGACGGGTAAGCGTCGACAACCATACGCATCCCCTTCCGAAACCTTTCATGGTCGTCGCTACCCAGAATCCAGCTGAGCATCACGGCACCTATCCGCTCCCTGAATCGCAGCTGGATCGCTTTCTCCTGCGCATCAAGATGGGCTATCCCGACAACGAGGCGGAAAAAGAGATCCTGAGACGACAGGACGGCATGCCTGCCGTGGAGCGGATCCGGCCTCTGATGCAGGCCGAAGATATAATCGAGATGCAGGAACTCACTGCGCGTGTGCATGTCGACGAGTCGCTGCTTGACTACCTGATGGCCATCGTCGATGCCACGAGACGATCCGAATTCCTGCAAACGGGCGTAAGCCCTCGTGGTTCCCTTTCACTGCGCCGGGCTGCGCAGTCGCTGGCCTGTTTTGAAGGAAGGGATTACTGCATTCCGGATGATATAAAGTCGCTGGTCCTGCCGGTGCTGGCTCACCGGGTTATCGTAAGCTCGAAGTATTCATCATCCTACCGGCGCAGCGAGGAAGCAGAGGTAATTCTTGCTGAAATACTTCGGAATATCGAAGTCCCTCTCTGACTCGGCGGTCCGTGCGCCGCGGCACCTGCCCAGGTCTGTTTTCAAGGACGGGCTGTTCCCTTTCTCGTTCCGCGTCACCCACGCAGGTGCAGTGTACCTTGGCTTTGTCTTTTTGCTTTCCATGACGGCAACCGGCACGGGCAACAATCTCATGTTCATAATCCTGGCGGCACTGCTTTCTTCGATCGTCGTCTCCGGGATCGTCTCGCGCAATGCGCTGAAACAGATCGCTCTGTCGCTGCAGTTGCCGGAAAACGTATTCGCGGGAGAGAAAGTCTCGATCAAGATTTCGATGATGAACCTGAAGCGGTTCTTTCCTTCGTTCTCGATACGGGTGCAGGACCCGGAGATGAGCCGCAGAGAGTCTCCCTTCATCCGCATCAGACAATGGATCGCGGGCGGCAAGAGCGCCCCTGCCGGCGAGATGGCCATCTTCCGGAAAGCCGCCTATTTCCCCGTCCTCCTCCCTCGGGAAACCCGTTCAGAATTGACGGTCCAGTCGTTCCCGAAACGGGGCCTGTACAAACTCGAAGGGTTCTGGATCTCGACCCGCTTCCCCTTCGGCTTCTTCCAGCGGGGCAGGCTGGTGGCCGCCGAAGGTGAGATACTCGTCTACCCAATCGTGCAGAACATATCGGTTTTTTCACATCTGCTCCCCTTCCTGCCAGGGACCATCGAAAGCCCTCATCCCGGCCCGGGGGAAACCCTGTTTTCCATTCGCAAGTATCAGGAGGCCGAAAGCGCCCGCACCATCGACTGGAAGGCAACGGCAAAAACAGGCGAGTTGATGGCCAGGGAATATGCCCGGGAGGAAGAAGGCAGATTCTGCCTGATTCTGGACACCCATGTCCAAGGATCTGCGCCTGAACTCGATACAATGTTTGAAAAAGCGGTTTCTTTCGCCGCCAGTATCGCAGCACATTTCGTGAGGGAGGGAACCGGAACCGAGTTCCTTACCCCTTCTGAATACGTGCCGCGCGGAATCGGACTGGATCATCTGTACCGGATACTCAGATCGCTCGCAGTAGTCAAGCGTGAGAAGCGTAAAACGGCAGGACCGGGTTGGGACCTAGCACACTTCCCTGCCGTCAAGAACGATCGCCTTCTGAAGGAGCTCTTTTCCGAAAAGGTCTTCAAGATAATCGTAACCTCAAGCCCCAGGGAGAGTGTGCCGTCGGCCGTATTGCGCTCTTCACACGTGGTCTTCTTTGACGAACTATGAGCTTTCCACGCTTGTTCAAGGCAGTTTCCTTTTGCCTCATCTCGTCGGGATTTGTTGCCATCACAGCAGCAGGGATTGTCACCTGGATTTCTGCAATACTGTTTTCGGCGGTCCTGATCTTCAGCTGGGTCGTCGATAGTGCCCGAATCGAACGAAGCGTCGCCGGCCGGATCCTGAAATTCCTCGCGCCCGGGTGCATCCCGCTGTTCATCATCGATTACACCCTGCTTTCGCGTTCTTTTGAAAATGCCGTCTTTCACCTGATCCTCTTTGTCGCTGCCATAAAGCTTCTGACTCTGTCGAAGGACCGGGATTATCTGCTCCTCTACGTGATCAGTTTCACCCAGCTGCTGGCAGCCGCATCCAGAACGGTCGATCCGGTATTCACTGCCTGCTTCCTCCTGTTCCTCTTCTCGGCCGTTGCAAGCATGATTCTCTTTGAAATGCGCCGCAGCAATGCCCGACTCCAGAAAGAGGCAAAGGTACATCCCGTAATTGTCCCACGGGAATTGCACGGCACCGGAATGGAGCTGTTTTCACCTTTCCCGGTGAAAACGATGCTCGTTACCTGTGCAGGAATCACCCTGTTAATCCTGTTCATTTCAATTCCGCTGTTCTTCCTCTTGCCGAGGGCCACACTGGGGTCATACCGGCAGCCTTCCGGTAAGACGCTCATGACGAGCGGCTTCTCCGACAGAGTTGAACTCGGGCATATCGGGACGATCAAACAGTCCGACGCGGTGGTCATGCGGGTGAAGACCGACAAAGCCTTCGAGGAACTTCCGCATGACATAAAATGGCGTGGCCTGGCGTTCGACTTATATGACGGACGTGCATGGACGCGCAGCGAGCAGGCGCGCAATCCCATCCCCACCCAGGGATGGTATTACAAACTGGAAAACTACACCCAGCGGGCAAACCTGACCAATCAGACGTTCTTCGTCGAAGCCCTTTCAACTGATGCTGTCTTCGCGTCCCACCGGGTTCTGGCGGTGTCTCGCGATGTGGGACGGCTCCGCCACGACACCCTGGGGAACCTTTACACGTCGGGCCATGCCCTCAATAAGCTGAAATACACCGCGATCTCCGACACAATCACTCCAGATGCGTCCGAGATGTCGGACCTGAGACCTATTCCGGAAGATATTCTCCGGGTTTATACCCGGGTTCCCTCAGTAGATCCGAGGATTGCACGACTCGCACGGCGAGTGACTGAAAAGGCGGCTAACCGCTACGAAAAAGCCTTAACGCTTGAGCGCTATCTCCGCTCGACGTACGAGTACAGCCTGGTACTGCGCGGAACCCCGAAAAGCGCCGATCCCCTGGCGATGTTTCTTTTCGACGTCCGCAAAGGGCATTGCGAGTATTTCGCCTCGGCGCTGGCGATCATGCTGAGACAACTCGGAATTCCCTCGCGTCTTGTGAACGGATTCCGGCGCGGGGAGTACAACAGCATCGGGGAGAGCTGGACAGTCCGGCAATATGATGCCCACAGCTGGATCGAAGCATATTTTCCCCCTTACGGGTGGATCGAATTCGATCCTACGCCGCCCGAACCGAGGCCGCCGAGAAGTGCCTTAAGCCGGCTGCTTTATGATCTGAGCGATGCGGCAAACCTCTGGTGGTGGGAAAACATCGTCAACTATGACTCTGCCCGCCAACGCCGCGCTGTTGCCGCTTTCCTGGATCGGCTCGACAATGTCAATAGCCGCATCAGAGGCATTGCGGCGCTAGCTCACGGCAAAATTCAATCGGGGGCGCGCGCGTTCGCGACGGGGTGGATCATCCTGTTGACCATAGTGGCGCTTGCCGCGGCCGCAATGCTGCTGATCCGCCCCATGCGTCGCCTTATCATAAAACCCATCCGCCGCAGGCTGGTTCGCGAAAATCCGCGCTCCCTCACCATAGACTTCTATGAGGAGGCGATCACGCTGCTTGGATCGAAGGGAATGAGACTGGTCCGGGGCCAGACCCCTCTGGAGTTCGCACACGGACTACGGGGGCACCCCGCAGCGAGCGCGTTCCTCGCATTGACCGTGATGTACAACGAAGCCCGCTTCGCCCGGTTCGACATCCGTCTGCGCGCTCGCGAAGCCGAAGCGCTCCTCAACGCGCTGCGAGAGTCTCTGTCGGCCGGCGCTTCCCGGCCTTGATACAATTTATCGATGAGCTTACTATTTTCAATCCCTGTGCGGGCGTACGCCGGAGAGGAGTAGCGGGTGGCAAAAATCGGATTCATCAGCCTGGGTTGTCCGAAAAATCTCGTGGACAGCGAAGTCATGATCGGTCTTCTGCAGGCACAGGGCCATACCCTGACCACAAATCCTGAAGAAGCGGACGTGCTTGTGGTCAATACCTGCAGCTTCATTGAAGACTCCAGGAAGGAATCAATTGACACGATACTGGAGGCCGCAGAGCTGAAGAAATCGGGATCGTGCAGAAAACTGATCGTCACCGGCTGCCTGGCAGAGCGCTACCCGAAGGAGATAGAGTCCGATCTTGTCGAAGTCGACGCCATCCTGGGTACAAATCAGGTCGAAGAAATCGCGCGGGCCGTCTCGGGCGAACAGATAGCGCCACCCGACACTTTCGGGCGCAGCAACGCCGATCTGTACCTGTATTCCGACGCCACGCCGCGCACCCTGATAGGGCCGAGATACTCCGCCTACATAAAGATTTCAGAAGGATGCGACCACGCTTGCGCGTTCTGCGTCATTCCCAAAATACGCGGCCGCCTGAGGAGCCGCAGCATCGACTCGATTGTGCGGGAAGCTGAGCGGCTCGCGTCTGAAGGAGTCAGGGAAATAACCCTGATCTCTCAGGACACGACAAGCTATGGAAAAGACTTGGGGATGAGAGACGGACTCGCGGCGCTGCTGCAGGCGCTCGACAGGGTCGATGCCCTTCGATGGATACGGTTCCTCTATGTTTACCCGGAGCTGGTCAGCGACAGGCTCATCGATGTCATCAACTCAAGTGAAAAAATCTGCCGGTACGTGGACATGCCGCTGCAGCACGCCAGTGCCGCGGTCTTGAAGGCGATGAAGCGCGGAGGAACGAGGTCAAGTCTTACCAGGGTCGTAGAGCGCATAAGGAGAGGAATCCCGGGTGTAACGTTCAGGACGACGATGATCGTAGGTTTTCCCGGAGAAACGAAAGAGGATTTCGCCACGCTCCAGGATTTTTGCAGAGAGATGGAATTCGACCGGCTGGGAGTCTTCACCTACTCTGATGAAGAAGACACCATTGCGCGTGGGATCGAACCGAAGGTACCGGCGCGCACGGCAAAGAGGCGTCGTGAAATCCTGATGAAGCAGCAATCCGCGATTGCGTCGCGGAAAAACAATCAGCTTGTCGGAAAGGAATTTGAGATTCTGATTGAAGGTCCGTCACATGAGAGTGACCTGCTGTTGCAGGGACGCCTTAGATCACAGGCGCCCGAAATAGACGGAGTCTGTCTGATCAACGATTCGGAAATCGGCGAAGTACTCCCGGGCGAATTCCGTACGATCAGAATTACACGGACACTGCAACACGATCTGCTGGGAAAGATCGTTAAGTAGCTCTCTTCGATTTGTTCTATAATCCGCCTGGATACGAAATGCTTCTGAAATGTCCGATCTGTGGAAAAGAAAGAGAGAGTGGAGAGAATCGGTTCCGGCCGTTCTGCAGCGAGCGCTGCAAAATGCTCGATTTGGGAAACTGGCTTTCGGGATCCTACCGCATCCCGGTAAGGAACACAGACGAGGACGAAGATGGAGATGCGCCGGAGAAGAAAGATACGGATGAGGAATGAAAGATCGTATTTCCAGGCTGGCGGGGAGTGTTTTCTACATCGGCTTCGTCCCGGGGGCGCCGGGAACGTACGGGTCGATGGCAGCATCGGCGGTGGTTCTGGCACTGTATCTGGGCGGCTGTCGTATTCTGCCGGCACTTCTGCTCAGCACCATATGTCTGATCACGCTGGCTGGAGTCTGGGCAGCCGCTGAAATAGGCCGGAGGACAGGCGTTGATGATCCTTCGTACGTCGTGATCGATGAAGTTGCGGGACAGCTGACTACATATCTTTTTCTCCCTCTCAACGTGTTCACTATTGTGCTCGGATTCGCGGCCTTTCGTCTGTTTGACATCTGGAAACCGTATCCCATACGAAAGTTGGAAGCTCTGGAAGGGGGGGTAGGGGTGATGGCAGACGATCTCCTGGCCGGCATCTATGGAAACGTCATACTCCAGGTTATCAGTTATCTTGTTTTCAATAGCGGCAGAGGGCAATGAAAGCGGAAATCATCGCGGTCGGCTCCGAATTGTTGACGCCGGATTGTCTCGACACCAATTCCCTGTTTCTCAGCGAACGTCTGACTGAGGCGGGATTCAGGGTCCATCTGAAAACGATTGTGGGTGATGTGCACGAAGACATAGCGGGGGCGGTGCGGGCAGCGCTCGGAAGATCAGACCTGATACTGCTGTGCGGAGGCCTGGGACCGACTGAAGACGACCTCACACGCACGGCCGTCGCAACCGTGCTCGGCAGACCTGTGGCGATAGATGAAGGTATCCTGCAGACACTGCGAGAGAGGTTCGCCGCCCGCGGCTTCCGGATGGCCAAAATCAACGAGCGGCAGGCGGAGCTGATACAGGGAGCGGAAGTGATAGACAATCCGCTCGGAACGGCTCCCGGAATGTGGATCGAAGAAAAGGGCCGCCATATCGTGCTTCTCCCCGGACCGCCGCGGGAAATCAAGCCGATGCTGGAACGGACTGTCCTCTCAAAGATCCGCAGCATCGCGGAAGGAGAGCGGCTCGACAGCAGGTGCTTTCATGTCACGGGTCTGACTGAGTCGGAACTCGACTCACGGATTGCGCCGATCTATACCGCGTATCCTGATGTGAACACGACTCTGCTGGCGGGGACCCGCCATATCTCGGTCAAACTCTGTCGGTGGACAAAGAGCGGTGAAACAACTTCGAAGCTTGATGAGCTCGCAGGTCTGATCCAGGCGGAACTCGGGGACTCGATTTTTTCCGCCCGCGGCGAGTTCATGGAAGAAGTGGTCGGGCAACTTCTGAAGCGGTCGGGACGCACGCTTGCCGTGGCCGAGTCGTGCACAGGCGGCATGCTCGGGATGCAGATAACGCGTGTCCCCGGCAGTTCCGAGTATTTCCTGGGAGGAGTGATCTGCTACAGCAATGAGGCTAAGATGAAACTGTGCAGAGTGCCGCGGGAGGTGCTGCACAAGCATGGCGCCGTCAGCGCCGAGGCGGCCGAAGCGATGGCTTCCGGCGTACGGGAAGCGCTCAACAGTTCCATCGGTATTTCCATCACGGGGATTGCAGGACCCGGTGGGGGATCACGGGAAAAGCCTGTGGGGCTTGTTTATATAGGGTTTTCCGACGGCAACCACCCCGAGAGCAGACACAGGATAATGCCCGGAGACCGTGATTCAATACGCGAGCGCTCGGTTTACCTGGCGCTGTCCTGGCTGCGCCGAAAGCTTCTGTGAGTGCATCTCCTCCTGTATCCTGTATCCATGCGAACCTTTATTGCGATTCCTCTTCCTGATGAAAGCCTCGTGATGCTGGACGAGGTGCAGCAGCAACTGCGTGCAACCAAGGCCGAGGTGCGGTGGGTCTCAATTGCGTCTATTCACCTGACGCTGAAGTTCCTGGGGGAGACGGAGCCCGAGACTATCGAAAGGCTCTCCGATGCTCTTGAAGCTGAGTTGCGGTATGGGCGCTGCTTCACGGTACGGCTTCAGGGACTTGGCTGCTTTCCGAACCAGCGGAATCCGAGGGTGATCTGGTGTGGCATCGGCGGTGACACGGGACAGCTCCAGGGTTTGCAGCAGAAGGTCGAATCCATCTGCGCCTCATTCGGATTCCCCCAAGAAAAACGTGAATTCCACCCGCATCTGACGCTGGGAAGGGTGACTGGCAAAAGGAATTTGCAGCCTCTCCTCGACTGTATTAAGATTGGCGCCGCTCAGGAGCTCAGCTTCAGAGCAGATCATTTCAATATCTACAGGAGCACCTTGAAACCGCAAGGAGCTGTATACAGTGTGCTGAAGAGTATAAGGCTTCTGGGTCAGGATTGATCGGCATACTATGAGAATCGAATACTTGATACCGTTGATCTCGTATCTGCTTGGTTCCATCCCTTCCGGCTATCTGCTGGTGCGTTTCAGTGAAGGCGGAGACATCCGGACGATGGGGAGCGGCAACATCGGCGCGACTAACGTGTTCCGCAGGAGTCGCTGGATTGGAATGCTGACGCTGTTGCTGGACGCGGGCAAAGGGTATCTGGCGGTGGTGCTGGCGGGCTGGATCAGTGGAAGCATCGACTGGCAGGGCGCGGCAGCGATAAGCGCGATTGCGGGGCACGTGTTCACCTTCTGGCTGCGGTTCAAAGGAGGAAAAGGAGTGGCAACAGGGTGCGGGACCTTTCTTGCCATGGCGCCGCTGGCAGTGGGAACTACTCTGGTTGCGTTCGTCGTCATGTTTGTGCTCACAAGATATATCTCGGTGGCATCGATTGTGGCCACGGCGCTGTTTCCGTTTTGGGCTTACGTTTATGGAGCCCCGCCGCAGGTCGTTTTCTGGGGAGTAATAGGAGCTATCATAATAATCGCCAAGCACCATCAGAATATCAGGCGACTGCTCTCCGGGAACGAGAACAAGCTGGTCCTGGGAACGCGGTCATGACGGACAGGAGGAGAGGTCATGGCAATCAGCAGTGAACTTCTGGAAATTCTGGCTTGTCCTTTATGCAAAGAAGAAGTGCGGCTTACGCCCGACGGCAAGGGATTGAAATGTGTGAAGTGCCGTCGGGTGTATCCGATTCGCGACGATATTCCCGTCATGTTGGTTGAGGAAGCCAAGATTGAGGACGAGTAGCGCTTTCGACCGTGAGATTGTCTCCCGCATGCGGGAGATTACTCGGCTCCTTTTAGTCCGCATCAGGTCTCTTGGCGACTCGATCCTGACACTCCCTCTCATTGAAGCTCTCCATGAATGGCGTCCTGAACTCAGGCTGGGAATCGTGATAGAGGCGCCGTATGCTGCGGTTTTTCGCCATCACCCGGCGGTAAAAGCTCTTTTCATCCTGAAAACCAAAACTGGAAAAACCAAAACTGGACACCCAGCTCTGTCGCGCCCTAGGCTCATATACGAGCTCTTCAGGCAGCGCTATCCCGCTGTTCTGAATCTGCACGGCGGGAGCACTTCCATGGTGATCACGGCCGCTACTCGCTCCCCCCTCCGCTTAGGACAGGACACCCATCGTTGGTCCTGGATCTACAATGGACGCATACCTGCGTCTTCGACCATATGGGGGAAGCGCTCACTCCACACGGTGGAGCATCAGCTGACATTCATGCGCTGGCTTGGCCTGCCTGTCACGGCACGCTCTGCTACCCTTCACATCGATCCAGTGGCACGAGCCAGAATCGCGGATTACCTTCAGCGCTCCAAAATTTCCAATTACCTTGTCGTGCATCCCACCGCCACCCTCCCCACAAAACAGTGGACACCCACGAACTTCGCACGACTCGGCGATGCCCTCCTGCGAGAATTTGGACACCCAATAATCTATACCGCTGCACAACACGAAATTCCGCTATTGCAGCAGGTGCAACAGGCCGCGCAGGAAAGTCACATCTACAGAGCTGATCTTACACTGGCGGAACATTTTGCTTTACTAGAGCGATGCAGACTGTTCATTGGCAACGACAGCGGTCCAATGCATGCAGCCGCGGCATTGAAGAAGCCGGTAGTTGCTGTTTGGGGATCATCTGATTTCAACGCATGGCATCCGTGGCAGACAGAATACGATGTTGTACGTTCTGATCTGGCATGCATGCCTTGCCCTGGATATGGGTGTCCTGTTTTTGGCGATCCAAAATGCATTTTGGACATCCCAGTCAGCCGTGTTGCTGATGCATGTGCGAGGCTCCTCTCGTCGACACGAACACAGATTTCCGATTCGTGCTGATCCTGCGTGGATCACATGATGTATGCACGTGTAAAGGAACAAGAGTAAGGTACGGCCGACAACATCACGCTGGAAGGTGAGGAGATTCGACGACTAATAACGTGTGGGCTTTGGGGCTAGGCAAAAGCGGCTCGAGCGGCCGAGAGACCTTTTATCCAGCGCCTGCCAATTCTGGCTGCGAACCTGCGCATGTTCGCAAGCGTCCCGGCGGCGACATGGAATTTTGTCCCGAATTCCGAGATCGTATTAATCCATGCCTCTGGATCAACCCCAATCCGCTGCAGAATTGGCGCGAGTCCCGCGTCGATGACGC
>JAAYAM010000099.1 GCA_012719355.1 Acidobacteriota bacterium
GCACTCCCCTCACATCGTGTACGATGCCTGGTTCGAGTGCAAGGACATGATTCGACGGCAAGTCGACTGATTTGTCTCCCACCTGCATCCTGATGTGTCCGCTGATCGTCAGAACCGAAATCCGCCCGGGGGCCGAATGCTCTTTTATGTGTGAGTCGGCCCTGATGACGATGAGGACGATACTGAGCTCCGGAGACTTCACCAGAGTCTTCGACCTGAATCCTCTCTGGGTTCCCGCCTCCTCCATGAGCTGTTCCATATAGGGTTTCAAATCGAATTCGAGAAACGGGTCAACCATGGCTTGTTCTCCTTCGTTCCGGACATCCCGCGACCGCCTCACCATAGAATGGTGCGTGGCCGCAGAGGGAAGATCAAGAAGCGGACCCGGAAGGAAGAGGTATTCACTATTATAGAATTGATACTTTGACGAGGCGCTTGCATCTCATTAGTTGAATGGCACAGGTGCTCAGGAGGTCCCATGGCCCGCAAAGCGATGTTTTTCGCAGCACTCTTACTGATCACGAGCGCGGCTGCATGGCCGCACGATGATTACAGCCGTCTGGCACGGATTTCATATGTCGAAGGCGACGTGAGCTTTCAGAATGCTTCCGACGATGACTGGTCGGCTGCAAGCGTCAATCTTCCGCTGGTTCCCGGTGACCGCATTTACACAGGTCCAAAAGGGAAGGGAGAGATCGAGTTCGATGACGGCTCGGTTCTGCGGTTGGCCGAGAACACTGACGTGGAATTCGTCTCCCTTGAAGAAGATCTTGTTCAGCTGCGCATCCTGCTGGGACTGTCGACACTGAGGGTCAGCGGCGCGACCGATTTCGAAATCAATACTCCCGCCGCAGCCTTTAACCCCGTGCGTCCCGGAGTCTACCGTTTCGATGTCGTGGAAAACGGCGATACCGCTGCTATCGTTCATGAGGGGGAAATCGAGGCTGCAAACGATGACTTTGAGCGGCGGCTGGGGCGCGATCAACTGCTGCAGGTCGGCCCGGGCGAAAGTCCTGTGGTCTCAGAATACCGCACGCGGGATCTGTGGGACGAGTGGAATGACAGGCGTGATGCGGACGTGCGCGTTTATGCGACCAGCAAACATGTTCCGGATACGGTCTATGTCGGGGTTTCCGATCTGAATAGGCATGGACGATGGGTCACCGTCGAGAACTACGGGGCCGCCTGGGTTCCCTATCATGTTGCTGCATCATGGTCTCCCTATTCTGTAGGGAGATGGTGCTATCGCCCGGTGTTCGGATGGACCTGGATTTCGTACGAGCCCTGGGGATGGCTGCCGTATCATTACGGCCGCTGGTACCGAAGCGCCATGTTCGGCTGGTGCTGGCTGCCGGGACCGGCCTTCTCCTTCAGCTTCTGGTCTCCAGGCCTGGTGAGTTTCTACAGCGGTCCGGGATGGGTCTCATGGCGCCCGCTGGGGCCGGGTGATTATTACGATGTCGCCCACTATCACTACAACAGGCGGAGGCACCATCATCACGTCGTTGAATTGCGGAAAGTATATCATCGTTCTCCTGACCGTCATTTCTATCGCGATGCCCGGGATGTATACAGAACAGTTCGGGTCGAGCATTTCAGAGACGGGCATTTCAGAGATTTCGAGCGTGCTTCAAGGTGGCACAAAGTCGACAGGCCCTGGAAAGACGGTTCGCTCGTCAGGGGTCGGATTGATGTGAAGCCGACAAAGGTAAGTTACAGCGCCGCCCCTGACCGGAAGGGACTCCGGCCTGCCCATCGGAAGACGCTCCCTTCGGTTGCGCGCCACGTTCCGAAGAAGCATTCGAATGACAGGGACCGGTTCACCCGGATCAACAACCCGCGAATCACCTCGAGTCGGCCAAGGATGTGGAGCGGTGACGACAGGGACAGGAAAGTGAACACCGGGCAGGTGCGGCAATCCGGCAGCCGCTGGCAGAACAGTTCGCCTGACCGGCAAAACAGAAATCGCGTAGAAGGGCCGAATCCACCGCGGAATGAAGGACAGAAAGAAGCCCGGCAATCCGGCAGCCGCTGGCAGAACAGTTCTCCTGACCGGCAAAACAGAAATCGCGTGGAAAGGCCGAATCCACCGCGGAATGAAGGACAGAAGGAGATTCGGAAGCCCGAAAGCCGTCCTCAGAACAGAAATCGCGTAGAAAGGCCGGATCCACTACGGAATGAAGGAGAGAGAGTGACCAGGAAGCTGGGAAGCCTCTGGCAGAACCGAACCAGCTCGAAGCCGAATGCCGAAACAGTGCGCAGGAATCCCTCTTCCAGACCCGTCCGCGTCGAGCGTCAGAACACATCGCGTGGCCAAACCGTGCAGCGTCCGCAGACTAACAGCCGGTGGGGAAACTCATCATCGGGAAACGGGCGCACCCGGGCGCCTTCGACAAGTTCTCCGCGCTCCCAGGGGAACAACTCTTCAAGGGCTAATCGGGGAAGGCGCTGAGAGTGCAACCGATCGAGTATCCTACAAAATGAGTGTTTGACCTGCGAATGGTTCTTAGCTAGTCTCTTACGGCCATGAGAGTCCTGCGCAGGTTGTTTCAGTTCGTCAGGCCATATAGCCCAAAGCTTCTGTTTGCATTCAGTCTCCTGATTGGCGCGGGGGCATGTGAATTCCTTATTGCTTCCCTCATAGTTCCGCTGTTCGACCAGGTCCTGACCCACACGCCCGTTGAATCGGGTGAACTGATCCTGCTGCAGCGCGGCCTTGCTCTGCTTCCCGGCGAGATAATCACGCAGGTTTCGCTTGCGCTGGTTTTGCTCACGTTGTTCAAGGGGCTCTGCCTCTACTACGCCAATTACTCTATGGGATATGTCGGGCAGAGCGTTGTGACCGATCTGCGCATTCGCCTCTTCGATCATGTCCTGGACCAGTCGATGGCGTTCTTTTCCCTGACTTCCACGGGAAGGCTGATGTCGCGTGTAAGCAACGACGTGGAGCAGGTGCAGGAGGCCGTGTCGCTGTCGCTCGGCGAACTCGTGCGTGAGACGGTGCTCCTGGTCGCATTCATAAGCTTTGTAATCTCTCTTGACTGGAGACTGGCGCTCCTCTCCGTTCTTATCGCGCCTCTTGCACTGTCGTTGACGCTGGTGATGGGAAAGCGCATCCGCGCCGTCAGCGTACGGAGCAGGGAAGACACGGCGACAATAAACGACCAGCTGCAGCAGTCCATAACGGGAATCAGGATCATAAAGGCTTTCGGTATGGAAGCTCATGAAGGGAAGAGCTTCCGCAAGAACTGCGGGCGGCTTTTCCGCAGCAATATGAAGGCCGCCGCAATCCTCTTTTTGAATTCTCCGGCAATGGAGTTGCTGGCGATGGTGGCTTTTCTGCCGCTGCTCTACTATGCCCATTACTATATTGCCGATCGCACCCTGACTCTGGGGTTTTTCGGCGGCTCTATTTATGCTCTTTTCAGAATGTACGATCCGATCCGCAAGCTGAGCCGGCTGCACGTGCAGTTCCAGCGCGCTCTTGCTTCCGGCTCCCGGATTGTCGATCTTCTCGACGAGCACCAGGAGATAAAAGACAGGCCCGGGGCTTTCGTTCTTGACGGGATACGGGATTCGATCGAGTTCAGAGACGTCTCCTTCAGCTATGGCGATCAGGATGGCGAAGCGGGAGTCTTGCATAACATAAACCTGAAGGTACGGCGAAACCAGGTGATCGCGCTGGTAGGGAGTTCCGGGTCGGGAAAGAGTACGCTGGTCGGCCTGCTCCCGCGCTTTTACGATCCCACATCAGGATCAATCCTGATAGACGGCAAAGACATTCGCGACTTCACCCAGAGTTCGCTCAGGCGTCAGATCGCGATCGTGACGCAGGAGACGTTTCTCTTTAACGACACAGTTCGCAACAACATCGCCTATGGCGATATGAGTGCGTCTGACGACCGCATACAGGAAGCCGCGCGAGCGGCGCTGGCGGACGATTTCATACGCCAGCTGCCGATGAACTATTCGACTCCGATAGGCGAGAGAGGGCAGAGGCTTTCGGGAGGAGAAAGGCAGCGTATCTCAATCGCCAGGGCGATTCTGCGGAACGCTCCGATTCTGATTCTCGACGAGGCCACATCGGCCCTCGACTCGGAATCGGAGAAGCTCGTCCAGCAGGCCCTTGCGAACCTGATGCTCGATCGGACCACCTTCGTGATCGCCCACAGGCTGTCAACCATCAGGAACGCTGACCTTATCCTGGTGCTGGAGCACGGACGGATCGCGGAATCAGGAACGCATGAAAGCCTCATGGAAAATGAGGGGCCCTACCGGAAGTTCTTTCGGCTCCAGAACGAACAGCTCTACGCTTCTCCCGGCCGGGTTGAAGCCCCGATCTGAAATCCTCCAACTCTCGAAAACGCAAAGGTTAGCCTTGACCTGGCGCTCCCGTTTGAATAAAGTACATAGTTTTGCCGTATAACAGGCTTTGCGCGAAGTATAATTATCTGGTTTTGGGGTCCTGAGGATAGCTGGCGATGATTCTGAGCATGACTGGATACGGAACTGGATCCGCTCAGAAAGACAGTCTTACTGTCTCGACAGAAATCAGGACCGTCAACCATCGGTTTCTTGACCTGCACGTGCGCCTGCCGAGGGAGTATCTCTTTCTGGAAGGCGAAATCCAGCAGATGATCCGCAAGGCCCTGGACCGTGGGCGTGCCGAGGTCACTGTCACGATCCAGAATTCGGCGGTCACTCCCGTCTCGCTGAATTCCAGCCTGCTCAAGGGGTATCTGGAGGCCGCCGGGAAGCTGAAACAGGAACTGAATCTGCAGGATTCACTCGATTTGAAGACGCTTCTGAGCCTCCCCGGGATTCTGCAGTCCAGAGAGAGCCTTCAGCCGGAGGATGCACAGATCGCGTCGGAGCTTCTGGAAACCTGCGTGCGGCAGGCGCTCGAGGGCGTGCTCGAGATGCGCAGGAATGAGGGACTCGCCCTTCGGACCGAGATGGCGCGCATCCTTGATCTCGTTGCGGACAGCACGCGGAACATTCGTCGGATTAGTGTTGATTCGCCCGGGGAAGTGCTGGAGAAGCTGCGTGAACGGCTGTCTCAGCTTTTGCCCGAAGCGGGGATCGATCCTCAGCGGCTGGCCCAGGAGGCCGCACTCCTTGCGGACAAAGCCGACATCTCGGAGGAGATTGCCCGGCTGGAGAGCCACCTGGAACAGTTCCGTCAGCTTGTTGATGGGGAGGAGAAAGCCGGTAAGAGGCTGGATTTCCTGCTTCAGGAGATGCATCGCGAGGCGAACACCATTCTCTCAAAATCGGGCAATCTGGAGATCTCACGCAGTGCGATTGCAGTGAAGGCTGACATAGAAAAACTTCGGGAACAGGTCCAGAACGTTGAGTGAAATCGTCCGAAGAGGCAACCTGATAATCGTTTCCGGTCCCTCGGGAGCAGGCAAATCCGCATTGGTGTCACGCGTTCTGCAGACGATTCCCGGACTGAGGTTTTCGATTTCGTATACGACGAGGGCTCCTCGGGGCGCAGAGCGTGACGGTGTCGAATATTTCTTCGTCGACGAGAGCAGGTTTCAATCGCTGATCCGGAACGATGAACTGCTGGAATGGGCGGAGGTACACGGACACTTCTATGGAACGTCGCAGCGGCACGTCGATGACATGCTGCGACAGGGTGAAGACGTCATCCTCGACATCGACGTTCAGGGGGCCGGCATCATTCGTCGTAAGCGGCCTGATGCCGTCAGCGTTTTCATTCTTCCCCCCTCGTTTGAGGTCCTGCGTGAGCGGCTGCTCGCGAGAAGCCTTGATGCAGGGTTTGTCATTGAGAAGCGTTTGAAGATTGCCCGCGAGGAGATCAGGCATTATAAGGAATACGAATATCTGATCATAAACAAGGATCTGGACAGCTCCGTGCTGGAACTCGAATCCATAATCCGGGGGGCACGGTGCCGGATGGAAGCCAGGAGCGAGTCCGCAAGGTCGATACTAGCCACGTTTGGAGGAATGGATGCAGAAGATCCCTGAAAGTATCGGATCAAAATACCGCTTCATCATCATAGCCGCTGAAAGAGCCAAGCAGCTGCAGAACAACGCGAAGCCGAAGATCAAGACGCGGTCGACCAAGCCGGCGCACATTGCAATGAAGGAGCTCGAACAGGATCTGATATCTTTTGAAATGACTCCTGCAATCGAGCCCAGTCAGAACTGAGGAGAGTCGTGAAGGTTGCGCTTGGTATCACGGGCTGTATCGCAGCCTACAAGGCGATAGAAGTGATGCGGGGCCTGCAGAAGGCAGGGATTTCGGTACAGGTTATCCTGACCCGATCCGGTGCGCAGTTCGTCACACCCCTGACCTTCGAGTCCCTTTCGGCCCAGAACGTTATCACTGACATGTTCCAGCAGGGACAGAACCGGGATATTCACCACATAAGTGTCGCCCAGTCGATCCAGCTCCTTGCCGTGGTTCCGGCAACAGCAAACATAATCGGCAAGTTTGCCCATGGAATTGCAGACGATTTTCTTTCCACTCTCTATCTCTCCAACCCTGCTCCGGTGCTGCTTGCGCCGGCGATGAACGTGGAGATGTGGAACCATCCCGCCGTCCGGTCCAATGTCGAGATCCTGAAGGGCCGGGGGCATTACTTCGTCAATCCTGAACCCGGACCGCTTGCCTGCGGCATGGAAGGTGAGGGGAGGCTTGCGTCTGTCGACGTCATAGTGGCCCGGATAGTCGAAGCGCTCCGGACCGGCGAATCACTCGCGGGGATGAGGGTCCTCGTGACGGCCGGCCCGACCGTCGAGGATATCGATCCGGTACGCTTTCTCTCGAATCGCAGTTCGGGCAAGATGGGATATGCCGTGGCGCAGGCGGCCAGGCAAAGAGGAGCGGAGGTGTTTCTTGTTTCCGGGCCCACAGCCTTGAAAGCTCCCTCCGGTGTCCGGTTCGTGCCGGTGCGTTCGGCGGCGCAGATGAAAGATGCCGTGCTGCAGTTCTACCCGTCGGCGGATATCGTAGTCAAAGCGGCGGCGGTGGCCGACTACCGTCCGGTCGAGGCCGCACCTCAGAAAATCAAGAAGAACGACAACAGTCTTACCCTTCAGCTGGAGCGTACAGAAGACATTCTCGCCATCCTTGGAAGGCAGAAGAAGGGCCAGGTGCTGGTCGGGTTTGCGGCCGAAACCGAGCGGCTCCTCGATCACGCCCGGGAGAAAATGGCCCGGAAGAACCTCGATCTGCTTGTCGCAAACGACGTTTCGGCGGGCGTCTTCGGCTCCGACAGATCTACCGTTCATATCCTCGAAGCCGGCGGCGTAATCGAGACCCTGACCGACAGGTCGAAGATGGAGATCGCGGGGAAACTGCTCGATCATGCAATGTCGGTGAGAAAGAGGTCGACAGCTGCCGCGCAGTCCGGAGAATAAATTCTCTTCCGTGACGGGCGGTCCGCCTTCCGGGTATCATTTGTCTCTATGAAATATGGAACCGCAGCAATAATCGGACGGCCCAATTCGGGGAAGTCCACTCTTCTGAACGCTCTGGTTGGCCAGAAAATCTCGATCGTCTCGGCCAGGCCGCAGACAACGCGGAACCGCATTCTGGGGATCGCGACCGAGGCCCGCGGCCAGATTGCCTTCATTGATACTCCCGGCATCCACAAGCCTGCTTACATGATGAACCGCCGCATGATGCATACGGTCTACGAGGAACTGAACGAAGTCGATCTGGTGCTCCTCGTCGTGGATGCGTCAATCTCGTTCGGTGCGGGCGAGAACTACGTGCTCGAGACAGTCAGGAAATCCAAAGCGAGAGCGTTTCTTCTCCTTAACAAAATCGACAAAATCGCCAAGCCGAGACTCCTTCCACTCATGCAGCGCTACGGCGAGGCGTACGACTTCGTTGAGATAATTCCGATTTCGGCGCAGACGGGGGAGAATCTCGATCTGCTGCTCGAGCGCGTCTTTGCGGTTCTTCCCGAGGGCGAACCTCTGTATGAGTCAGACCAGGTGACGGATAGGACGGAACGGTTTCTTGCAGCGGAGTTCATCCGCGAGAAGCTGCTTGAACGTGTGAGGGAGGAACTCCCGTATACCTCCGCGGTGTTGATAAGGAAATTTGATGAGAGCGCACGGTCGGACAGAAAACTCGTCGTGATCGAAGCCGATATTCTGGTTGAAAAGCGGTCGCAGCAGGGTATCATCCTGGGCGCAGGCGCGTCGCAGCTGCGCGATCTGGGAATATCGGCGCGTGAGGAAATTGAGCAGCTTCTGGGGTGCAAGGTGTATCTCGCCCTGCATGTCAGAACGGCCCACAACTGGCGTAATGACGAGGCGGTGCTCGATCAGCTGGAACTAGGTACATGAAGGACGGAAAAGAACTTGGTGAACAGATCCTGGAGCATCTCAACTTCTATCGTGATCTCGGCGTCCGCTGGGCGGGAGACTCAAAACCCAGGGGGAGCCGTATGTCTCCAAAGCCTGTGAAAAGATCTGTCCCCCCGATAGTGCCGGCTGCGGCCGTGGAGGACGTTGACTCGATACGCGAGGAACTGAAGAACTGCCGGCGCTGTAAGCTCTACGCCGGAAGGAAAAACATCGTCTTCGGTTCTGGAAATCCTCATGCTGCACTGATGTTCGTGGGTGAAGCGCCCGGCGCAGACGAAGATCTCCAGGGGTTGCCGTTCGTGGGACGCGCCGGGCAGCTCCTGACCAGGATCATCGAGTCGATCGAGATGCGCAGAGAGGATGTTTACATCTGCAACATCCTCAAATGCCGCCCGCCGGGAAACAGGAACCCCGAAACCGATGAAATCGCCGCCTGCGAGCAATTTCTGTTCCGCCAGATTACCGCGGTAAGGCCGGCGATCATCTGTGCCCTCGGAACTTTCGGTGCCCAAACGCTGCTCCGCACCACCGAGCCGATAGGGAAGCTGCGCGGGAAGCTGATGGATTACCGTGGGGTGAAGCTGATCGCAACATTTCATCCCGCATACCTGCTGCGCAATCCGAACGAGAAGCGGAAGGTCTGGGAGGATATGCAGATCATCCGAGACTACATTCGATCCGTTGCTGACAGGCGGCGGCTCTGACGAAAAAAGAATCTCATTTTCTATGGATACAGTCGACATTGCGGTGCCGGTCGGAGTCCGCAGGACGTTTGCGTACTCAGTGCCCGCTTCGTTGCGGGGACGCATCGCTCCGGGGATGCGTGTGCTGGTCCCTTTCGGCCGTAAGATGCTTACGGGGTATGTGATCGGACCTCTGTCCCGGGAAGACACGGGGCACCTGAAGCTGCGTCCTGTAAACCGGTTGCTCGATAGCGAGCCTGCCATTCCGTCCGGCCTGGTGGAAATCGCGTTATGGGTGGCGCGCTACTACTTTGCTCCCCCGGGTGAAGTACTGCGTGCGCTCTTTCCCGCGGGGACACAGGTTGCCGGTGACCGGAGAATCTCGCTTGCGCCTGAGGCAGCTCGGCTGCTGAATGGCGGACTGAGGCCGCCGGGCCTGCGTTCCCAGCAAGAGTTGATTCTCGAGATCCTGGCGAGAGAGGGGCCGCTCCCTTTCAAGGAACTGGCGGAGCGTTCGGCTTTGCGCAACATGGAGGCCTGGATCGATTCCCTTGCGGATGCAGGGCTGATTACCATCGACACAATCGTTGACTCCCCGAAAGTGAGGACAAAGGAACAACTCAGCATCCGGTCTCTGCCGGGACAGCCGGAACTCATCGAATCTCTCCCCGAAACTCAGAGGCGGCTCTATGAGTTGACATCCGGACAAACGTCCCCTCTTCCGCTTCAGGAAGCGCTGCGGCTGTCGAAATGTACCGTCAGTGTTGCGAGAGCTCTCGAGCGGAAAGGGCTTGCAGTAATCGCTGCCGAGCAGGTCCATAGGACTCCTCTTGAACTGGCGGCGGCAAGCGCGGGAACTCCAGTGATTCTTACCCCCGCCCAACAGGAGATCGTGGACGGCATCCTGAACCTGATTGTCGTGAGGAAGCCCGCCCGCTGCCTGCTGCACGGAGTGACGGGGAGCGGCAAAACCGAAGTGTATCTCCGCCTCATAGCCGAGGTGCTGAAGCTCGGAGGCACGGCATTGTTCCTCGTGCCCGAGATCGGCCTTACTCCGATGCTGAGCCGGCTGGTGGTGTCTCGTTTTCCCGGCCTCGTCTCGCTCATGCACAGCGGGATGTCACCCGGAGAACGGTATGACCAGTGGAGCAGGATAAGGGACGGGGCCTCTAGGGTAGTGGTCGGGACGCGCTCTGCTGTGTTTGCACCTCTGAATGATCTCCGGATCATCGTCATCGATGAAGAGCAGGATTCCTCCTACAAGCAGGACGAATCGCCCTGCTATCATGCGCGCGAAGTCGCATGGCAGCGCGTGCAGCAGTCAAACGGCATTCTGTTGATGGGATCCGCCACACCCTCAATTGAAACTTTCTATTCTGCGCATAGCATCGGTGATACGAATTTATTCCTGCTTCCGGAACGCGTGGAGTCGAAACCGATGCCGCAGGTGACGATTGTCGACATGGCCAAAGAGTTCGAGCGCAAGGGAAAGAACGTGGTCGTTTCATCCGTCCTTGAAGACGAACTGAGGCACTGCGTCGGCCGCGGCGAGCAAGCCATAATTCTGTTGAACCGTCGCGGGTATTCGCGCACGCTCCTCTGCCGCAGCTGCGGGCACGTATTCACGTGCCCCGAATGCAGTGTCAGCATGACATATCACCAGCAGGAGAACCGGCTCGCCTGCCATTACTGCGGCCAGGAACGGAGCACACCTTCCACATGCGCCGGCTGCGGCGGGCCTTACATCCATTACGCAGGCGTGGGGACGGAGCAGCTCGAGAGCATTCTCAGGGGATTGATTCCCAACGCCCGCATCGCGCGGCTCGACAGAGACACCACCAGGCGGCGGGGCTTTCTACGTTCCACCCTCTTCAGCTTTGCGGAACGCCGGCTCGATATTCTGGTAGGAACTCAGATGCTGGCCAAGGGCCACGACTTTCCTGATGTCACGATGGTAGGAGTGGTGGCAGCCGATTCGGGATTGTCTTTCCCGGACTTCCGTTCGGCGGAGAGAACGTTTCAGCTGCTCACCCAGGTGGCGGGAAGGGCGGGGCGTGGAACGCAGCCCGGGCGCGTTGTCATCCAGTCATACCACCCGGAGAGCTATGCGCTGCAGTCTTCTCAGAAGCAGGATTACGAAGCTTTCTACGAAAAGGAAATCGAGTTCAGAAAGACGATGGGCTACCCGCCTTTCCGGAGTCTGATTCAGATCCTGGTCACCGATCCTGACGAAACACAGGCGCTGCGTGCGGCTGAGACGATCGCTTCGACTCTCAAGACGCATGCCTCGAGACTCGATCCCGTTGTGCGTCCGCGCGTGTTGGGTCCGGCGGCGGCGCCGCTGGAGAAGCTGCGCGGCAACTACCGTATGCAGGTGCTGGTGAAACTCGCTCCGGGTGCCGGGGGAATATCGATGCTGCAGGACTGTTTCGACGAACTCGAACGCCGAAAGGGTTCCTCGGCTAAAGTCCACATTGATGTCGATCCGCTCTCGCTGCTGTGACACATCGGATTATATAGGGATTGTAAGTACGGGATCGCCGGATTTATGTTTAATTGCATGAAGAATTCTGCACCACCATGCCGATACTTTGCCGTGAGGCGCAGGGAAATGGCAGTGCTGTCGCGGACGGGTCGTCCATGCTGATATGAATCACCACGGAGCTCATGCTCACACGCAAGACGGCAAAACCCGATTGATGCTTGCCCTTTCGATCACGGCAAGCTGGTTTCTCGTGGAACTGGCCGGAGGTCTGTATGCCAACAGCCTTGCGCTGCTGGCCGACGCCGCTCACATGCTGACGGATCTGGCCGCCCTCGGCCTCAGCCTTTTTGCCCTGAAGATTTCGGAGCGCCCGGCCACGCACCAGAAGACGTACGGCTATCTGCGGGCGGAAATACTGGCTGCCCTTGCCAACGGAGTCTTCCTGATCCTGATAGGAATTTATATTTTTTATGAGTCGTATCAGCGCTTCATGGAACCGCCGGAAGTCAAGAGTGCTGCCATGCTGGCAGTTGCGGCTACGGGCCTGCTTGCCAACCTTGTGACCGCGAGGCTCCTCTATCACAGCAGGCATGAGAATCTGAACCTGCGCGGCGCATTCCTCCATGTTCTTGGAGATACCCTCGGATCAGTCGGCGCGATCATTGCCGGGATTCTGATGTTGACCAGGCAGTGGTACCTTGCCGATCCGATCGTCTCGGCGATTGTCGGAGCGCTTGTGCTGTACAGTTCATGGGAACTGGTGGCCGAGAGCGTCGACGTTCTTCTGGAAGGAACGCCGCGGCACCTGAAAATCTCTCACATACTGGACGACCTGGGGAAGATGAAAGGAGTTCGATCCGTTCATGACCTCCACGTATGGGCAATCACATCGGAAGTGACCGCCATGAGCTGCCATCTTGTGCTTGGGCCTGACGAAGATGCCGAAGCCGCGCTGGCTGAATCTAGCCGCCTGATGCGGGAAAAATACGGAATCGAGCACACAACCATCCAGATCGAGCTCGAACACTGGACATCCTGACGGCGACGCGGCCGCCTACTGGTCGACCGGCGGCGGTGGCGGCAGAGTCGGCTGGTACGTGGAGTTGCCAGGTTTGCGTTTCTCAAACAGCGCGACTCCGACAGCACTACCGAGCATCGCCAGAAGGCAGAAGATGACGAGCGTAAAGATCAGTCCCATCACGATGAAATAGACTTCAGCTCCTTCGCGCGTGAGGAATTCCTCGAGCATGCGGCGTGTTTCCGGTGGCATGTTCGAAGGCATTCGATCAATCGATTCCTTCATCTGGTCGCTCAGACTCGACCCGGGCCCTGCGCTGAGCAGGTAGAGGGGTATTGAAAACAGTGTGAAGACGACCGTGCCGAGGACGCCTGTGAACAGCCCGAGCCCCACGCCGCGACCGAGTGTCACCGGAGCCGGGGAGTCCTTTACATAGAGATATGCCGCAAGCACCCCTCCGGCGATGACCCAGGCGCAACACAGGCAGTTGACCAGGGGGAGCGCGGAAAGCACTCCCAGCAGGACTCCACCGATCAGGGCGGGCTTCAGCATTCTTTCGTCGTTCATGAAAGGTCTCCTTTGACTCGTGATTTGGTTGGTACCGGTGCGGCAGATTCCCTTATGAATTCATCTAATCCCAGGATAAGGAGCGACGATGCGATGATTCCGAAAAGCAAACCGGTCAGTAACCGTGTTGCCGATGATCCGGTCCAGAGTCCGGCGGCGGTTGCGAGCGCGTCGGCTGCCAGAGGGCAGGAGGCTGCGAGCGTCCAGCGCCCGGGCCGGCACTTGATGCGCCGCAGGAGTGGATTACGCGGCAGCGAACCGAGGAAAAGTCCGAGATAGATCCCGGTGCAGCGCTGACAAACGGCCAGTGGGAACGCGGCAACGAAGAACGAGCGCTCCGGCATCTGGTGGCAGATAGGAGAAAAGAGCAGATAGAGGACGGCGCCTGCAGTGTGGCTGGAACCGTTCGACAGCAAAGGAGCGGCGACAATCAGGCTGCAGAGCAGTCCCCATGCTGCGGCCGAAACGCCGTGGGCGGAGATCCGGTTGCAACGTGCCAGTGCCTCCATATTTCCTTTTCCCGGGAAGTGGACGGCCATTATACCCGAAAGGAAAACAGCTCCATAGCATCCTGCCGCGACAGAGAGACTCAACCTGCTCGAATCTAACTGAATATCAATATCAACAAGCTCTTCTTCCTGGGACCGGTTCGGATCGTCCGACGGTGGATTTTGATTCGAAACTCCAATTTCGCACTCGGACTCAGGGGGGAGTTGCTGTCCTGCTGGAAAGTTTTTTGCATGGGTCGTCGGGGCTTTTGGGGCCTTTGCCGATCCGACACAAGATTTGGTACGAAAATGAAGTCTTGGCCCATATCTTGTGTGAAATCTCGAAATATGTCTTGACAAGCAATTGCAATTCTCTTATACCAAATTGCGAAAGGTCATGCCGGATGCGAGTCGGACTAACGTTTAATATGAGGCGCGAAGCGCCGGAGGACGCACAGGAACCGCCCGGTGCTCTGGGTGCCGACACAAGGGCGGAATGGGACACTCCGGAGACGATCACGGCCGTCCGGAATGCCCTGGCGGAGCGCCATGAAATCATCCCGATCGATGCTTCAGAAGACGCCTGCTCGCAGCTGTCGGAGACCCGGCCCGATATCGTATTCAACATCGCGGAGGGGGACTCGGGGCCATGCCGCGAAGGGTACATACCGTCCATCCTCGAGCATCTTCAGATACCCTACACGGCAAGCGACCCGCTCACTTTGAATATCTGTCTTGACAAGGCGAGGACGAAAGAGATCCTGGCGTACTACGGCCTCCCGACCACCCGCTTCAGGGTCGTTCAAGAGAAGGATTTTTCGTTCAACAGCCTCAAGTATCCCCTGATGGTGAAGCCTCTGTACGAGGGATCGAGCATCGGTATCCGCGACAACTCGCTGGTAAGGACCGGGGAGGAGATGAAGGCCAGGGTATCGTCGCTGCTGGATACTTACCGCGAGCCCGCTATCGTTGAGGAATTTCTCCCGGGCCGTGAATTTACGGTGGCGATTCTGGGAAACGGCGCGGATGCGCGCGTGCTTCCGATAGTTGAAATAGTTTTTGATTCACTTCCGCATGGGGTGAATCCGATTTATTCGTATGAAGCCAAATGGATCTGGGATCGGAGTTCGGATCCATTGAAGATTTTCGAATGTCCTGCGCGCCTCGAGCCGGAACTCCGATCTGAAATCGAGGATTTGTGTCTGAGCGCCTACAGAATCATGCGGTGCCGTGACTGGTGCCGGATTGACGTGCGTCTCGATTCTTCCGGGCGTCCCCACATACTCGAGCTCAATCCTCTTCCCGGGATTCTTCCCCGGCCAGAAGACAATTCATGTTTCCCCAAAGCTGCCAGGGCCGCGGGGATAGAGTACAACGAGCTGATTAACGGTGTCCTGGACATCGCCTGCAGGCGCTACGGGTTGATCTGATGGGAAAACACGATTGCGTTGTTCTTTACAATGCGGCGAACATCTCGGAGAAGGACGGCTGCCAGGAGAGAATTTACGCATCCAACATTCTCCGCGAGGAAGTGAGCGCGATTGAAGAGAGCCTGCGGATGGGCGGGTTTGATCCGTACGTGCTTTCGGTGGATTATTTTTCCAAAGAACTCATCCAGACTCTCACCGAAATTGCTCCGAAGTTCGTGTTCAATCTCTGTGAGGAGATGAACGGCAAGTGCGAGCTGGAGATGTGCGTAGCCGGGCTTCTCGATCTGATGGAAATTCCCTATACGGGCTCGGATCCGTTTGCCCTGGGGCTGGCGCTGAACAAGTTCCATGTGAAGCAGATTCTTCGTTCGTCGGGAATCCCGACGCCGCGCGGCTTCCTTCGATATCCGGGGCAGAAGACTTCGATCCCGCGGGGGATGCGGTTCCCGGTGATCGTCAAACCCGGTCGTCAGGATGCCAGCCTCGGGATCAACAGCGATTCCGTCTGTCACACGGCGGAGCAGGCGGAGCGCCAGATCCGCTACGTGCACGAAATCTACGAGCAGGAAGCTCTGGTCGAGGAATTTCTCGACGGAAAGGAATTCAACGTCTCCGTGATAGGCCATCAGAATCCTGAGGTTCTTGCTGTTCAGGAGATCGACTTCGCAGGGCTTCCCGAAGGTGAGCCGAGAATCGTCAGCTATCGTGCAAAGTGGGACGAAGAGAGTCTGATGTACAGCTCGACAGTCCCGATCTGCCCGGCGATTATCCCGGAGCGCCTGGAGAACCGTATTAAGGATATTGCAATCAGGAGTCATGTGTGTATCGGTTGTCGGGATTACTCGCGCGTGGATATGCGTACGGATGCTCGCGGCGGTCTTTACGTACTCGAAGTGAATCCAAATCCCGACATATCTCCCAACGCAGGATTTGCCAGAGCCGCCCGTGTGGCCGGCTACTCTTATCAGGATATGATTCTGAAGATAAGTCAGTCGGCTCTGGAACGCGCTCAAAAGACTGCCGCCGCCGTCTATGCATTCTGACGACCAGCCAGCTGTAGTGGTTCGACCGATGGCATCTCACGACCGTGCCAGTGTCGCTTCGTTGGTCGTGTCTGTCGACAACTTCAACAAAGCCGAAATTGAATGCGCCCTCGAACTGGTAGACATCTACCTGAATGACGCAGACCAGACCGACTACCATCTGGTGGTTGCGGAGGACGCAACGGGAGCGGTGCGGGCATATGCCTGCTGGGGACCGGTGCCGCTCACGGTCGGAACCTACGACCTTTACTGGATCGCCACGCATCCGCAATGGCGCGGGTGCGGTTTCGGCAACGCCCTCATGACGTACATCGAGACTCGTGTGGTGGAGAGACAGGGACGCCTTCTGGTAGTTGAGACTTCATCAAAAAGTTCGTATGCAGGGACCGTCGAATTCTATCGGCGGATAGGTTACAGGGAAGCATCGCGCATCAGGGATTTCTACGACATCGGGGATGACAGGCTGATATTCGTGAAGCGTCTTGCCCGATAAGGAGACAGGTTCTGAAATGGAACAGATAGATCAGTGGACGATCGATTTGCGCAGCAGCATCACCCAGGGTGAGACTCTTGCGAGGGATTTCGGAGCAGACGCGGCCGAGATCAATGCAATCTGCAGGACCTATCCGATGAGAATTACCCGGTACTACTACAGTCTTATCCGGCGGAAAGGCGATCCGATCTGGAAGCAGTGTGTCCCCTCAGTCAACGAGCTGCAGGATCTCGACTCGCCCGAGGACCCGCTTCATGAGGAGGAAGACAGTCCTGTTCCCCGGCTGACTCATCGTTATCCTGACCGCGTTCTCCTCCTCATCACCGACCGGTGTCCGATGTACTGCAGGTTCTGCACGCGCAAAAGAATGGTGGGGCGGACCAGCACCATCAACGAGAAAACCATCGCGATGGGCATCGACTATATCCGCAGCCATCCTGAAATCCGTGATGTGCTTTTGTCGGGCGGTGACCCGCTGATGGTGAGCGACCGTAAACTGGAGCGCATTATTTCGCGCCTACGCGAGATTCCCCATGTCGAGATAATCCGGATCGGCACCAAGTTTCCGTGCGTCATGCCGAGCCGCATCACGGATTCCCTGTGCGACATGCTGAAGAAGTACCACCCGATTTACATAAACACGCACTTCAACCATCCGCGTGAAATCACTCCCGAGGCGAAAGAGGCGTGCGAGAAACTTGCCGGAGCGGGCATTCCGCTGGGCTGCCAGACGGTGCTTATGAAAGGGGTCAATGACGATCCCGTGATTCTGAAGGAACTGGTGCACAAGCTCCTCATGATTCGGGTACGGCCCTACTATCTGTATCAGGCTGATCTCACGCGGGGTACGAACCATTTCCGCACCCGGGTGGAAGCCGGACTCGAGATCATGCAGGCGTTGCGCGGCCACACCACCGGCTTCGGCGTGCCGCAGTTTGTGATCGATGCTCCCGGAGGAGGAGGGAAGATCCCGCTGATGCCCGACTACATTGTCAAGTTCGACGACAAGGAAATCATCCTGCGCAACTTCGAAGGAAAGCAGTACTGCTACCCGCAGGCCGACCAGCAGTATGTGAGAGACACAAGGGAGATCGAGCTGATCAACTTCTAATCACGTCCGGGCAACGTAGACCCTATCGGGACCGGCGTCCACGAATCGGCGCGTATCGTCCCTCCCATCGGGGCGACCGACCTTGGACGGGACGGTTTTATCATTCCCTCCGGCGACGCCAATGCGGAACATTAGCGTTGTCTAATTCGCGGAATTTGTGGTTGAATGCCCCGATGGTTATTAGAATTGGCTCCCTCAAAATCGGCACGAAGGCTCGGCCTTTTTTCATCGCGGGTCCATGTGTGATTGAGAGCGAGGTACACTGCCTGAAGATGGCGGAACGGCTGGCCGATTATGGCCGTCGGCTGAACATCGACCTGATATTCAAGGCGTCTTATGACAAAGCCAACCGCACCTCCGTTGATTCCTTTCGGGGGCCCGGACTGGACGAGGGGCTGCGCATCCTGGAGAAAGCCAGAGAGATCAGCGGGCTGCCGGTCCTGAGCGATGTCCATGAGAAGATCCAGGTAGCCGCCGCCGCAGACGTGCTCGATGTGATTCAGATTCCGGCGTTCCTCTGCCGCCAGACCGATCTGGTGCAGGCGGCGGCTGCGACCGGACGCTGCGTGAACCTGAAGAAAGGGCAGTTTCTTTCTCCGCAGGAGATGCGCAGGGTTCTGGAGAAGGCGAGCGCGACTGGAAACCGCAAGATCCTTCTGACCGAGAGAGGGACTTCCTTCGGCTACAACAATCTCGTCGTCGACTTCCGTTCGTTCATAATCATGCGTTCGTTCGGGCAGCCGGTTGTGTTCGACGTGACGCACAGCGTTCAGGCGCCTGGGGGCAAGGGGGACCAATCGGGAGGCGATTCGCACTTCGTTCCATATCTCGCGCGGGCCGGCGCTGCGCTGGGAGTCGAGGGATTCTTTTTTGAAGTGCATGACAATCCCGCCGAAGCGTTATCGGACGGTGCGAACTCTCTCGACCTGAAAAGCTTTCCGCGGCTGGTTGAAGACATTCTCCGGATAAGGGGAGTTCTGCGGAAGGAGTATCTATGACGCTCGTCGGAGAGAACACGTCGCTGTCTCTGGCAATCCGGGTTCTCGTGGCGGAAGCCGAGGCGATAAAGAGTCTGGTGGATCGCATCGGTGCGCCTTTCCTGCGGGTCGTGGATATGGCCGCGACATGCACGGGAAAGATTGCCGTCACGGGGCTGGGCAAGTCGGGGCTTATCTGCAAGAAGATTGCAGCCACGCTGAGCAGCACGGGATCCCCTGCTATCTTTCTTCATGCGGCCGACGCTCTGCACGGTGACTGCGGCCTTCTCTCGCGGGACGATCTTGTTCTTGCGGTATCGAAGAGCGGTGAGACGGCCGAGGTGCTTCAGGTTCTGAATGTGGCCAAGAGAATGGGATTGCAAGTGATCGCAATGGCGGGCGACTCCGATTCGACGCTTGCACAATACGCGGATGTTTTTCTGGATGTGAGCGTCGCCGAGGAAGCATGTCCTCTGAACCTGGCGCCGACCGCCAGCACGGCGGCGGCTCTTGCGATGGGGGATGCGCTGGCGATTGCGCTGATGGAGCGAAAGGGATTCGGCAGGGACGATTTTGCCGTGCTGCATCCCGCCGGGAGCCTGGGAAAGAAACTGATGCGTGTAAAGGAACTGATGCACACGGGCGACGCGATTCCTCGGGTTCTGGAAAGCACTCCGATGTCCGAGGTCATCTGTGAGATGACGGCGAAGAGCCTCGGGATGACGGCCGTTACCGACGAGCAGGGAGTGCTTGCCGGCGTGATTTCCGACGGTGATTTGCGGCGCATGCTGCACCGGTCGCATGACCCGCTGAAGCTACCGGCAGGGCAGGTTATGTCGCGCCGTCCTAAGACGATTTCGCCGGATGAGCTGGCGACGGTGGCGCTGGCGAAGATGGAAGAGATGAAGATTACGAGCCTCGTGGTGGTGGACGAGGAGGAGAAGGTAACAGGCGTTTTGCATCTGCATGACTTGTGGCGCACGCAGCTGTTTTAGCCGCAAAATTGCTTGCAAGATCATGCAGGCGAAGCTAAAGTTACGGTCAGGCAAGCGGGAGTAATTCAGCGGTAGAATGCCAGCTTCCCAAGCTGGACGTCGCGGGTTCGATCCCCGTCTCCCGCTCCAGCCAAGCAAAACAAATCAAACAACTTAGCGAAGCAAAGGGAAGGCTGAGAAAAGAGCGTGGCGGGTTCGGTTGCGTCTGGGTTGCGCATTCTTAAGCCTCGTCGGCGAGTTGTGCGGGGGTTGCGGATTTCGATCCGGGAAGATTGTTGATGTACTTCCGGTTGGCACCGGGCCTTAAATGACCGTATCGTTTCACAGTGAGTTCAATGCTGGAATGCCCCATCTGTTCGCTGACATACTGGATTGGCGCTCCATCCGTTAAAAGCAGAGAAGCGAAGGTATGCCTCAGGTCATGATAGCGTCGGCGCTTCAATCCGGCTGCCTGGAGGCATCGGAAAAAATGGCGCTCGGACAGGTTCACTCGGTCCAGGTAGCCGCCATTTTCGTTGCAGAAGATCACCTTCGGAAGCTTGGCGGTATCATCCCACATGC
>JAAYAM010000100.1 GCA_012719355.1 Acidobacteriota bacterium
AGAGGAGCGTGCTTGAGGGGAAGGGTGCGAAAGGGATTGAGGACACCAGGAGTTTCCATTCCGGAGTCGAATGCGTTT
This sequence comes from Acidobacteriota bacterium, assembly GCA_012719355.1. Lineage (GTDB taxonomy): Bacteria > Acidobacteriota > UBA6911 > UBA6911 > UBA6911 > UBA6911. Next base: position 79 of record JAAYAM010000100.1, read on the forward strand.
CGTGTCACATGAGTGAAGGCAACCACCTGATGAAAGTGATCAGGCCGGACGATCCGGAGTTGTCGGAAAAGCGCATCGATACCTGTACAGCATGTCACAAGGACAATAATCGGGAAGCACGCGCCGAGCAGATACAAGAGTGGCAGAGGTGGTACAGGAAGGCGATGGATCCGGTGCAGGCCGATCTGAAAGCAATCGAAACCGCGCTCAAGCAGAACCCGGATATCCTGAACGCCGAACTGAAGGCGAAGTTGAACGACGTGAAGGCCAATATCGCCATAATAATCTCGGACCGATCCGAAGGAGCTCACAATCTCGACTTTGCTCTCGAGATCATGTCCCTTGCGGCGGCTGACTTGAAGGAAATCCAGGCTGCCATGAAATAATTCATGCCGGCCGCAGGGGCAGCCGGCTTCCGGGTCGTCAGTCCCTGCTCATTCCCATCTCTGCCCGCAGCCGCCTTACTGCTTTTCCTGGATCTTCGAGCTGTGCCGCAGTATCACTGAAAACAGATCCCGGACGAACTCTTCCGGCAGCCCAAGCGACTTACCCCATTCGTCGCGCTGGAGCATCATTCTTTTCTCCCGATCGGGATCGACGACCGGGGCGGCCTGGTTTGCTTTCAGCTTTCCAATCCTGCGTACAACCTCGATCCGGTGTCCGAGCGCCGACAGTATCTGTTTGTCATAGCGGTCTATCATGCTGCGCAGATCGTGCTTGCGCGGCCTGGCAGAGCTCTCCGGTCCCATTTTGCGCCGTTGTTTTGCCGCCTGCTCCCAGGCAACCGCGGTCGATTCGTCCGATATCCTGCTCTTAAGGTTGGAAAGAGTTGCGCTGAAGCGATCGACGGCGTTCCCGACCGCTTCCTTGTTGGTCTCCAGAATTCCTTTCCAAATCCAGTAGTCTGAAGCCGCCAGGCGGGTCATTTCCAGAAATCCTCGCCCCGCGATCTTGTCGAGCATGGCATGCTCCGCATCGCCTGCCAGGGCCGTCTGCATGAGGGCGACGGCGACCAGTTGAGGAAGGTGGCTGACCAACGCCATGATACCGTCATGCTCTTCGGGATCCAGCGTTATCGGAACCGCCAGGAGGGTCTCCACAAGGTCCATAAGTGACAGCAGTGCGCCACGAGGTGTGTCCGGGTAAGGGCACAGGATATATACCCTGTCGCTGAACAGGAGCGGTTCAGCGGCTTCGACGCCGGAACGCTCTGATCCCGCCATTGGATGCCCGCCGATGAAGTGAGCTCCGGGTGGCATGAGAGATTGTGCTTCCGACATGATGTTCCTCTTGGTGCTGCCGACGTCGGTCACCACGGTGTTCGGACGCACAAAAGGGCGGATCAGCCTGATAGTGTCCAGAATTGACTGGACGGGAGTCGACACGATGACAAAGGAGCTGTCGGGAACGTACATGCTCAGCTCGTCCATGGTCCCGATCTGGTCGGAAATCCCGGCTTCGCGCATCGCGGGAAGACGCTCCTTGAGATCAAGACACGCGATGGAGTATTCGGGCTTTCTTCTCTTGAGGGCAAGCGCCATCGAGCCGCCGATCAGCCCGCATCCGATTATCGTGATCTTTATATTGTCCATCTTTTACTTCGCCTTTCCCAAACGACGGCCTATTGTAGTCGCAATAATCCGGCAACGGTTCATGAGAAGACCAAATTCCTCAAACGTGAGTGACTGCGGTCCGTCCGAGAGAGCCTTGTCAGGGTTGGGATGGATTTCCACCATGATTCCGTCCGCGCCCGCCGCAACTGCCGCCCTGGCCATCGGTGCCACGAACCGCCGTGTCCCCACTCCATGGCTTGGGTCCACGATAATCGGCAGGTGCGACAGGTGCTTTATCACCGGGACCGCGGAGATATCGAGCGTATTGCGCGTGGCATTCTCAAACGTCCTGATCCCGCGCTCGCAAAGGATGACGTCCGGGTTTCCTTCAGTCAGAATATACTCGGCGCTCATCAGCCATTCCTGGATTGTCGCGGACATTCCGCGTTTTAGAAGGATCGGTTTGTTCACCTGTCCGAGTGCAGTCAGGAGGGGATAGTTCTGCATGTTACGGGCGCCCACTTGCAACAGGTCCGCATATTGGGCCACGGCGTCGATCTGTTCAATTGACATTACCTCGGTCACGACCGACAGGCCTCGCTTGTCGGCGGCCTTTCGCAGCAGCTTCAACCCCTCTATTCCAAGACCCTGATATGAGTAGGGGGATGAGCGGGGTTTGAATGCGCCGCCCCGGAGCAGCTGTGCGCCCGCGGAAGCGACCATTTCGGCGCTGGCCTCAATCTGCTCCTCGTTTTCTACCGCGCAGGGGCCCGCCATAACCGTGACCTCTCGTCCACCCACGAGGCTGATCTCTCCCACCCGGACTATGCTGTCTTCGGGGTGAAACTCCCGGCTTGCCAACTTGTAAGGTGTCGACACCATCACCACGTCGCGGATTCCCGGCATCATCGATACCGCGGCGATGTCCAACCGGTTCCGGTCGCCGACAACTCCTATGATTGTGTGTTCCACTCCGTCCGACCTGTGCACATCCAGGCCGGCTTCGCGGATCTTCTGTTGCACCGCGTTGATCTGCGCTTCGGTTGCTTTAGCTTCACATACGATGATCATGGAGAACCTCTCTAAACGCGAACGGCCCACCGGGTCATCCTGGTGGGCCGCATTATTCTTTCTGATTCCACGAAGAAAGGGAAACGCAGGCCCTCAGGGGTCCGTCGCGTATGAGCTAAAGCAGTAATAGAAGCGTCTGCTCATCTTTCTCTTCCTTCCGCTGACAATAGTAGCAGAATTTCCACTCGGCAGTATTCGAAATTCTTCGAGGCAGATTGCGCGCATTTAGCCACAGGTCCGGCATGCGACATGGTTTTGCAGCAATTATCCCTTCGTGATAATCATACCTTGTGGGAGGATATATGGGCGAATCGGGCAGTCGAATGCTGAGAGGACGGGTTTATAAGATGAGCCCTTGTTAATGGAGACTGGAAACGTGATTGTCAGGCAAATGGAAGTTGGAAATTTCAACATATTCAGTTACCTGGTGGCCGACGAGCGGTTCAGGGAAGGGTTGTTCATAGATCCGGCGGCTGAACCTGACCTTCTTCTGAAAGAAGCGGCCGATCATGAGCTGTCGATAAAATATATCGTGAACACTCATTCCCATATTGATCATGTGATGGGTAATAGTGAGATGGTGCGGAGGACCGGAGCGAAAATTGTCATTCACGAAGCCGACGCGCCGGGTCTTCTCGACACTCCCAGGAACCTGCTGGAAATGTTCGGAGCGGTGCCTTCGCCCATGGCGGACATTCTGGTGTCCGACGGTCAGGAAATACGGGTTGGAGATGTCTCGCTGCGTGTGATCCATACGCCGGGCCACACTCCGGGAGGCATGTGTCTTTATCTTGAAGGAATGGTCTTTACCGGAGACACGCTCTTTGTCGGCTCAATTGGAAGGACTGATTTCCCGGGTTGCTCGTACGAGGATCTGGAACGATCGATAAGGACGAGACTCTATACGCTTCCCGGAGAGACTATCGTGTATCCGGGACATAATTACGGGTCGTCTCCGTCATCCACCATTCAGCAGGAGCGCCGCACCAACGCTTTCATCCGCGATTAGCGCTAACCGGAGCCGGTCTTCTCCACGGCTTCCAGTATCGTGCTTAACAGCATAGACTCGGGCCCGGATCCTTCGATCACATACTCCTCGTTGATGACGGTTTTCGGCACGCCGCGAACGGAGTATTTCTGTGCGAGGTGAGGGAATTCCGATATCTCGACGGCATCGGCGGTGATGAGAGAGTTTTCCATGGCAGCCTGGTGAGCCAGCCGCACCGCAGCCGGGCAGTACGGTCAGGTAGGAGTCGTGAACACCTGCAGGTGTACAGGAACCTTGATATCCTGCAAGGCCTTCCTGGTTTCATCCGAAAGGCCGGACTCATTCCTCGACACCATCAAAATCGCGTCGAGGAGGGAAGAGAATTCGTAGCCTGCCGGTATACCGTAAAACCGTATCCCGGAGGCACCGCCGTTCGAGACCACGGTTGCCGGGATTTTGTCGATCCTGTAGCTCCTGACCTGTTCCTGGTCGGTCTTGAAGTCGTAAACCTCAATTCTGATTTTTTCCTCAATTGACGAGAGCTCCTCAAGCAGCTCCCGCGTTTCACGGCAGAAATCACATTCAACATCCTGGGTGAAATAGCTGAGGGTCACGTCGGAACGCATGTCCCTGAGCCGCTCCTTCACGGCAGGTCTATCAGCATCTTTGATGAAGCTCATGATGTCTCTCCCGGGGGGAAGAGTTCAGTTGTCCCGCTACCTTTCGATCAATTCTACTCTGAGGATCCCCCGGTTTGAAGATCCGCGACCGTCAGCTCTGATAGAGACGACGCATCAGCTCCGCGAATTGTGGGAAGTGCAGCGCCTGTGGACCGTCGCTCAATGCTTCTTCCGGTTCAGGATGGATTTCGATGATGAGGCCATGCGGACCGACCGCATGCGCCGCCAGCGCCAACGGCACCACCAGCTCTCTCCGGCCTGCGGCATGTGATGGATCGACCACTATTGGAAGATGCGTCAAACTTCTGAGGATCGGGATGGATCCAAGGTCGAGCGTGTTGCGGGTTGCAGTCTCGAAGGTTCTGATGCCGCGCTCGCAAAGGATGACCTGGTGATTGCCATGCGCGAGAATGTACTCGGCAGCGTTCAGGAATTCCTCCATTGTCGACATCATGCCGCGCTTCAGGAGAATCGGGCGATTCGAACGTCCGGCTTCGTTCAGAAGGCTGAAATTTTGCATATTGCGCGCCCCGATCTGTAGGACGTCGGCATAGCGTGACACGGGTTCCACATCCGCTGGAGACAGGACTTCAGTGACTATGGGCAGGTCATATTCTCTCCCGGCTTCGGCCAGCATTTCCAGGCCTTCAAATCCCAGGCCCTGGAAGCTGTAGGGAGATGTCCTGGGTTTGAAGCAGCCTCCACGCAACAACTGACCACCGTGTTCCCGCACGTACCTTGCGCATTTGTGGATCTGTTCCCGCGACTCGACCGCGCAGGGACCGGCGATGACGACAAATCCTGGACCGCCTATCCTGACTCCTCGTACCGAGATGATCGTATCATCAGCCCTGTGCATGCGGCTCGCCAGCCTGTAGCTCACCTTCTCCTTCTTCTTCTCGCCGGGTTCGGATGTGGCCGGATCACTCTCCGGCATTCCACCTGCGAGGATCTCGACTTTGGGTGCAGTCCTGGCGCGGTGCTGCATCGGGTAGCATCCCAGGACTTTCAGTGATGTGGTTGCGGACCTCAGCTTTTCGAGCGCCTCTGATACCGTCGGATCCGCGATGTTCCCCTCGAAATCAAGGTAGAAGAGGTACTGAAACGGCATGCCGGGAATGGGCCGGCTTTCGAGCTTCGACAGGTTTATCCTGTACTGGTGCAGGAGGGCCAGCGCTTTGAGCAGGGAGCCTTCCTCGTGAGGTGTGGCCATTATCAGCGAAGTCTTGCACGGAATGCGAAGGTCGATAGTCGCCGGTTTCTTTGCAAGAACGAGAAAGCGCGTGAAGTTGTTCTGCTGATCCTCTATGTTCCGCCGCAGTACCTTCAAACCATACAGCCTGCCGGCGTCTTCCCCGGCTATTGCCGCTGTGGACGGGTCTCCTTCATCCCGGACCTTCTTGACCGCCATCGCCGAATCGGGGCAGGTAAGGGTCTGGCAGTTCGGAAGCTTCGAGACGAATTTCATGCACTCGGTCAGCGCCTGCGGGTGGGCGCAGATCCGACGAATACTGCTTATCGGTATATCGTCGAGTGCGAGAAGACTCAGCTCGATCCGCAGCACTTCCTCTCCCACGATGGACAGCTGTGCACAGGAGAGAAGATCGTAGACCTCGTTGATGCTGCCGGCAGTGGTATTCTCGACCGGGAGGATGCCATAGTCCGCTTCTTCATTTTCAACTGCATCAACAATCCCCTCCATCGTGTCGGATCCGACGAACACCGTCTGATCTATGAAAGGAGCAAAAAACTTCTGTCCGGCCAACTGGCTGTAAGCCCCTTCAATGCCCAGAAAAACCACACGCTTGATGCCGGATTTGTCGTAGTCGAGAAGGTGGAGTTGCTGAGACCGGATCGAGTCGTCGATGATTTCATGAAAAACCCTTGTGACCAGGTGCGCGTCCAGTCCGACGCCACGCCCCATCGAAATGAGGTGCTCCAGCACCTGCTCCTCCCTGAGTTCATCGCGGAGCGGGGTCCCAAGCTCGGACTTGGTTCTGATTATCTGCTCTGCAAGTTTACGCCTGGCGGCGAGAGCCTCGATAATTCGCTGGTCCACCGAGTTGATTTCATCCCTGATCTTCTCCAGGTCTTCCATGCCTATCTCCCTTTTTACAGATCCTAATGAAAATACAATTGTCCCACAGTTGCCCCGAGTCTAGAATAGCGGCTGTGGATAAACTCCTGGTCTCCGCGCCTTGGCAGGGGAGAGGGCGCCCTTGCTGAAAGTGGCTGTGTTTCGACTCTGATCATAAAACCCCGTTCAGGTTGTACATGCTGTGAAACCGGAATCGCCCGATATGCCTGACCCACTTACGAGAACAGGCGGGAACCCTTCTCCCGGGGCGAAGTCTGCGCTGACGCTACTCCTCCTGATCAATCTGTTCAACTACATTGACCGGCAGGTTCTTGCCGCAGTGATCGGTCCGATAAAGAAGACCTTTTTCAATTACGAAGGCGGTGCGGCGCTTACCGGCAATCACTACCTTGATTCTGCAATAGAGTGGTTTCAGATGCGTCTTGGATTCAAACCTGAAGACGCCCTCCTTGGTCTGCTCGGTACTGCATTCATGCTGATGTACATGATAGGGGCGCCCGTATTTGCGCGCGTCGCCGAAAAGAAATCGAGATGGTTCATCGTCGGCGCGGGGGTGATTCTCTGGAGCCTGGCGAGCGGAGCATCCGGGCTTGCCGGCACCTTTGTGGTCCTTCTTCTCACCCGTTGTTTCGTGGGGATAGGTGAAGCGGCATACGGACCGGTAGCCCCCGATATGATTTCGGACCTGTATCCGATCAGAACCAGGGGGCGCGTCCTCGCCTGGTTCTACATCGCTATTCCGGTCGGAAGCGCACTCGGTTATGTTCTGGGCGGGCTGGTGGCGAACTCCAACATCGGGGGCTGGGCCGCCGGCTGGTCGGGGATCGAATTCGAGAGCTGGCGCTGGGCTTTTTTCATTGTGACACTTCCCGGAATTGTGCTGGGGCTGCAGAGCTTTTTCATGCGAGAGCCTCCCCGCGAGAAGACACCCAAAGTGACACGCCTCTCTGCGGCGACATGGCGCAAGTATGGAGTTCTGATGCGCACGCCCTCCTATGTCCTGTGCACTCTCGGGATGACTGCTATGACTTTTGCCATCGGCGGCATCGCTTTCTGGATGCCCTACTATCTGGAAAGCCGGCCCGGCGCTCCGCCCAATTCGACCATTGTCTTCGGCGGCATCACCGCAGTCGCGGGACTCTCGGCTACACTGCTTGGAGGAATAGCCGGAGACAAACTGCGTGAACGCTTCCCCGGGTCCTATTTTCTCGTTTCGGGCGCCGCAATGATCGTCGGCTTCCCGCTATTCCTGGCTGCCCTGCATGCTCCCTTCCCGTGGCTGATCTGGGTCTTCATCTTTCTCGCCTGCTTCTGTCTTTTCTTCAATACCGGGCCGACCAATACGATTCTGGCAAACGTCAGTCATCCTTCAATGCGCGCAGTGGCTTTTGCACTGAATATTTTCGTGATACATGCCTTCGGGGATGTCATCTCTCCCGTCGTCATAGGACTTCTGAACGACTTGCTGGACGACATGAATAAGTCATTTCTGATTGTCGGCCTTATGTTTCTTGTTGCCGGTGTTCTGTGGCTCGTGGGAGCACGCTATCTCAAGCGGGACACCGAACAGGCCCCGTTACGCCTGGCTGACTAGTGAGTAGAACTACCCTCCCCCATATGGGTATTTCAGCGGATTCCGTCTCTGGCGGAACGATGGTTGAATAGCGGTCACAAGCTGATGTAATCGGCGGCATCAAAAGAGCCCCCCCGAGGCGTGTCCATCCCCGCCGGATGCCAACCGTCGGCAAGAATCATTAACTCCTTTCCATTAATTCTGTATCTGGAATAGCAAGGCAGGAAGACACATGAGCGACCATCCGGAATCACCGATCAATGAAAACTCGGATTCTTTCATACCGGCCGCTTCGCCACTACCTTATCTGCAGTTCGCGTCAATTCTCCTGAAAGGATTGGAAAAGCTGGCCGAGATTCAGAAGATGACACTTGATACTTATGAAAAATACGCCCGGGAAACCGGAGATGCTGCGGCATCGATAAAACAGATTTTTCCGGTCGCACCCGTACCTTTGTTCGAGATGGCAGAAGAGGCGATCCGTGCTTTCCTTCAGATGCAGGTGAATATACTGGACCTGATGCTGAACCAGACCAGGGCACAGGTAGAGTCGATAAGGACGAACGGAGCGCTTGATTACGAACGCAATATAGCCAGGCTGATGCGTTCGTCGGCCGACTGTCTCCTGGAAATGCAGGAAAAGGCCTTTGGATTCTTCGTGCAGCAGAATAACACGTTTGCTGCCGAGGCCACCGGTTCCGCAGTTCAGGACGGCACTGATGCAATCATACAGGCGCAGAAGAAATTCTGGGACGTTACCTTGAAGCCGTTCAAGGCCTGGCAGGCCGAAGCGTCTCAAGCAATCGAGAACATGATGGCGGCAGGGAGGTAGTCCGCCGCCATCAGCCCTGACTGCTGTTGGTAAAAGGCTATGTTACCTTCAGTGTGAGTTTCTGCAGGTCCTGGTCCCGGGAGGAATTCCCGATCATTATCTCGAATTCCCCCGGTTCTACGACATACTCGAAATCGATGTTGTGGAATGCCAGGTGTTCCGGCGTGATGTCGAATGGGACGGTCGCCGTCCGGCCCGGTTCCAGAGTGATTCGCTGGAAGCCCTTCAGTTCCTTCACCGGCCTGGTAACTGAGCTTACCTTATCCCTTATGTACATCTGAATCACTTCATCTCCGATCATTGTTCCGGTGTTGGTGACGTTCACGTGTACGCTGGTGGTCTGGTTCCTTCGTATGGATGTCCTGGCCAGGCGGGGCTCTCCGAACTGAAAAGTTGTATAGCTAAGACCGAAGCCGAAGGGGAACAGAGGGCTCACGTCGTCAAAGAGATAACCACGGCGTGCGGCGGGTTTGTGGTTGTAATAGGCCGGGATGTGTCCCGCAGAACGTGGAATCGTTATCGGCAGTTTGCCGCCGGGACTGCATTTCCCGAAAATCACCTCAGCCACAGCGTCGCCGGTTTCCTGGCCAAGATACCAGCATTCGAAGATCGCCGGGACTTTTGCGACCAGGTTGCGGACCGAAAGAGGACGGCCGTTGAACAGGAGTGCGATGACCGGCTTGCCTGTTGCCGCAATCGCATCGACAAGCTCGTCCTGGCGTCCCACCATATCGAGCGACGGCCTGTCGCCGAGATGATTGAGAGCCCAGGCCTCTCGCGAGGTCTGTTCATTTCCCCCGATTGCGAGAATAACGGCGTCAGCCCTGCGCGCAACCTCAACTGCTTCCGCAATGCTCTTGCGGTCTTCTTCCGGATCCGACGGCACAATCTCGTCCTGGTTCCATGCTCCGCCGATCGTGATTTTGCATCCTTCGTGATAGAGAACCTCGATGTCGCCGGCGTGCTTCCTTATCCCTTCAAGCACCGTCGAGCAGTGTTTCGGTTTGCCGCTGTATCCACCGAGCAGTGGACGATCCGCATTCGGCCCAATGACCGCGAGCCTCCGTATTCTCTTCGGATCCAGAGGAGCCACGTCGCCGTTATTCTGCAGCAGCGTGATTGTCTTCCGTGCGGCCTGGAGCGCCAGATCACGGTGCGCCTGACGTCCTGCTATCTCCTCGGCTGCGTCAGGATCAACATAAGGATCTTCGAAAAGACCTAGTCGGAATTTCCATAACAACATCGGAGCCACAAGCTCATCGATCAACGATTCCTTGATGATCCCTTTGCGAACCAGTTCCGTGAGGCTTGGATAGCAGTCGGGGTCGGGCAGTTCTATGTTGACGCCTGCCTTGACCGCCAGAGTTGCGGCCTGCTTTCCATCTGCTGCCAGGTAGTTGCCGAACAGCTCGGGGCGTTCGTGCAGTTCCCGTATGGCGAAGTAGTCAGAGACGACGTAGCCTTTGAATTTCCATTCCTTTCGCAATACCTGCCTCAAAAGCCACGTGTTTGCGTGAGAGGGGACGCCGTCAATTTCGTTGTAGGAAGCCATTACGCTGATGGCGCCTCCCTTTTCTATCGCCTCTTTGAACGGCTGCAGGAATACATCTCTGAGCAGACGCTCCGAAACGTTGACAGGTGCGCAATTGGTTCCCGATTCCGGCTGGCCGTGTGCGGCAAAGTGCTTCAGGGTTGCAATGACATGCTTGTTGTCACGGAAACTCGCATCACCCTGCAATCCCCGCACGGCTGCGACAGCCATACGGGAAACAAGGTACGGATCTTCTCCGAACGTCTCTTCGACCCGGCCCCAGCGCGGATCACGGGCGACGTCGACGACCGGGCTCAGGGCCTGGTGCGTCCCGCGCGAGCGCGCTTCTTCGGCGGTCATTTCGTACAGCCTCGTGACCAGATCAGGATCGAAAGTCGCCGCAAGCCCTATCGGCTGCGGAAAGCTCGTGGCATCGGCTTCAGCGAGACCATGCAGGCATTCCTCATGAAATATGACGGGAATGCCCAAGCGGCTGTTTTCGACGAAAAACTTCTGTATTGCATTGGTCAGTTCGGCCATCTCCCTGGCGTTCCTTCCGCCTGCCGCATCGCCCGGCCGTCCAACCTGGCCGAGGCCGGCGCGCTGTCTGAACCAGGATCGTGCTTTGGGGGGATCGAAGTTCCCCTGCTCGTCGACAAGCGCAGATGCCTTCTGCTGCCAGACACAGAGCATCTGTGCAGTCTTCTCTTTCAGCGTCATGCGCGACAACAGGTCGCGCGTTCGCCGCTCAGCCGAGAGTTTGGGGTTGAGATACGCGGGTACCGGACTCTTCCTGAAGTTGGGCTTCACAGCATGTCTCCTTTCGATCATGAGCATCACTACGAATGTGCAGACGGGACTGCCTGTGTCAATTCGGGCTGGAACTTCCTGCGTCTTTCTGCAAGCTCATCCTGTATTTGGATGTTGAGCTTCTTGTTGATCGTGTAGAAGAGGAGAGCGATCACGATCACCCCATACAACATCGCAGGGTAAATGCTGATCGTCATCCTGATGCCGAGCAGAGCCTTGGTTGTCTGGACTGCGTTGGCCTGGTAGCCGTACGCCGAAAGGAGCCACGCTGCAATGGCTCCTCCGAGGCTCAAACCGGCTTTGAGGGCAAACATGATTGTGGCATATATGACTCCCGTAGTGCGCCGCCCGGTCTTCCATTCGGCATAGTCTGCCACATCGGCAAACATCGCCCAGAGAAGAGGAATCGTCGGCGCGTACGCCAGGGCACGTATGTATTCCAGGAGGAAGGTCGCTCCAACGGCATCAGCAGGGAGCAGTATAAAGGCGGCCATGAAGATGCTGGTCAGAGAGAAGCCGGCGAGCACTACCGCTTTTTTCCCGAACCTGATGGAAAGACAGGTAGCGCATACCACCCCGATGAGCGTCACGAACTGGCTGGACATGTTGAAAAGGCTGAATCCGACCGAAGCAACGTTAGTCTTTTCCGCGTCCACGATCAGGCCGAAAGTATTCAGCAGGCGATGCCACATCCCGCCGCCGGTTCCGGTCAATCCAACAGCCTGAAGCAGGTCGAACAGCTTTTCCTGGTTCACGTAGTATTGGAAATAGTAAACAACGGTGCCGCCTCTCATTGCCGCCACAATGAAATGAGCAAGCGTGACTATGGACATGGCGATCCACGGGCCATTGTCAAGCAATCCTTTGAAATCCTCTTTTGCCGAGGTTTTCTGCTTGGGGTCAGGCTGAATCCGTTCTTTAGTGCTGAGAAATGTGATCAGGAAAAGTATGACGCAGATCACAGCCCACAAACCGATTGTCATCTGCCATCCTTTTGAGTCATCACCCTGTCCGAACTTCGATACCAGAGGCAGGGTAAAGCCGCCGACCAGGAGCGTGGCGATCATGGCAGAGACAAAGCGGTAGGATGACAGGCTGGTGCGTTCGTTGATGTTGCCTGTCATCACGCCGGTCATGGCTGAATATGGCGTGTTGTTGATCGAATAGAGCGTCATCAGGAGGGTATTGGTGACGCAGGCCCAGACTATCTTACCCGTGGTCGAATAGTCGGGCGTCGTGTAGGCAAGAACCATAACGATGCCCCAAGGAACGGCTGACCACAAGACCCAGGGGCGGAATTTGCCCCAGCGTGTGTTTGTGCGGTCGGCGATGACGCCCATCATGGGATCGAAGAATGCGTCCCAGAGGCGTCCCACAAGGAGCAGCGAACCTGCAACGGCCGCGGCAATTCCCAGCGTGTCGGTATAGAAGTTCAGCTGGAAAATGATCATGGTCTGAAAAACGAAATTCGCGCCTGCGTCGCCCAGGCTATATCCTATTTTCTCGAGCACCGGCAGTTTCTGAGTCTCTGGATTCATCGGCAAGTCCTTTCTCGCGGAGCCGGACCGGATCAACAAACCTAGCTGAAATCTGAAGGGCTATACTATCACGAAACTGTCTGACGAGGAGCAAGCGCGAAGCAGGCTGTCGGCGAGTTGACGAGAGGCGAGGGAGTACGCGGCTGGACGGGTCCCGCAGTCGACCTCGATTCACATCGGTCTTCTGCGGGACTCAAAACTCCGGACGGAGAGGATCATGCGAAATCGTGCAGCTTATTCAGAGTGTGTGGCGTCCTGAGCTTCAGTAACGCCCGTTCCTCGATTTGCCGTATCCGCTCACGAGTGACCTGGAATTTCTCGCCGCATTCCTGCAGCGTGTACTCCCGGTTGGCTTCATTCAGCCCGTAGCGCATCCGCAGGATTTCCTGCTCGCGTGCAGAGAGCATGCTCAGTGCCGACTGGGTCACTTCGGAAAGGTTCGCGGTCATCAGCGGCTCTTCGGGAGAAACCGCCTTTTTGTCTTCGACCAGATCGTTGAGAACTGTGTCCTTGTTGTCCGACATGCTTGCTTCCAGGGAAACGGTTTCCTGGGCGGCGCTGAGAATCTGCGTCACTTTCGCAACCGGAATCTTCAGTTCTTTCGATATATCTCCGGCCGCAGGCTCATGTCCCAGACGCTTGCGCAATTCATTGGCTGCTCTGAGGACTCTGTTAATTGCTTCCGCCATATGCACCGGGACTCTTATGGTGCGTCCCTGGTCGGCGATGGCCCGCGTGATACTCTGCCGGATCCACCAGGTTGCGTAGGTAGAGAACTTGTTGCCCAGGTGGTAGTTGAATTTGTCGACAGCCCGGATGAGCCCGATATTCCCCTCCTGGACAAGATCGAGGAAATCCAGACCGTAATGCGAATACTTGCGAGCTATGCTCAGCACAAGCCGCAGATTCGAACGTATCAGCTGATCCTTCGCCTGCAGCATTTCCTTCTTGTTTTCACTTATGGAGCTGCGGATCTTGCGAAGGCCTTCGAGATCGCTGAGGTAGATCGTCTCCAACTCCTTAAGCCGTGCAGCGGCCTCCCTGGAGCTCTTCTTACAGGATTTCTCACTCTGGGCAGTCCTGCGGGCCTGTTCCATCAGGCGCAGCGCTTCGTCAATGCTCTCCACGAGCGTGTTTATCTGCCGTTCATTGAAATCGATACGTTTCAGAGCGAGAAAGATTCCCTCGCGGCTCAAATCCTTGCCTTCAGCCGCTGCGCGAGACCTGCTTCTGTGCCGTTTGAGTTTCGCCGCCCTGTACCTCGATTCGAGTCTCCTGATCCTCAGAAGCGCCTTTTCGATGAGTTCGATTCGAATCTGGTTGCGTTTCATTGAAGCGGCATTGCCATCATCGCTGTCTCCCGCTTTGAACGGAAAGACCGCCGGTGGCATCTCCGCCGACTGCAGGTCGCTGGCGATTTCCATCAGCGTTGAGGTGGCCACCGGCGTTGCGGACAGAAGGCGGAGGATGTTGAATTTCGCCGTCTCGATTTTCTGGGCCAAGTGGACCTCTTGTTCTCTGGTAAGCAGAGGAATCCTGCTCATGCTGCGGTAATACACAAAGAGCGGATCCATGGTGTATGAGGCTGATCCTGTTCCCTCATCACCGGCAGAAGGTCTGCTATCGGCCAACTTTCCAAATCCTTCCGGCCTTCCGGCAGAAGGCTGCGAAAAGCTGTCATAGCTGTCGTCTGAGTCTTGCTGGTCGTCCAGATCGAACGGGTCGTATTCGATCTCTTCAAGTAGTTCGTCTCTCAGTTCCATCATGATCTGTAGTTCCCTCGAATGTAAACGCAGGCGCTATTACATCAAAAGGAACGCGACGACGATATTCGGAGAAATACTCCTTTTGCACTAAGTAGTTACACCCAAGGAGATGCAGGAATCAGGGTGCAGACCGACACCTTGGGTTCCTGCCCCTGTGGGATGGTGCGGGAGCTTTTCCTCGTCCGGCGCTGTACTCCGCCCGCTGGTCTGCCCGCAATTCTTGATTGTTTCGACGAAGCTCTTCTGGAAGCAAAAATGCATCTTGTCATCTGATGGAGTCGAGAGGATTGGTTGGCTTTCTGCGTTGGTTTGGCGAACTGACGTTCTTCGTTCTGAACGTCTTTCGAGCAACCATAACTCCACCGTTTCACTTCGGTGAATTGCTCCGGCAGATGTACGAGATCGGCGTCCGGTCACTGCCGCTGGTTGTACTGGCGGGAGCTGCCATCGGGGTAGTCCTAAGTCTTCATTCTCGCGATTCGCTGGTTCGTTTCGGGGCTACTTCACTCGTCCCGGTCCTCATCGTGATGTCGGTGATCAAGGAGACCGGTCCGATCATAACTGCACTGATTGTCAGCGGTCGCGTGGGAGCGGGAATAGGAGCGGAACTGGGTTCAATGCGGGTGACCGAGCAGATCGATGCTATCGAGGCGAGCGCCGTCGATCCTGTGCGGCTGCTCGCCGTAACCCGTGTGACCGCGTGCATCCTGATGCTCCCGCTCCTGACGATCTTTGCGAATTTCAGTGCAATAGTCATGGGATGGATCGCCAATACGGTTGTCGACTACATAAGTTTTACCAGATATATAGATTCGGGTTTTCGAGTGGTGAATTTCAGTGATCTGCTCCCTTCCACCTTCAGAACTGCAGCCTTCGGCGCAATTATCGGAGTCATCGGCTGCTTCCAGGGAATGCGGACAAAGGGTGGGACCGAAGGAGTCGGCCGCTCAGCCACCAGTTCGGTAGTTCTCTCTTCTCTGTTCGTCATCATAGCGGATGTGCTCCTCGTCCGGATCATTCAAATCATCTGGGGTTAGGAGCCCATGGATAAAACGAGTGCTGTCGAACAGCGGAACGACGAAAGGAACGCCGTCGAAGTACGTGCGCTGTCCAAATCGTTTGATTCTCAGAAGGTGCTCGACAGGATTGATCTTGACGTGAAGAAGGGGGAAACGGTCGCGGTTCTGGGGCGAAGTGGCGCAGGGAAAAGTGTACTGCTCAAGCTGCTGATCGGGCTTCAGCGGGCGGATTCCGGTTCGATCAGGATACTGGGGCACGAGATGACGGCACTCAGGACCAGTGGCCTAAACCGGGTGAGAAAACGGATGGGATTTTCTTTTCAGTACTCAGCTCTGTTCGATTCTCTTGATGTCGAACGGAATGTCGCTTTCCCGCTTGACCACCACACGAAGCTCTCAACCGCTGAAAAGCGTCAGAAAGTCCTGGAACTTCTCAGAACCGTCGGGATGGAGGGGAGCATTGAAAAGCTTCCCGCCCAGCTGTCGGGCGGAATGCGCAAACGGGTCGGTATTGCCCGTGCCCTGGCGCTCGATCCTGAAGTGATGCTTTTCGATGAACCAACAGCCGGGCTCGATCCGATCACCGCGCACGGTATCGACACGCTAATCCGGCGCCTGGGGCAGGAACGCAATATCGCATCGATAGTAGTTACTCATGACCTGCGCAGCGCAGGCCTGATCTCCGACAGGGTCATGCTCCTGAACGAAGGACGGGTCAGCTTTGAGGGCCCGTTCGAAGAACTCGAGCGCAGCAGTGATCCGTTCGTACAACAATTTCTGGCTTTGAGCTCTTAAGAGGTTGATATATGTCTCGCGCAATCGTGGTAGGACTTTTTGTTTTTGGAGCTCTGATAATCCTGATCGCGGCGGTCTTTCTGATCGGAAGGAAAGAACTGTTGTTTTCGGAGACGTTCGAACTGAGGGCCGAATTCCCGAACGTTGCGGGGCTTGCTCCCGGTTCGGAAGTGAGGATCGGAGGCTTGAGAAAGGGAACCGTGAAGGAGATCCGGCTTCCCGAATCACCCGGGGAAAACGTCACCGTGGTTCTGTCTGTGGAAAAGGATACCCGCAACCTCATTCGCAGGGACTCTGTAGCCGGAATAGCCACTGAAGGCCTGTTAGGCAACAAACATGTGTCGATCTCGTTCGGGTCCTCAGACGCAGAACCCGTGCAGGACGGCGACACTCTCCGAAGCGTTACCCCGACCGACTACTCCGATCTCATAGACAGAGCCAACAAGGTCATTGAACAAACCGGTGAAGCCCTCAACGAAGCGAAGACCGCATTGAGAACAGTGAGCCGGATAGGCAGCGATATTGAAAGCGTGGTGGAAAAGATTGACCGCGGGGAAGGAACGATTGGGGCCCTGGTCAACGACAGGACTCTCTACAACCAGGCGAACCAGATTCTCGCCAATGCAGACAAGACTACCAGGACAATTGATTCCGCCGCTGAGGATCTGTCGAAGAAAGCTTCTGCCGTCATAGACGATGCGCAGGCGGCAGTCCAGGATATCCGCCGGGCGACTACAGAAGTATCCGCCAACACGGGACCCGTAATCGAAGAGGCGAGGCAGGGACTCGGTGCCTTCAACGAGAATATGCAGGCCCTGAAGCGCAACTGGTTCTTCAGGGGCTTCTTCCGGGACCGTGGATATTTCAATCTCGAGGATTTGACAAGATCCGAAATAGCGGACGTGCCGAAGGATCCCGCACGACGCTTTGTTATCGATGCGGACGATCTGTTCGATGAGCCCGATACCGCGGAGTTGAAGAAAGAGGATAAGCTGGAAGAGATCGGTCGCCTCATCGAAAGCAGCAATCCGGGACTGGTGGTTGTCACGGCTTACACGGATCCGAAGGGCGCTGCCGAGGAAAACTTGGACATGACCAGGGCTCAGGCCGGAGTCGTGCGCCGCTTCTTCATAGACAACTTCAGAGTGGATGAAGACGCGATCAGGACGAAAGGCTTCGGGGAAAACGCCGCAACACGGGAGGGACGGATCGAGATCCTGATGTATTCAAGTCAGCCGGAGGTCAGGGAGACACAGTAATCGGGGAGGGGAATCCCCCCCCCCGACAGTTCCGTCTAGAAGAAGTATCTTGCGGTGAACATGAACGATCTGCCTAGAGCGTCGGTCTCACCTTCACTCAAGAACAGGACGGGATTGGTGGTGTTGTTGACCACCGACAGCGGTACCTGGCTGAAGTTCCTGCGGTTGAACAGGTTGAATACTTCAAACCGGAGCTGGAGGTTCTGGTCTTCCGAGAAGGTCCTGGTGTTCTTGACAAAGGCCACGTCGGTATTGAAGAACCGCTGGCTCCTCAGGATGTTTCGACCCTGATTCGAGATCACGCCTGAATTGGTCGGATCGGCGATGAACTGCGGATTCGGGTCGAATTCTGACGTTCCTGTCCTCGGTACCCCCAGCGGATTGAACGAGGCAAATTGGGTGAATGCAGCCGGGTTCTGTCCCGGCAGCAGTCCCAGGGCATTCTGGGCATTGTAGACGGTTAACGGGAATCCCGATGCCCACGCGGTGATGCCTGACAATTCCCACCCGCTGACCAGCCGCGACATAAGCGGACTGTCCCGCATGATGGTGGGAATGATGAACGTGTAGTTGGCTACAAACCTGTGCGGCTGGTCGATGTTCGAACGGCCGGAATAGGCTCTCGGGTTGAACGGATTCGGAACAGGAATCAGGAAATTGTCACTTTCGCTGATGTTGGAACTGTAAGTGTAGTGTGCGCCGAACTGAACACCGTGGCTGAAGCGCTTGATCAGAGAGAATTGTCCCGAGTTGTAGATGGAGTTTGCAATGGGATCCAGCACCATCGTTGAGCCAAAGGCCGGATTGGGCCGAAATGCGGCTATTCCACCGGTCCCGTCAACAACCGGCTGCAGGTTGAAGGGGGAGAAGAACGCCGGATTCGCCGCCACGGCCGCCGCGGTTACTCCCGGGTTGGCATCATACTGCAGGTACAGATGCGTTCCCTTCGTCCCGACGTAATAGGCTCTGAAAACGAAGTCACGTCCGAATTCGCGCTCGAGGCCGAGTGTGTACGTCTGATAGTACGGAGTTCTGAAACGTCCGCTTTCACTTGTCACGATGGCCGTGGCAGGAAGCAGATCGGGATTCCCTCCGGCGGCCAGGAAGTCGTCGACCGTGATGGGATCCGGCGGCGTCGTCAAGCCCGAAACCGGTCCTATCGCGGTGTTGATGCCCCTCGGGAAGTTCCTGGAGAAAAGAGGAAGCAGTTGCCATGCAACCTGGTTGTTGTACATCAGGCTGTAGCCGCCGCGGATCGTAGTCTTCTCAAAGAACATGCCGCCGGCATCCGGCGCCCAGGCAAAGCCGAAACGGGGCCCGAAGTTCTTCTGCGAAGGAAGCACCCCCGAGAAGAACCCTTCGGGGATCTGCATGTACTCATACCGCAGTCCCAGATTGAGGCTGAAGCTTTTGCTCACCTTCCAGTCGTCGTGTACGAAGACACCCAGTTCAGTAGCATTTGATCTGATGAAATTGTCGCCCGTGTACTGAGTGAAGATCGCATTGGAGTTGGTCAGGAAATCCTGCAGGGAGGCATATGTCAGGGTTCCGAACGAGTTGAACGGGAAGATGGCGCGCATCCTGTAATGGACTGCGTCGCCGCCGATTTTGAAACTGTGGCTCCCCATCATCCACGAGACGATGTCCGCGAACTGGTATGACGTGTCCTTCCGGTTCTGCGGGAAATTCGGGTTTCCTACCGAGTTGAACCCTCCGATGTTCAATCCGAGCCCGAGGAACGAATCGAATCGGTCCGCAAGTCTGGTGATTCCGAAGCGGAATTCGTTGATCACGCTGGGAGAAAAGATGTGAACGTCATTCAACTGACCACTGTGATTTTTGAAGTTGCGTGCTATTTCCTGTCCGGGGATGGCCGACGGGAATCCAGGATCTTCGAGACTGTCGTACAGGTAGCGCAGGTTCAGAGAATTGCTGCTGGAAATTTTGAACTGGAGCCGCTGCAGGAAACGGTCATAATCACGATCGTACCTGATTCCTCCAAGCACGCCGCGGTTGAATGTCGCCAGCGGAACCGGCGGATCCGTGATCACCACTTCACCGTCTCCAGGCTCGCCTCCGGGAGGAGGAGGTGCAGGGACCGCTATAGGAACATTGATAACACCGAGGTTCGTCCCGATATTGGCGAGAGGGAATCTCGATGCAAGCAGATCAAGCGCTCCCGGTGCCAGGTTTCCCTCGATCGCCTGAAGCTCTGCAAAACCTTCCGGTGTGATCGCTATGGTGCTGGGATTGGCAGTTGCATTGAACCAGTCGCGGTCGAAACTGGAGAAGGAGAAGATCTTGTCTTTCCATATCGGGAATCCGCCTGAAGCCACTATGCGGTTGTCGACCACGACGGAACGGGCAATCCTGTACGCTTGACCATCGCTGAGTCCCGTGGCCGTAAGAGCATTGAACTGACGTTTTTCGTCCGTGCTCAAAGCATCCAGGGAATTGCCTGCCCACGTGTACATCAGGGTGCCGTGAAAACCGGTGCTCCCTGTCCGGGAGATCTGATCCACAAATGAGCCGCCGAACCGTCCTACCTGTGCGGGGTAGTTCCCGTTGATCATCTGGAACGTCTGGATAGCCTCGGGCGGCATACTCTGCAGATTGGTCCCGCGCACGGGATCCATGTTGTAGGCCCCGTCGATTGTGAAGTAATTGGAGTTTGGCCTTGTTCCATTTACTGCGAACGGAGAGCCGAAATCCGTGAACAGCGAGCCCGGAGATCTGCGATCGTAGTTGAGGCTGTTGATGATTCCGGCCTCGGACGATCCGTAGAACGGCCTGTGACTCGGCACAACTCCGGGATGCAACAGCGCCAGCCCGTAAAGATTCTGGCGGCCCGGCAATTCGAGAACTGTCTTGGTGTTGACCGTTCTGTCGATCTCGCTGTGAGTCTTTTCAACAAGCGGAGCCTGAGCATTTACCACAACCGTTGCAGAAATCTGGGCTGCCGCCGTGGCGGCTGTGGCGGTGGCCGCCATTCCCGCCATGTCAACCATGTCGAGAGCGACTGACTTGCCCGAAGCAACTTCGGCTACCACGCTGTATCTCCCGAGCGGGAGATCTGCGATCCTGTACTTTCCGCTGTCATCTGTGACTGTCTCCTGTATGGAATCAGTCTCCAGATTCTTTACCGTGATTCTCGCGCCGGGCACAGCCGATCCGTCAGGGCGAAGAACATCGCCTTCAAGGGATCCGGTTGGAGCACCCCACGCGTTTTGCATCCCTGCTCCGGCAGCGAAAAGACATAATCCGGAAAGCAGAAATACATGTGCCGCAAAACGCCTCATGATGTACAAATTCCTCCTTTGTCCAGTAAGTGAAGTGTTACATCGTTCAGCCACATTCATTTTTTCTGGAGGGGGATTCTGCAGAACGCCGAAAGGCATCCTGCCCGTACTACTCACCACTTGAGGGGGCCCGGGGGAATACTCCCGGTCAGGTGCACGCTGTATCGCAATCCGGATGCCAGAGTGAGGGCGACGAAGTTACTCACATTCGTTCATACACTTACGCACAGGCGTTCTTGGGAAGCTCTCAAAACCTGGTTCAAAATATTGAACGCATCCAAGAGATTGGATGCGGCAAGCGTGGCCGGTCTTGACGATCGGTTCGCGCGAATGCGGGCTTACGGTTCTCTAACGAAACTGACCCCAGGAGCGCGTGGCATAGTCGGCAAAAGTAAGGACCAGCATAATCATGATCCATGCAAGCGATATGAGGAGCACGAGCCAGACGAGACTTCTGCTTTCGCGCAGGTGCATGAAGTACACTGCAACCAGTCCGGCTTTGACAAGCGCAATGACCAGTGCGACCGTCACATTGAATGGTCCGAGATTGACTTCAGCTACGAGCGCCGTGAGTGCTGCCAGCACTATGAGCGCGAAGAAGACGCGGTAATACACAGTTCGGCTAACAGCCTGCTCACTCATTGATGCCTGTCCACCAGGTAAAGGAGAGGATAGAGAAAGATCCAGACTATATCGACAAAGTGCCAGTACAACCCGATGATTTCGACGTGTGCCGGAAACTCCGGCCGTATGAGGCCTCGCCAGGCCCGGATCAGAAGAAAACTCATCAGACCGAGGCCGACAATCATATGGAGCGCGTGCAGCCCCGTCATTGCAAAGTAGAGGCACATGAACAGCAATGCGGCTCTCGCATATTCCGGCTCGAGCCTGAAACCGGGCCCCGGGAAGAGGCCCTCCTTGTAGTGATGGTAGTATTCAAAGCCTTTCAGCAGAAGAAAGGTAAGGCCAAGCACTATCGTGAGGACGAGGAACAGTATCAGTTTGCGCTGCCTGCCGAGGGTCGCGGCGTCGAGGCCGAGCACCACCGTAAGGCTGCTGGTGAGAAGTACGAAAGTGTTGATAGTTCCTATGGCAAAACTCGTATGCCCGCTGGCTTCCGCCCATGCCTCAGGATACATGATCCGGTAGACCGTGTATGCGAGAAACAATCCACCGAAGAACATGATCTCGGTCGCTAAAAACACCCACATCCCTAGGGTGTCGGCGTCTTTTTGCTGTTCCAGGCTCTGAAACTGTTCTGCAACGATAGAGGTTTCAGGACCGTCCATCCTGCGCCTCCATGTCATGATAGTTGTATGCACCCCACGTCACTTCAGGCACCTCGTGGAAATTGTGTTTCGGAGGCGGGGACGGAGTGAGCCATTCGAGACCTGTTGCACCCCACGGATTCGGTCCGGCCTCTTTGCCGTAACGCAGCGACCACAGCAGGTAGATAAGCGGCAGAATATATCCTACTCCGAGTATAGTCGCTCCCGCCGTTGACAACACGTTGAGGAACTGGAATTCGGGTGCATAGGTGGCATAACGGCGGTTCATTCCCAAATACCCGAGTAGAAACTGCGGAAAGAAAGTGAGATTGAAGCCGATGAACCCGACTGTTGCCGCGAGCCGGCCCCACATGTCGGGGAAGAGTTTCCCCGAGATCTTGGGCCACCAGTAATGAATGCTCCCCAGATAGCCGAGAGCAGTCCCTCCTACCATGATGTAGTGAAAGTGCGCGACGATGAAGTAGGTATCATGCACATGAACATTGACGGCGAGGGTCGCAACGAATAGTCCCGTCAGGCCGCCGATGGTGAACAGCCCGATGAATCCCAGCGCATAGAGCATTGGGGTGTGGTAGGAAATTGAGCCTTTGTGCAGTGTGGCAGTCCAGTTGAAGACTTTGATTGCTGATGGCACTGCCACCGCGAAGCTGAGGACCGAGAAAACCAGCCCCCCGTACATCGACATGCCGGCGACAAACATGTGATGAGCCCAGACGAGAAACCCGAAGGTCGCGATCGCGAGGCTGGAGAAGGCCACAAAGCCGTAGCCGAAGATCCTCTTTCTCGAGAAGCAGGCTATTGCTTCGCTCACCCACCCCATTGCGGGCAGAATCATAATGTAGACTGCCGGGTGCGAGTAGAACCAGAAGAGATGCTGAAACAGGACCGGATCCCCTCCGAGGTTCGGATCGAAAATCCCGACCTGGAAGGCCCGCTCGAACGCGATCAACAATAGCGTGATGGCCAGAACCGGCGTTGCGAGGATCAGTATCACTGACGTCGCATATATGGACCACAAGAAAAGAGGGAGCCTCAGCCACGTCAACCCGGGTGCGCGCATCGTGTGAATCGTTACGATGAAATTCAGTGCGGTCAGGATCGACGAGAAACCTGCTATGAAGATGCCCGCGGCCATCCAGTAGACATGGGTCTTGGAGAAATTGCTGCTGAATGGGATGTAGAAAGTCCAGCCGGTGTCGACGCCTCCGAGCGCTGCTGAAACGATCGCCAGGCCACCACCGGCCATGAACAGATACCAGCTGAGCAGATTGAGTTTGGGAAACGCCAGGTCTCGTGCCCCTACCATCAGAGGAATGGCAAAATTGCCCAAAACATTTGGGATTGACGGGATCAGGAAGAACCAAACCATGATGATCCCGTGCATCGTGAAGAGCCTGTTGTAGGTCTCCGGCTTGAAGAGAGCGCCTTCGGGCGAAATGAGGTGGAGCCGCATCAGAAGCGCGAAAATCCCGGCGATGAAGAAGAAGCCGGTCACGCTGATCATGTAGAGGATTCCGATCCGTTTGTGATCCGTCGTCAGGAGCCACGATCTGAGGCTGTGCTCCACTTTCAGGTAATCGGGCTCGGTTCCCGCCCGGGTCGCTGTATCATCCATTGGGACTAATCACCGTTTCAGAGATTTGATGTATTCGATCAGTTCATTGAGTTGCTCATCGCTGATCTGCCCACGGTATGTGGGCATAGTGCTCTGGTATCCGTGCACGATTCTGTCGGCGGGGTTCAGGATCGACTCACGCAGATAACTCTCGTCGGCGACAATCGATCCTCCCCCTTTGAGAGAGGTCTTCCGCTGATAGACGTTGTGAAGGGAAGGGCCAAGCGGCGTGTCGGTCGAAGAGTGACAGCTGTCGCAGCCGAGTCTGGCAAAGACTTCTTTCCCGCTGCTTTTCATTGGCTGCGTGGCGCGCTGCGCCTCGATCCACTGCTGGAAATCTTCCTGGCGCATTACCTCGATCGTGCCTATCATCCGGGAATGCTCGGTACCGCAATACTCGGCACAGAAAAGATGATATCTTCCGGGTTTCGTAGCCTGAAACCACTGGCTCGTATACCTGCCGGGCAAAACGTCCTGTTTGATGCGGAAGGCCGGTACGTAGAAACTGTGGATGACATCCTGGGATGTCATGAGCAGGCGTACAGGATAACCTGCGGGAATATGCAGCTGATTGATTTCACGCGGACCTTCAAGATGCTGCAGCTTCCACATCCACTGCTTGCCGACGACATAGATATCGATGGTGCCCTTTGGTGGAGAAGAGCGTTCGTAGTAAATGACACCACCCCACGCGAAGATGCCCATGAAGATGAGGAAGGGTATTACGGCCCAGAACAACTCAAGTGGCACAAATCCCTCGATGTGCGCACCCCTCTGATCGATACGCCGGCGGCGGTAGCGGATCGAATACACCGTGATGAGTGTGAATATCAGCAGGGCGACAGATCCCGTTACCAGGATCAATGCAAGGTAGAGCCAGTCCACCTTTGGTGCAATTGTCGATGCCTGATCAGGAAAAAGCCAGGTAATCCATTCCGGCATCGCTTTCCTTATTCTTCGGGGGAACTTGATATCGTGGGAGGGAAGAACTTCAGGCTGTCTGTGGCGGCGCAGAGTTGCGTCCCGCTCGCCGGTGCAGGACAAGCCAGAGCAGTCCCAGCAACAGAACCGTTACAACTCCGGCGACTTGAACTACACGCGTCACGACAAGGCTATACTTGCCCGTGAGCGCGTCATAATAATAGCAGAACAAAAGAAGCTTATTGACGGGCGAGCCGATCTTCTCTTCCGAAGCCTCTGCGAGCCCGAGCCGGAGATCGAGTGGGGAATACGAAATCCCGTAGAAATAGCGGGAGATTCTGCCGCGGGGAGTCGCGATCACGATCCCGCTCACATGTCCATACTGCTTTGACTGGGGATCGTAGGAATAGCGGAAACCCGTCGCATCAGCAACTGCCCTGATGTTGGGTTCTTCGCCCGTGAGAAAGATCCATCCTTTTTCAGCGGAAGGTCCACATTTCCTTACATATTCGATCTTTTTCTCGCGGGCCGCATCGGGTCCGTCACGCGGATCTATGCTTATGTTTACTACGAAGTAGTCCTTTCCCATTTCCCCCGGGACGCCGCTGAGCCCGCGCGCCATCCCGTCGAGGATCATTTTGCATAGCATGGGACACGTATAGTAAGCGAACGAGATAATCACCGGCTTGTCGCCGAAATATTGCCCCAACCGGACCTGCTTTCCGGCTTCGTCGCGGAACTGGACATCGAGCGGCAGCTGCGCATTGAGCTTCTGGTCAAAGCCGACATTGCTCAAGGGTTGCGGAAGTTCCTGTGACAGGGAGGGAAGGCACGAAATTGCAGAGAATAGCAGCACGAGGAGCAGTTCATTTGCCATTGCCCTGAGCCGGTTGGGTGCCCTGAAGGCCCTCGCGTGCCGCATTTTCCATAGCGCGTTCAATAGGAATTCTGACCAGCCCTCTGTCCTTGTCAATCCACCCATAGCTGTCGAGCTGTTTCTGTTCTGCTTCCCGGAACTCTCTGAGGTCCCGCGGTCCCTGGACCTCGATTCTTGGGGTTGGGGGAAGTTGGTCTTGTCCCGCCTGAAACTGCGGGGGAGGGGGTGTTGCGTCGCTAAACCATACCATATTCTTGTAGAGCACCCCAGAGGCAACCGCTCCCAGGATCATGATCAGCGCGACCAGGCCGAGTCCGTAGATCAGGATACGGGAAACATTGGCGTCACGCACCTCGTATCCTTTCTCTTTCGATTCGTGCAGCCTGTCAGGCTGTGACTCTCGATTCACCATCGACCGGCTCTCTCAGCAACGGATCGTAGACGGGAACCAGCGGCCGCCTTGTCAGCTGGTGGAGGAAAACCGCCAGCCATATGCCCGCCAATCCGGCCGGAACAACTATGTCCAGCCAGTGTACAAAGAAGCCCTGGTGATGTACAGGTCCCACGATCCAGAGCAGTTCCGACCACCGCATGAGTAGCAGCCAGAGCGCGACGCCTGCCAGCATCAGCGGCCTGTGTTTGACTGAGCGTTGGAGGAGGAAGAAGAACGGCACGAAGAAATGAAAGATGATCAGGAACCAGGCAAACGCTCCCCATCCGGCGTGGAAACGGCGTATGAACCAGGACGTTTCCTCCGGGATGTTGCCGGCCCACACAATGAGGTATTCGGTGAAGGCGATGTAGGCCCACAGCATTATGAGCGTGAGAAGGATGTTGCCCAGGTCTCTGAGTCGCTTCCTGTTTATCAGTGGGGCAATGGGGTCTATGGAAGAGAGCAGCATGGCAACCGCGATCGCAAAAGCGGCCGCGCTGACCGCATGCCCCGTGATGAGACGAAACCCGAAGGTTGTGGAGAAATAGTGCGGTTCCAGCGACATTACCCAGTCGACGGCTGCGAACGTGATCGCAAGACAGTAGAGGAGAAGCCCAGGACCACTGAAGAACCGCAGTCTCTCCAGCACAAAGGGATCGTCGCTCGCGTCCTGTCTGGCCGACCACTTCGTAAGGCTCAATGCCACAAGAATCCAGATGAGGAAATAGACAAGCTGACGAACTAAAAAGAAAGGAGTATTGAGATAGAACTGCTTGACTTGCAGTAATGGGTCCGCAGCGACTGTCTGAGGATTGGTCCATGCATAAAGATGCGACAGACCGAATAAAAGTGGAATCGTGAAGACGGCAATCAACGGCAGGGTTCGGGCTGCGGACTCGAAAATGCGACGCGTGATCAGGCCCCAGTAGCCACTTGTCAGGTGGTGGAGCATTAACAGTCCGGCCGACCCGAGCGCCGTCCCAAGCAGGAGGGTATACCCTATGAGGTAAGATCTGAAGAACTGTGAGGGTTGGAAAAGAGCCGCCACTATGCCGGAAGCAACTGCCGCGAGCCCTGCAGCCAATGCCACAAGCCGAATCCTCCTGATCCGCGGCTCGACGCTTTCAATTCCGCTCATTGCTCTTTCCTCAGGTTTTCGAGTTCGTCCGGCGGAACTGCCGAAAGGGGTGCAGCCTGACTGAACTGCAGAACCCTTATATAGCCGCTGATGGCCCAGCGATCTGAAACGCTGGTTCGATTCCCATAAGGCCACATCCGCCCGATTCCGTGAGTGATGACTTCGAAATAGTGACTGTCCGGCACGGACTTCAATCTCTCGAGGTGAAAGGAAGGAGGTCGAGAGAATCCTCTCTGGACGACCATGCCTTCTCCGTTTCCCAGGCGCCCATGGCATGGGCTGCAGAATATGTCGAAGCGCTCGCGTCCCTGCTGCAACAGTTCGATGGTCAGCGGAAATGGAATGCCGCCGCCGCTGTCGCGCTTTGCGGTGGCCACCGTGCCGATTGTAAGAGGCCGCGCGGAGCGCTCGTCACTGAAGAAATCACTTCTTGCCAGCGTGCGATAGCTCGGTTGAACCGACATGTCATAGCTGCAACCGCACAGTGTCATGATCCCCGCGAATGCCACCACCAGGACTACGATTGAATGCCCGGACCGTCGGCACATCTCTTCTCCTCGTCACTTCTCGAGTTCGATTACTCCCATGGGATTCAGTCCCATCAGAAAGTCTCTGGTCCTGTCCGGGTCGAACAGCGGATCGTCCGCTTCTATGCAGAGATAAAACCTGTCGTTCGAGGCGTGCTTGGCGAATGACGCGCTATTGAACACCGGGTGATAGGGCATGGGCAGACGGTTGATTATCAGCAGTGCCAGAAACCCGATTGTCCCCGCTGAAAGCACCGTCAGCTCGAATGAAATAGGAATGTAGGCCGGCCAGCTGTTCAACGGCCGACCGCCGACGTTGATTGGATAATAGACGACCGAAATGTAGTACAGCAGCAGAAAACCTCCGACGGCACCGGCAATCCCCATGATCAGAAACACGAAAGGTATTTTGGTGCGCGCCAATCCCAATGCCTCGTCCAATCCTTCGATGGCAAAGGGTGAATAGGCATCCATTTTCCTGTACCCTTCGCGGTAGGCTGCGCCGGCTGCATCCGCCAGCAGACGCGGATCATCGAATTCCGCCATGAAACCGTAACGCTCTCTCATGCCGTATGGCCTCGCTGTCTGTGCAGGAGCTCCCGGACTTCCGATATCGGAATCATCGGGAGCAGCCGCATAAAGAGGAACTGCATTGTGAAAAACAGGCCCAGGGATCCGAGGAGTGTCAGCCAATCCCATAGAGTAGGTCCGTAGATCCTCCAGGCGGACGGCAGATAATCCCTGGAGAGGCTCTGGACGACGATAACGAATCTCTCCATCCACATTCCGATATTTATGGCGATTGAGAGTATGAAGAGCAGGACGGTGTTGCGCCGGTAGCGACGCACCCACAGCAACTGAGGGAGCACCACGTTGCAGAACAGGACGGTATAGTAGACCCAGGCATAGCGTCCCTGCAGCCGGTCGAGCACGATAGCCTTCTCGTAGGTATTCCCGCTGTAAAACGCCATGAAAGTCTCCATCAGGTATCCGTAAGCGACAATCAGGCCCGTTGCGAGGAGAAGTTTCGCGCAGTTGTCCAGATGCCGGAGAGTGATCAGGTCCTTGAGCCCGTAAAAAGAACGAATCGGAATAATGAGGGTGAGGACCATGGCAAATCCGGAGAATATGGCCCCGGCGACAAAATACGGCGGGAAGATCGTGCTGTGCCAGCCGGGAAGAAGCGATATCGAGAAATCCAGGCTTACGACAGTATGAACGCTGACTACGAGCGGTGTGGCAAGTCCGGCAAACAAAAGATAAGTAATCTGATAGTTGTGCCAGTGCCGCGCCGAGCCACGCCAGCCCAACGAGAGGAAGCCATAGACGGTGCGCGCAAAACCGCTTCGCGCGCGGTCCCGCAAGCTGGCGAGATCCGGAATCATCCCGGTGAACCAGAAGAGCAACGAGATAGTGAAATATGTCAGAACCGCAAAAACGTCCCAAACCAGAGGGCTGCGGAACTGCGGTTGCACTCCCATGGTGTTGGGGTAGGGGAAGAGCCAGTAAAAGAGCCACTGGCGTCCCAGGTGCAGCAGGGGCATCAGGCCTGCGCACATGACCGCCCAAATGGTCATTGCTTCGGCCAACCTGTTGATCGACGTGCGCCACTGCTGGTTCACGAGGAGCAGAATCGCCGAAATCAGTGTGCCTGCATGTCCGATTCCGATCCACCAGATGAAGTTGGTGATTGCGAATGCCCACGCCGCTGGAATCCTGACGCCCCAGATTCCGACGCCCTGCTGCACGTCGTAGATGATTGCAACCAGAAAGATCAGCAGGAAAAGGAGCGAGACGGCGAGGCCCAGCATCCACTGCCATCGGGTGCCGCTGACGGGCGCCAGCGGTATCGAAGCTACTTTTTCGCCGACTGACTCATACGTATGCCCGGGAGGCAATACCGCTTCCGGAGAGTCGAAAGGAGCATTCAGCAGACGTGCATCATCCATCTCTTTACCCCAGTTCCGGATTTGGATTCCTCACACCGGCCAGGTACCTGGTTCTTGGGACAGTATTGAGCTCAGCCAGCATGCCGTAGGCGAGCGGATTTCGCGCCGCGCGGGAAACCATGCTGTTGCTGTCATTGAGATCGCCAAAAGTGAAGACCTTTGTCGGACAGGCCTGCTGACATGCCATGATGATTTCTCCGTCTTTGACAGGGCGATTCTCTTTCGCAGCGTTGATTTTGGCTTCCTGGATCCGCTGCACGCAGTACGTGCATTTCTCCATCACTCCGCGGCTGCGTACCGTGACATCGGGATTGCGCAGCGGTTTGAGGCTGGGAGTGACGTAGTCGCTGTACTGAAGGAAATTGAACCTGCGCACCTTGTATGGACAGTTGTTTGAGCAGTACCTCGTGCCGACGCAGCGGTTATAGACCATCTGGTTGAGTCCCTCTGAACTGTGCGTCGTGGCATGAACGGGACAGACGAGTTCGCAGGGGGCTTTTTCACAGTGCATGCAATAAACCGGCTGAAAGTGAGTCCTGGGGCTATCCGGCTTGCCGGAATAATACCGGTCGATGCGCAGCCACTGCATTTCCCTCGCCATCCCGACCTGCTCCTTGCCTACAACCGGGGAGTTGTTTTCTGCGACACAGGCGACGACGCAGGAATTGCAGCCGATGCACCGGCTCAGATCTACAGTCATCGCCCATTTGTATTCGTGATACGGCCAGGATGGATAGAGCGAATTGTGCAGCATGGGACCAGCCTGCTGCGTTTCGGATTCAGGGTCCGTATCGAGATCCTGAATGTCAAAAACGCGCATCAGATTCCGGCCGTTCAGCGAAAAATGTCGTTGGG
Organism: Acidobacteriota bacterium; assembly: GCA_012719355.1. Classification (GTDB taxonomy): domain Bacteria; phylum Acidobacteriota; class UBA6911; order UBA6911; family UBA6911; genus UBA6911. The sequence goes on from JAAYAM010000100.1 coordinate 30,495, forward strand.
TGGTAGCCAACATTGCCGTGGAATCGAGCTTGCGGACCTCGAGACCAGAGTAGAACCATGGGGCTTCGGAGGTGCGCAGAGCGTATGCGTTGAATCCGCGTCCTGTTGCGTGTTTGCCACCCCGCTGGAGGCCGTAACCCAGATGCGCGGTGACGGAGTTGTCAGGGTGTCCCGGGAGCAGGAAAATGGGCGCCTGCACCGAGCGACCGCGGTACCGGAGTTCCACCAACGGCACCGGCAGGCCCTGCGACCCTGTGCGGGATACATCGTTGGGATCGAATCCGAGGCTTCTGGCGGTTGCGGGACTCATCAGGGCGGCATTATCCCAGGTCAGCTTCGTGAGCGGTTTCGGGAGTTCCTGGAGCCAGCCGTTATTTGAAAAACGTCCATCGTAAACGCAGGGATCGATCCTGAAATTGATTTCGAGCCCGGCGGCGTCTTCGCGCCGCGCGGCCTTGGGTGTCCGGTTCTGCAGCGTGACATCTTTTGAATCGAAAGCCGTGTCGGGAACGACTCCCGTCTGCAGCGCGGATGTCCAGAAATTCTCAAAATCCTTCGCCTGCGATGCCGATTGCCAGTACCGTCTCACAGTCTCGTAAGGAGTTGCACTGGGATTCTCCTGAAGGAGCGCCAGAATTTCATGGGGAGACCGGCCGCCGTAAAGAGGCATGATCAGGGGTTGAATTATGGTCGCGGATCCATCGAAGGCCCTGACGTCGCCCCAGGACTCCAGGAAATGAGCCTCGGGCACGTGCCAGGATGCTGATGCGGCCGTTTCATCGTTGTACATACCGAGGTAGACGCTTGTCACGGTCCTCTTCAGCGCTTCCGCAAATTCAAGATCTGCTGGAGCGGTGAACACAGGATCGAAGCTGAGGATAATCAGCAGGTCCACCTTGCCCTGCTTCATTTCGCCGACAAGTTCCGTGAGTGACTCGATGTGATCCACCGGAGCGGGTTCAACCGGTGCGGTGTGGATGACTGTCTTGTTTGTGTTTCCCAGCGCGTGGTTAAGTGAATGAGCTAGTGCGTGCACGGCGGCCGGCTGGTGTGTGCCCGGGACTACGATGCTCGATCCGCGATGCTGCAGCAGATCTCTTGCCACGGCGTCGGCCCATAGCCCACGAAGGTCGCTTGTCTGCGGCTGTGGAGACTTCTGGACATTCATTTCGACTCTGCGGAATACAGTTCGGGCGAAATCCTCGATTTCGGACGCACGCACTGCCAGGCGATTATCGGCGACGGCGCCCGTACAGGTCGGAGTGCTCTCCAGGGCGTACAGCCTGCTCATGCCGCCGGAGCCGTTCCTGCGCTGACGTCTTTCGGCCCAGTGACGCGAATAGTGCAGCCAGGCGGGCCCCTCGGTGAGAAAATCCGAATCGAGCGAAAGCACGATGTCTGCACTCTCGAAGCGATACCGCGTCCAGACAGGTTCCCCGAAGGCGAGCAAGCTCCCGGCAAGCTGCGTGCTCCCGTTGTCGGGGTCGTACTGATGCCATTTCGCCTGGGGGAAGCGCTGCAGGATCTGCTGCAACTGCGAGTACAGGGTTGGAGAAGTCACGCTCCCGGTCAGGATCCGCAATCCTGCACCCTGTTTCGAAACCTGGGTCCGGACTTCGCCCTCCATTGCGGAGACAAAGGTGGCCCAGCTGGAGGGCCTCGACCGCCGGCTGACACTTCTTGCCCTGTCCGGATCATAGAGGGAAAGTACTGAAGCCTGTGCATATGGATCTGTTGCCCCAAGGCTCGCCGGGTGCCTTGGGTTCCCTTCGACTTTTGTCGGCCTCCCCATATGGCTTTCTACAAGCAAGCCTCTGCCATATCCTCCAAGCGGCATTGCGGTGGCGAAATAGAGTGGGTGTCCAGGAATGATCTCGGAAGGTTCGTGGACGTAGGGCACGATCTTCCGTGGCGGAACGACCGTTGTGCAGCCTGCGAGGCCGGCGAGCGTAAGGGATGCTCCCATCAGTTTCAGCATCCTTCGGCGATCCAGTGGCATCTTCCGGTTCGGGAGCGGTCCTGCGGCTGCACCCGCCAGCTCATCTATGCTGCGCCAGAAGCGATGGTTTTCCGGTGATCCGGTTCCCGTCTCTGTTATCGGTGACATGTGTAACAGTCCGTGAGCCTGTCGGCCGGCGCAATTCCATAGTCGCGCATGAGTTCGTTCCCGCGCCTGGTTTGATCCGCCCCGGGGGTCCATTCCATATTGAAGATCTCGCTGCGTGGCCGGATGCTCGTTTGCGGGGCTCGATGGCAGTCCAAACACCAATCCATCCGAAGCGCAGTGAACTGGTAGACCAGCGGCATCTGATCGACCCTTCCATGGCAGGTCGAACAGCCGATACCCTTGTTGATGTGGATGCTGTGATTAAAAAAGACAAAATCCGGGAGCCGGTAAACTCGTTGCCATTGAATGGACGTGTTGGTTTGATAGCTGGTTCGCACCGGTTCGAGAATCGGGCTGGTCTGCCAGAGATCCGAGTGGCAGGTCATGCATGTTTCAGTCGAAGGGATTCCGGCAAAATCCGTCTTTTCGACGGTCGAGTGGCAGTACCGGCAATCAATCCCGTCGTCGCTCACATGATGTTTATGACTGAACTGAACGGGCTGTTCGAGCGGAGTTCCGACACCGGTGACGTAATCGGACTTTGCCAGTTCGACTGCAAGCCAGATGGAGATTGCCGCGAGTACCAGCGCGACATAGATGCTGGCGTGTGACAGATTGTTGAAACTGCGCGGAAAAAGTTGAGCCATCGGCCGAAGCAGGGAATCAGTTTATCCCGGTGAGGGGGAGCCGAGAATCGATGTAGCCGTCGGATCGGGGGAGGGAAACCCGCGGCATAGAAATTGTGATGTACGTAACTTGCGATACTGCTGGAAGTATATTCTGGATCAAAAACCGTTACAAGATCCCGGGGGCAATTGAAGGCTGTCAGCTCTTTCTGGGATGCGTGCAGCGCCAGAGCTTTGCGGGCAGAAAATTGAGCAGCTCAAAATCACGCTGCACGCGCTCAAAAGTCCCCTCGAGGTAAGGCTTCACGCGTGAGGAGAAACTGTACACGAGACAGGACCCGTGCGGCTGAAGAACCGAGAGAGTCGCACGCATTATGTCCTGCCGGAGTTCCTCGGGGATGGTTCTGAAAGGAATTCCCGTTATCACGTAATCGGCCTTGCGATAGCCCAGATTATTGAGCAGTTGACAGATTTCAGTTGCCGAACCGTGTATCAGGTGCAGGCGGCGGTCGTGCAGTTTCCTGCGCAGATAGCGGATGAAGTCCTCATTTGTCTCGACGGCCACAAGGACTGAGTTGGAGCGCATGCGCTTCAGGATTTCGATTGTGAAGGATCCCACTCCCGGTCCGTATTCGACAATGACATTGGCCTTCTGCCAGTCGACCCACTTGAGCAACTCATTGATGAGAAAGCGGGAACTGGGGAGAGGCCACCCCAACATGGAAGGATGCTTGAGAAAATTCCTGGCGAATAGAACCAGGCTGCCGAACCGATCCCCGTTTCCTGATGTCATAGAAACCAGATTCTCCCTTCTTCAACAGCAGGGTTAGGGGTCGTCCCGCCGCAAAGATGCACAAGACGGGATTGTAGCAAATAAAGGTCGTGAATACGCATAGGGATTTGAAGCAATCATCCATTCAATCGGAGGGTTGACCGACGTTGCCACCGTTACCGGATAGAAAAATAGCTCTGCATCGGCACTTGTATTATGTGACGATTCCGGTGCAACCTAAGATATCCCGGAGGTGATGTATGGATTTGAACAGATCCAGATTTTCGATAGTCCTCGTTCTCATTGTTCTTTTTTCCGGCGCCTGCCGCGACCGTTCTTCCGGCACGCAGGAAGCTCCCCAGCGTGTGCTGCCCAGCCCTCCCGCACGCACGACCTCGATCGAGTCATATGCGGATGTGGTGGAAAAGGTGGCTGCTGCTGTAGTCACGGTGCGATCAGAGAGGCTGGTCCGTCCTGCCCGCCCGTTTCCTTTTTTCAACGACCCCTTTTTCGATTTTTTCGGCTTTGGAGGCCGTGAGAGAGCTCCGCGGCTGGAGAGGGGGCTTGGTTCCGGTGTAATCATAACGGAAGACGGTTATATCGTAACCAATCACCACGTCATTGACGGCGCGGACGAGATAAAAGTGGAATTGGGTGAGAGCCAGACTGAAGATGCCAAGATCATAGGCTCGGATCCTCCCACGGATCTTGCTGTCCTGAAGATCTCATCGAAGAATCTCACTGCCTTGCCCCTTGGAGATTCGGACCAGGTCAGGGTCGGTGATGTTGTTCTGGCCATAGGCAATCCGCTCAATGTCGGTCAGACCGTGACGGCAGGAATAATCAGCGCAAAAGAAAGGGCGACCGGCTTGGGAGAAGGGACATTTGAAAGCTTCCTCCAGACCGACGCGCCTATCAACCGCGGCAACTCCGGGGGCGCGCTCGTCAATACCGCCGGTGAATTGATCGGGATCAATTCACAAATCCTTTCAACGACGGGCGGCAGCATCGGAATTGGTTTTGCGATTCCTTCAAACATGGCTCGCCAGGTATCAGAACAGCTCATCGCAAAAGGAAAGGTGCGTCGCAGCAGGTTGGGAGTCACGATTCAGCCTCTCACACGCGAAATGGCTGAAAGTCTCGACCTGGATGTTACCAGCGGTGCGATCGTGAGTTCAGTGGAGCCAGGCAGTGCGGCCGACCGTGCGGGCCTGAGGCAGGGAGACGTGATCACCGAGCTGAATGGACAGAAGATAGTTGATACCAATCAGTTTCGGAATCGGGTCGCAGCCACGGAGCCCGGGACTGAGGTCACTCTCACGATCTTCAGGGACCGGCAGAGGCAGCAGGTACGCGTCAGGTTGCAGGAACTGTCGGATTCGGCACAGGCCGAGTCACGGCGACGGTCTGGCGGAAATGAGGAGGACGGCGAGTTTTACGGCATGAGAGTGGCCGCACTGACTCCCGAAATCGCTAGAGAGCTGGGACTGAGCAGAAACACCAGGGGATTGGTGGTGACAGACGTCGAACCGGCTGGTTCGGCTGCCCGATCGGGGATACAACGCGGCGATGTGATAACGAAAGTGAACCAGCAGGACGTGAGGTCGGTAGACGACTTCCGTAAGCTCGTGGAAGATTCCGGCCGCCGTCCGGTGCTTCTGCTGGTGCAGCGGGAGGGGATGTCGCATTTTGTCACCGTGCAGTGATGCGCGTCTAGAAAGCCTGCCCGATGCTGAAAAAGAATGCGCTTCCTCTCTCCCCCGGTCTCCGGTCGAGCTTGAAGCCATAATCGAACCGCAGGAGGAGATAGCGTATCTTGATCCGCAGTCCGGCGCCTGCCGACTTCCTCAGATCACTGAGGCTGAAGTCTGAAACGGTCTCAAAGACGTTTCCTATGTCAAGGAAAACCGCACCGCCGAAAATCCTGTAGATCGGAAACCGGATCTCGTTATTGAGCAGGAACAGAGCTTCTCCTCCGAGCGGAACCAATCTGGCCTCGCCGTCGATAAGCTGTTCTTCTACAGGGCCAAGCAGGTCCTGTCCGAAACCGCGCATCGTGGTTCCGCCGCCTGCAAAAAATCGTTCCGGAGAGATGATCCCCTGGTTTTCGAGAGCCTGCGTGATGCCGAGCCGAATGGCAGTGGCGAAGATGAACCTCGGCGGTGTGGTCCTTCCTTTTTCGTCTTCAGGCCGTCTTCCGAGTAAGCGGTCGAGACCGAAATAGCGGAAGTACTGGCCGAAGTACTTGTAGAAACCGATCTCCGATCCAATCCATTCGGGCCCGAATTCGAAGGTGTTCGACATGAACTCTCCCCTGGTCGCATCAAGAATGCTGTCACGGGTGTCGCGCCAGAGTGTTCCACTGAGCCGTGCCACCGGGACATTGGCGACAAACAGGGTCGGGTCCTCGGGCACACCTTCCCAGCGCACGTTGTCATAGCGGTACCCGTAATCGAGCACGAACTCCTTCGGGAGTTCCTTCTGCTGAAAGAGAGACATTCCAACCCGATGCGCCCGGAACCCCGGCCTGGTTTCCCGTGCGAGAATGATGCTACCGTCGGTCTTCAGCCGCAGTCTCCTGATCAACGGCTGGGCATAGTAAAGCCGTGCAAGCCTCAGATCATTATCGTAGCGCGCGCGGAACCCGAGCGCCGCTCCGTGGCCGAATGGGCTCCGCCTCACCACGTCGGCTATACCGCCGGGCCCCCGGTCGGTATCGTAGTAACCGCCGTAATCGACCCGGTAGGTGCTGAGTTCACGCAGCTGCACGTTAATCCGGACGGGCTTCGTATTTGCCCCAGGATCATCTTCCGGCAGGTCCTCGATTTCGAAATCGGCAAGGGAATATATGCCCGTGTCGTAAAGGTTTCTGCGTGAGATTCCCAGCTGTTCATGGTTCAGCACGTCGCCCGTGTCGAATGTCAGCATTCTTCTCACGAGGCTCTCGTCGATCAGGCGGTTTCCACTGATCGTGATTTCTCTGATGGCCGATCGCCGGTTTTCGTCAATCACAAATGAGATATTCGCCAGAGCGGAATCAGGGTCCGTTTCGACCTCATAGGAAATCGACATCTCGTTGTATCCATTGGTGCGGTAGATGCGTTCGATGATATCGGACGATTCCTGCACGAGATCAGGAGAATAGACGCTGCCGCTCGATATGGGGATGCGGATCCACAGTTCATCATCGCTGTAGGCTCTATTGCCGGAGAAGGTCAGGTCTCCGATCAGGAACAACGGACCCTCTGTCACGGGGATTTCAACGGTCCCCGTTCCTGCGCGCGGATCCAACCGCTTCGCCGGCGGCGAAACAACAGCACCAAGGTAACCACGATCACGGTAGTAACTCTCGAGATAGTCTGTCACCCTTTCAGGATCGAGGAACACGTCGAGATAGATACCCGCATTCTCGATCGCGCCGGCCAGTTCATCCGACCCGATTTGGGAAGCTCCTGGAAAGACGAGTTGGACATCCCTGTAGCGTGTGCCGGGCGTGACCTTGAATCGAACTACTTTAGTGTCTCCTGTCAGCTCTGTTCCCTGGGTTATCTCCGCCTCGAGATAGCCGTCTGTGATGAGAGACCGCCTGATCAATTGAATGGATTCGCTCACTCTGGCGAGATCGAATACCCCTTCCTGCCATGCCTGCCTCACTTGCTTCCTGCTGTCGTCTGATACCGGTCCTTCGAAGGACAGCCGAACCGCCGGACCCGGATCGATTTTGACATTAAGATCTACGGTCCGGTTGGTTCGCTGTCGTTCGAGCCGTATTCTTGCCTCGAGACGGTCCTGTTCGTTGTACATCTTCCTGAGGTTCTCGATCCCCTTCCGTACTTCCGGAAACTCGTAGGTATCGCCCGTCTTAAGGTCGAATTTGTCTCTGAGGGTTTCAACAGGGAAGAGGTTGCTGGTATCGAAGGTGATATTGCCGATCTCAGGCTTTCGTGCACGGCCCCTTCTTCCTGTAGATCCTCGAGAAGCGCCTATCTGAACTTGGTGAGTGAATCCCATCCGGTATGAGTTGTCTTCCTGTCCAATCGCCCGTGCGCTCAGGGTGCGCGTGATATCGTACTGAGCAATCCAGAGCTGGTCGCCCGCATTAACAAGGTTCATCGAGTAGCCGAGACTCAAGTCACGGGTCAAATCCTGGCCAAGTGTGACCCTTGCTCCGGGATCGTGGGTTTCAGACGCGATGAAACTCGGTTCAAGGCGAAAGGTCGTAATTCCCAGCACTTCCCGCGCCTGGCCCGCCAGTTCCTGCCCCGCCTGCCCTGCCAGCAGCGAGAGTGCCTGTGCCTGTGCGAGCTGCATCTGTCTTCCGGTAAGATCTGTATCTCTGCTGCCGGTCAGGAGAACCGATATGATCTCGGTCTGTGAAAGGGCCGGTTCTGAGGTCAGTTGTGTTTCCAGCCGATCGGGAGTCCCGGTAATCAGCATTGTTATTTCCCACTCGGACACCTCCGTCTCGGCCTGGATATTCAAATCAGGTTCGATTCTTGTCTGGTTATTGAAAGTTATGATGCCTTGGCGGAGGTAATAGGTGCGCTCGTTCAGGAAGATCTGCCCTCCCTCTTCGAGATTCACTGTTCCTACGATCGACGGGGCGTAGTAGCTTCCAACGAGGCGAAGGTCCGCGTCAGCTTCCAGATCGGCCATATTGTTCCGGACTGCAATCGGGTTAACCGTCACCACGGCCACGTTAAAGCGTATTCTCGACAGCGACGGGCTGCGGTCGTGTTCCGGGTCGTGCTCGGGAGACTGCTGGAGCAGCTCGCTGAGATCGCCGCCGAAATCCTTGCGATAGGAGCTTTCCACAACCCTGACTTTGCCGTTGACCATGATGAGGTCTTCTTTAGAGACGAATGTAAGGTTGGCATTGAAGGAGGATTCAAGGCCTTCCGGGAGCTCCAGGAACACGTCGCGCAGGTTGGCGGAGAGATTGAAGTTTGTCAGGCTGCCTCCAATGAGATCCATGCTCCCAGAGGCTTTGACGGTTCCGCCGTTGAGTATCCCGTCGAACCTTTCAACCGTGATGCGGCGACCGGCGAAATCGAATCTGGCATTGAGGCTGTCCAGAGCAATGTCGGCGGGAGTTCGCAGGCTCGCCTGCCCGTCGCGGACCTCGATCGATCCTGAAAGTTCAGGAGCGGCCGCCGTGCCTTTTACTGCCAATTCAACCTGGACTGGGCCGGCCAGTATCGCATCATCGATCAGAAAAGCGAGCAGCCCCGCATCTGTCGTCCCCCTTATCTGCAAGTCGGTAGGGGTCATTCCGACCAGTGCGGACGTGCCGCTGACCTGGAGCTCCGTCTGCGGGCCGACCAGTGTGAGGCTCCTGATCGTGATGATGCCGTCGCGAAGCGCAAGGGAGGATGGCTCGCGCTGCCGGACAACGATTCTGTTGAGGCTCAGACTCAGCTTTTCTACGGTGACGTCGGCGATCACCGAGTTCAGGTCGAACGACGTCGCGCTCCCCTGTGCCCTTACCGAAATCTGGACATCCATATTGCGCGGGAGTCTTCCCGTCGATGCCAGTGCAAAATCGGTCAGCTGCAGGTCAAACTGAGCAGGCCCGTGTTTCTGCTGTTGAAGGAGGGGAATAGGTATTCTCCGGACAAGCATCCCGACGGGGAGAGTTCCTGTGAGGCTTATCCTGCCCGAGTCCATGGATGCCAGGGCCTGCTGCAGGACGATTTCATCTCTCCGCAGTTCGGCCCGGATTGAAATGCCCGTCAAAGGTGACGGAAGCGCCGGATGCCGCAAAGAACCGCTCGACACTGCCGCTGTCCCTGAGACGTTTCGATCGTCCGCGCGTCCGGCAATCGCGATGTCAAACTCAGCGTTGCCTGAGACCTCTGCTTTCTGGAGGAATGTGCTGAGTTGAGAGAGAGTTGCGATATTGATCTTCCCTCTGGCGAGGAATTTGCCGGCGGGAGCTTCCGGGCGTATGGGAATCGTGCCGGCGACCCTGAGAGACGAATCCTCGATGGTTATTGCCGCTTCCTCCGCCATCACGACCATCCCGTCCCGATATTGGACATCCACAGGACCACCGGTCCCGATGTTGGTATCCCCCAGCTTCATAGAGACATTGCGGGCGCTGAAGGTGAGATCGCTCTTCGAAGGATTCCGAAGATTTCCCGAACCGGCCGCGTTCAGATCCAGGGTGCCGGTCAGGGGGCGATTCCCTGGTCCCGTAAGGCCGAGCAGTCCCACATCAAACTCGGGAGCAATCGCTTTGAACTCTAACGGGTACGGCTCTTCAAGTCTCATCCGGATGGAGGCGGTCGAACCGAAGCGTGGGAGTCTCGCATCGAGGACGACAACCCGGTTCACAATAGATGCGTCTGTCTCAATTGAACCGAGCCTGACTTTTCGTAATTCAACATCTGCAGCAGAGAAATGCACATCGATCGTGTGCTGTGCCTTCGTTCCCGAGCCTTTTGCCGCAAAGTCGGCGGTCCCGCGGAACGGTATCCCTCCGGGCAGCACGAGTTCGTTGAACTGCAGCGAATTGCCTGTCGCGTGAAAAGCAAAGCGCCCCCGTCCGAGCTCGTATGAAAACTGGACATCCATGTATCCGCTTGCAGGATCTCTGGGATTCTTCGTCAGCCGCAGGTCGGGAAGACGGATCTCTCCGCGCGAAATCACGATGCTCGAGGCGAGACTCCCCATGGGTTCCTCGTAAATCTTCAGCGATTCCGCCTTCAACGATCCTGATCCATTGAGGTTGTCGAGTGTGCCCTCGAGGTGGAGCGTAGCCTGTGCCGTCCCGCCGGAAGAGATTCCTATTCCGAATAGCGGAAGCAATAGCGGCAGCGGTATCCGGCTTGCGTTCAGGTCGACATCGAGGGTGGGCTCTGTGCCGGTGAGGCCGATTCTCCCGGAAGAGGTGACGAACATGTCAGGAGCCGGCGAGAAATCGGCTGTGAAATCAATATGCGATCGGGTCACTCTGCCATCGGCCTTCAGCTTCACATTGTTGAATTCTCCTACCGTGAGGTCGGATGATTCGAATGTGACGGCGGCGTCAGGGGATCCGATTGCCCCGGTCACTTTGGCTGTGAAAGTGGCCGGTCCTGCCAATCCAGTCGGGATGAGGTCCTCTTTACCGAGGAAGAGAGCGAGGTTCTTCGCAAAAACATCGGCATCTTTGATGAAACCGCCGAAATCGGCTTCGATTGTTTCGAATGAAGGAAGAACAACGGTCCCCGAGACTTGGGTGTCGAGTGCGGCAATGTCGGTCACCTGAGCTGACAGGGTACCGGCCCGTATCCGGAATTCCGTCTGACCGGAAAGCGGCAGTATGTTCTTTTCCGGCGTCCGGCGTGATGCATTGAGGACGAGTCTTGCATCTGCCGATATCGTTGCAGGGCTGATGTCGCCTTTCCACTGTATCGAGACTCTTCCGGTGGCGCGGCTGGCGAGCGCCATTGAGTTTTGACCCCTCCGTGAGGCCGGAAGCAGGTCGAAGTTATCCAGATCCGCCATCAGCGAGCTGAAGGACGTGCGTGATCCAGGATAGAGACTTGCTGTCCCGGACGCGGATCCAACTGAAGATGTCAAATCGTAACGATCCACCCGTATCAATCCCTCTTTCCTGTTCCAGAGGGCGCGGAATTTCAGGTCAGCTCTCAAACTCGTGTAATTGTCGATAGTTAGCCCGTCACCTTTCATTCTCCCGTCGAAGGTCAGTTCGTCGACTGTTCCCCGGATCCTGATGGTTCCGGTGAGATTCCCCGCTGCTCTGACGCCCGTAACACCTGCCACCTTGAGAATGCGTCCCAGTTCAACAGTAGGAGTGATCTCGAGATCGAGTGTAATTCCAGGGGGTGGCTGGATGACTTGTGGCAGGAGGAATGCGGGAAAGAAAATGACGATTATCGCTAGTGGGATCCGAGAGAAACTGCGTCCCTTCACACCCTTCGGCTTGAGCGCGATCATTCTTCTCCCAAGACAGCAGGGGGAAGGGGGTTACTAAAGTGTAGCAGAAGAGGAATTCGTTCGAAGAAACCGGAATCCGGACATCCATCTGCATGTTTCTTCGATGGATGTCCAGATTTGATCCAGATTTGAAAGACGGCCGTCCTGCGGTTCGCCGACCGGACGGCACGCGAAGGCTATCTGAGGTTATCTGCTGTATTCGAGGGATGCTTCATACATTGCCCGGAGACAGTCGGGATTGCCCTTGTCGATACTTGCCCCGCCGGTAAGTATGAATCCGCCCCCTTCGCCGCACACCTCAATGAGTTTCCGGCAGTATTCCTTGACGGCTTCCGGGGTGCCGGTACAGAGCAGGGATGCGGGTACATTGCCTGCGATGCAGGCGTTATCGCCCAGAATCTTCTTGGCCCGGAACATGTCGGTCCGGTCGAAATGCCAGATCACCTTACCTTTGGGAAGGTCTCTGATTATCTCAAGCCGGCTGTCGTATCTCCCCTCCGCAAACAGCAGCGGAACGGCGCCTTCATCAATCAGTCCGAGAATGACTCGGCGGAAATGCGGCCAATAGAACTTCTCGTACTGCTGGTTCGACATAAAGGTGTCGTCCCCTTTGTGCAAAGCGAAGAAAACGATCGGGTTACCGGACAGATTGACGCCCTCCATTCCGCAGTCGACGTTCATCTTTTCCACTTTCTCCATTGCCGCCAGGAGCTTGTCGGGCTGCCGGTACATGTCCATGATGATCCCTTTGGTTCCCCGGAGCGTGTCGGCCAGAATATCGAACGGCGCATGCGCCTGTCCTCCGAAAAGCGTCGGATACCCTGCCGCAGTCGCCTCCCTGTGGAACTGCATGATCGGTGCCATCCATCTTGCCGTCTCTTCGCCGTAGTCGATGATAGCCTGATATGCGGCACGGACTTCGGGCATTGCGGCCGGAGCAAGAAACTTGTTCGGCATGCCCAGGATGAAAGGAGTAGGCGAAAACCGGGCAAAGGGAGCCAATGCCCCCAGGCTGCGCGGCAGGTAACGGCGCAGGCAGAAATCGGTCAGATCCTCGAGAAACAGGTCGTACTCGTCGGCCTTCATGTACTCCCCCTCGACGAACTGGACCATTGATGTGTTGTCCGGTAGCCCATGCCCGGGCCATTTGATCGTAAGGCTGTCGATAATTCCGGCAGCCCGCGCCGAAGGTACCAACGCAGGACTGGCGAAGGTGTCCGACTCGAATTCGGTCAAGAATTTCCTGTAGGCCTGCAAGAGCCGTTCATTATCGTGCATGCCCTCTTTCAGAGTCATGCCGGCGTAGTATAGAGGGTAGGTCCCTGCAGGAAGGATGACCGGCACCCGGTCCGGTATCTCCAGATTGAACACCTTGATGAACCTGGTGACCCTTTCCTGATATGCTTTCTTTGCTGAAGGATTTGCGAACTCAGCGTGCGGCGCACTAAGCCATTTTTCGAATCTCTTTTCCCGCTTCTGTTCCGGCGTCACGGTCTCCCCCATTCTCATTGAGCCTCGAGAGTCGACAGGCGTGATACCGCTTGATAAAAATGTCGACTCGATTTAGGATGGAATTCACCTGCGAGATTACATTTCATTATGTTCGAGGATCTTATCATCGGTTCCGGCAGTTCAGAACAGATAAATTCTGGAGGGACGCAGCACTACGAATGGCCGGGATCTATGAACGTAGGACAAGAAGGTGGTTGCGGTGAGATAAAGGCCGCTACCCTACGTAGTTATCGTAAATGGAATTGAAAGAGGTGTCGTCCAATGGCTGGAGACAAGAAAGTAGATAAGAAGTTCTCAAGACGTGATTTCGTGGTAGGGAGCGGGACCGCAATTGCTGGGGGCGCCATTACGGCGCTTTCTCCTGCAACGCAGGTTGCTGCCGCTGCTGAGTCCTATCCGCTTTCAACCGCGTATCTGGTGTATGACAGCAAACACTGTGCAGGCTGCTATGGCTGCATGATTGCGTGCTCTCTTGTGCACGAAGGGGAAGTCAGCCTGTCTCTGTCCCGGATTCAGATTCACAGGGCGGTTCTTGCTGAATATCCACTGGATATCAGCATCAACGTCTGCCGGCAGTGTCCTGAACCGTTGTGCGTGAAGAACTGCCCCACCGGTGCTGCGCACGTCAGTGCCGCCAATGGCAATATCAGGATGATAGATGCTGAAAAATGTATCGGATGCGAGACCTGTATAAAGTCCTGTCCGCACATTCCCCATCGCACCATCTGGAATCCGCAAACGAAGAAATCGACGAAGTGCGACATGTGTGTCAACACTCCGTACTACAACAAGAAGGGTGGAATCGGCGGATCTCAGGCTTGCGTCGAGGCCTGTCCTGCCAACGCGCTCAAAATAGTGAACGAGCTTCCGTCGCAGACCGACATCAGCGGGTACGACAGGAACCTGCAGCCGCCCCGAAAACCTGGTGGTCCATTCGGACCTGGTGCCAAACCGAAGGCTGCAAAACCGGCGCCAAAAGCCTAACTGAAAGAAAGGAGGATAACTATGGCAACACCAGGATTTGGAGGCAAGATTCTCTTAGTCAATCTGACGACGAAACAGATCACGCGGCTCGATACCGAGAAATACGAGATGTATGGCGGCGGCCATGGAACGTCCACAGCTCTCTTCTGGGAATACTGTGTCGCTCCAGGAGACTGGGACTTGCAGGATGCATTCGATCCCAGGAACATGGTGTCTCTTATGACCGGCGCTGTGGCAGGAACTGGTATTCCTTTTGGCGCGAGAACGAGTGTTTCCGGCATGTCCCCGCAGTGCTACCCCATCCAGTGGTTCTGCCACAGCAATTTCGGGGGCACATTTGCGACGATGCTCAAGTTTGCGGGATGGGACGGAGTCGCGGTCATCGGAAGGGCTGAATCGCCTGTATACATCAATATTATGGATGACAAGGTCACGCTCGAAGACGCCAAGGCTCTGTGGGGCCTTACGACTTGGGAATGTCAGGAAGAGATCTGGAAGAGATCCGGTGTCCGCTACGGCCAGGAATGGCAGCAAGTGGATGGCGGCTTCACTCTGCAAAGGCCTTCTATCGTCACAATCGGGCCCGCGGGAGAGACCCTTACACGCGTTGCTTCGCTGGTTCACGGCGGCGGCAGCGGCGCCGGGCAGGGTGGTTTCGGCGGCGTGTTCGGATCGAAGAATCTCAAAGCGGTCGCTGTGCTGGGTACGGGCAGCATCAAGATCGCCGATCCCAGGGGACTGAAAGACGCCAGAGAATGGTGGGATAAGACGTGGCGTCGTGGCGGTGGCGGCTTCGGCGGTTTCGGGGGCGGACAGTCAGTCTCCTCCTGCTGCGTTGGTTGCGGAGCCAGGATGTGCCACAACAGGAACAGGGCCTACAGCGTCGACTCCGATGATTGCGCGGAATCGACATGGTTCAGCCTTGCACCGCCGCATCCTCCTACGTCACAGATGGTCAACCAGAAAGGGACTGACATCGTCCAGCAACTCGGGCTGAATGCGATGGAAACCTGTTTCATGGGACCGATGTCATTTGACACTTCCCACAACAAGGATTTCCCGATTCAGCCGAAGGTCCCCGCATACACAGCGCTGGGCTGGTACATGAAGAAGATGTACGACATGAAAGTGATCGGTCCCGGCACCAAGTTCGACATGGCCCCGCTGCCAATGGACGATTTCGAGAAACAGGAGTTTATGGAAATCTACGGAATCGCGCTCGCTAAGCGAATCGGGATCGGCAATCACCTGGCCGAGGGAACCGCCCGTTTTGCAGAGAAGCTGGGACGGACCGATGATTTCAATACACTCTGCCGGCTGACCATGTGGGGCTATCAGGATCACTGGTCCATGCCTGGAGTGGAATGGGCTTACGGTAACCTGATGGATTCCCGCGACATCAATAACCACGACATGTCGGTTGGGACCAAACGGGGCTACACCTGCGAACAGTTCGTGAAAATCCTTGCCGAACGAACGCTCAAGAACGATCCGTTCTGGTTCGATTACAGCTGGGATACCGATCAGGCTTACAAGACCGGGATCTATTCCAAACACAAAGCCGAATGGGTCGCCTGGCATCAGCATTACTGGAACTACTACAAAGAGTCGGTAGGTTTCTGCGATTGGGGATACTCGCAGCTCTTCAACCAGGCACACCCCGAAGGGAAGGGGCATACTCCTGAAGCCGAACCCCGTTTCCTCAACGCCATCACCGGAAGAAAACACACTTTCGATGACGGCATGGAAATCGGAAGGCGCTCATGGAACCTGAAAAGGGCGATTTTTGTGCTCCAGGGGAGACACCGCAAGATGGAGAATTTCACCGGATATTACTACCGGCCGGGAGCTTCATATTGCGGATTCGCCCCCGAACTCCCGATTTTCGACGGCAGCAAATGGGAGTGGAAGAACTGCAAGGAGCTCTACTTCTCCAGGGAAGGGGTTGATCAATGGAAGACCCACTTCTATGAAGTCGAGGGATGGGATGTCGAATCCGGCTTCCCCAAACGCAAGACCCTCGAAGATCTCGGCATGAAACAGGTAGCCGATCTTCTCCAGTCGAAGGACAAGCTGGGCAAAGCTTAAGAAGCTTTTTGACAAATCGGGAGATCTCCAGGGTGGCGCATTCTGAAGATCTCTCTGTCTATGGCCGCAGATTACAACGCAAGCAGGATTCTCTCACGATGAATAAGAAACTGTATCCCCTGATTGACCCTCGAGGAGTGCAGCAGCGCCCTGTCATCACACTCGCCCCACGCCCCGCTCTCGAACAGCTGAAGAACGGGAAAATCCTGTTCTATGACAACACCAAGCTGAGCTTCTGCAACTATGGCGAGGTCTTCGTACGAATCAAAGAACGTCTTCGCGAAATTGGCGTCAGTAATTTTGTTGATTACCGCGAAACGGTGCGCGGCAAGGATACACGAGGGCTGGAGAACTATGCGGCAATGCTCGCACAGGAAAAGCCCGTGGCCGCCGTGGTGGCGCTGGGCGATATGGGGACTTCTCCGGCAACCTGTATCGTAACCATTGCCCTTGAGAAACTCGGAATTCCGACTGTCTATATTACGGCACCTCCTGGTGGAGATCTGGTCGAAGGGGTGGCCGTCTACCGGGCCGGAAATCTGTGTTTGTGCAAGATCGACATATATCAGGCCAGCACTGCTGCTGAGGTCAGGGAACAGATCGATCTGAAGTGGGAGTATATAATCGGCTCTCTGACGGCTGCCCCCGAGAGACTGAAGGAGCTCGCCCACATCGACTTCAAGATGGACCTCGTTCCTCCCGCGGCAGATGGATTGCTTCCGGTCACCGGGTCAATAGAGGTTGAAGAGAGCAGGCTGCTCGAGCCGGGATGCTACATGGAAGAGATTATGGATTACCTCGACCGTGAGCATATCGGGGACGGACTGCCGGTTATTCCTCCAACTAAAGGGCGTCTGGAGAAAATGTACGCCTACTGCCCGTTCGATCCGGAGATGGTGCTGTGGCGGGAAGTCGGACCCACTGGCAAAGACGTCAATGTGAGGGATGTCGCGATTGCCGCGGTGATGGCTGGCTGCAGGCCGGAGGCGATGCCGATTCTGGTCACGGCATTCAAGGCGCTGGCAGATCCGAAATACAACCTGCTCCAGTCGGTCACGACCTCACATCCAGGCGGAAATCTTGTCCTGGTGAGCGGACCCATCGCGCAGGAAGTTGGAATATCGGGAAAGCAGGGATGCCTGGGGCCCGGTTATCCCGCAAATGCGACGATCGGAAGGGCCGTCAATCTCGTAATTTTGAACGTCAGCCGCGCGGTGCCGGGAGTCTGCGACCTCGACTGCATCGCGTCCCAGGCGGAGTTCACGTACTGTTTTGCCGAAGAACCGTCGCTGGCGCAGTGGCCGATGATCAATGAGGAACACTACGATGCCTCGACCACTACTGTCTATGTGCTGAAGGCCGAACCGCAGCACGATATCATCGATTTTCTCAGCCCGGATGGACATGATCTGCTCGACACCATCACCGACAGCTGTACCACCCTGGGGTCCAACAACGCTTACATCCCGGGGCCGCTGCTGCTGGTCCTAACTCCGGACCACGGAATGATGCTTAAGAACGCCGGCTACACAAAGGACATGATAAGGGAGCATATTCATCTTCGTGCCGTGCATGATGTCCCGATGGTAAGGAATCGCGGCCTCGTACCTGTCCGGCCGCCGGACTTGGCCAACAGGCATCCGATGCCCGTAACCCGCAGTCCGAAGGATGTCGAAATGGTCGTCGTCGGGGGGCGCGGAGGGCATTCCGGCGTTATTCTCCCCTGGGCATTGCACAGCGAGAGCATCGTGTTGCCGATTACTCTGCCGGACGGCAGAATCGCTCGAAGTATTCAGGAGTTCCGCAAATAAATCTTCTGCGCGAAGGATCTTGGAGAAGGAACGACTATGGAGATTTATGGTGAATACGACGTTGTGATAGCCGGAGGAGGGACCTCCGGAGTTGCCGCTGCCATCGCCTCGGCAAGGGCCGGCGCAAAGACCATCCTGATTGAACGGCTCGGAACGCTGGGAGGGCAGATGAACGTGTCAGGTCCTCCGGGCTTTGCATATGCCTATATGTTCAACCCGCGCGGAGAGCAGATCATCGCCGGCATAATGGAAGAGACACATGCCCGATTGCTGCAGGATGGCCACGCCCTGCCCCACACGACACCCGATTTCAGAGTCGGCTACAGCTTCTCCCTTGTCGATCCTGACTATTGGGGCCTGTTGATCTTCGAGATGATGACCGAAAACGGCGTGAACCTGCTGCTGTATTCTGTCGCCGTAGATGTCGTGAAAGAGGGAAATGCCGTCAAAGGAGTAATAGTCGAGAACCCCTCCGGAAGGCAGGTAGTTTTGGGCAAGGTGATCATTGACTGCACGGGAGAAGGTCATATCTCTGCCAGAGCAGGGGCGCCGTACGAGCAGGTTCCGAAAGATCAGCTGGAACCGCATACGATTTCCTTCACTGTTGACGGCGTGGATTGGGAGAAGGTTCTGCAGTACGTCAGAGACAATGCCGCGTATGAATTCAACGCGATGACGCATCCCTACCTCGGCTGGACTGATGAGCAGATCGCCGAAAGGATCCGCAGAGTCAAAGACATCACTGAAATCTCCAACTTCATGGGCTACTACTCCCTCAGAGATGCGGCCATAGCAGCCGGCGACTGGCATCCTTACAGCGGCGTGGGATTCTTCATCATGCCCAGGGAGAACGGCGTCTTCCAGGCGCACTTCCAGCATTCATCGCAGGTCGGGAACGTCGATCCGACGGATGTAAGGGATCTCACGTATGCGGAGATCGAATGCCGAAAGCAGGTCACGATGGCCCTGAAATTCATCAAGAAATACATGCCCGGGTTCGAAAATTGTTACCTGACGCGGATGTGCCACGAGTTGAGGATCAGGGAAAGCAGAAGAATTATGGGCGATTATGTCCTGACCAAGGCGGATGTCGCCGAAGCCAGGAAATTCGACGACGTGATCGGAAAAAGCTCATTCTCATCGGGCGCCAAGCATGTCGCCACAAAAGACACGATCAGCTATGAAGGGATCGTGTATCCCAAAGACGGCGGATCGTACGATATACCCTACCGATGCCTCGTTCCCAAGGTCGTTGAGAACCTGCTGGTAGCAGGAAAAGCGATCTCGGCCGATAGGGATTCCTACAAAAGATTTCTGCAGGAGACGATGGTTACCGGCCAGGCCGCGGGAGCCGCGGCGGCGGTCTGCGCGCGCAACGGGATTTCTCCACGAGAACTCGAGCGCGACGTCTCGGAGCTGCAGAAGGTACTTCTCGAGCAAGGCGTCATACTGTACGGAACCTATTGAACAGGAAGTCTCATCCCGGTCTTTAGAAAGGGGAATGCTATGGGCTATCGACCCTGGACCTGGAAACCGCCTGAAGGGTACAAAGAGACTCAGAGCTCCATCTCGCGACAGGACGCCCACGAAAAAGTCAGCGGCAAGGCGGCTTATACGAGGGATATCGTTCTGCCCGGAATGCTCTATGCCAAGATTCTTACTTCCCCGTATGCGCACGCAAAGATCATCCGCATCAATACCGCCCAGGCAGAAGCTCTCGCCGGTGTGAGAGACATACTCAAATACAACGACCCGGATGTCGAGTATGACAGCGGCACAGGAGCATGGTACGAGATTTCAGGTAACTACAACCTCCTCACGCTTCCCGGCACGAGCGATTTCTACCACCATCCAATGGGAGTAGCGGTTGTCGCCGACAGCGAGGAAATCTGTGACCGTGCCCTGCGCCTCATGGAAATCGAATGGGAAGAACGCCCCTTTATCCTGGATATGGAGGAATCGGTGAAGCCCGACGCCGTCAAGGTGATGGCCGAAGTAAGGCGCACCAATGCAAAGGCAAGGGAACCGAACACTGTCCTGGCTGAAGAGGTCGAGTACGGTGATGTCGATAAGGCTTTCGCAGAAGCCGACCGGGTGATCGAATACAAGATCACCCGGGAGGTGAACTCATCGGCGGGCGTGGAACCGGCTGTGTGCATCGCGCAGTGGCGCGGAGACTTCCTGGATCTCTGGGTCCATCACCAGGATATTCCTCAGTGGTTTCTAATATCGCCCGTCACCGCCAGGGAGAAAGCCATCCCTCCTTTGGCCGAGTGGTCGAAGATTACCGTGACGATGCCGTACCAGGGCTCCATGTTTGGGGGCTTTTCCTGGCTTGGCTATTCATGCTGTTTCACGCGTCTGGCTGTCATCCTTGCAAGGCGTGCCGAAGGAAGGCCGGTCAAGCTTCTCTTCGACGAGGGCAACCATTACGCTCTCGGGGACGATGCCGGGACTTATACGTGTAAAGTCGCGGCCAGGAAAGATGGGACTATAACCGGCTATCACTGGCATATTGTCGGGCCGAGAAACGCCGCGGTGGAGAAGACGTTCGAAGGGACAATGATCCCGAATATACGTGGCACGCACGAATGGGGACTAACCAACAAGGGGCATTTAATCTGCATCCGGCATGGAGCCCACTCCTGTGTGCCGCACAACGTCATGTTTGACCGTGTTGCCGCGGAATTCGGACTCGATCCGACCGAGGTGGCATTGAAGAACGACGGCTGCCGCGGGCACGACTGGGACTGGATAACACGCTATCAAAAGGAAAACGGTTTTCCGCAACGATGGAGCCTCAAAGAAGTCATTGAGAAAGGTAAAGAGGCCATCGACTGGAACAGGAAGTGGCACCCTCCGGGAGCGAAGCGGCTTTCCAACGGCAGAATGCACGGTCTCGGATTCATGCAGTCGATTGAATGGACCTGGGAGGCACCGGCCCCGGCAAAGACTCACGCATGCCTGATGCTGCGCAACGGCATATGTGCAATAGTAGGGGTGCGTAGCGACATAGGCTCCGATACCGAATCCGGAGCACGGCACATCGTGGCGGCCGAACTCGGTTTGAGATATGAAGACACCGTGATCCATGAGCGGCGGTCCGACAACAGCAGCTTTTTCATGTGGCAGCCGGGGGGATCATTTTCCACTGCTTTCATCACTACGCAATTGATCATGGCTGCCCGCGAATTGAAGCAAAAGCTGCTCGAATGCGCCGTGAAGCCTACGCCTGCTTACAACACAAGTCATTTCTTCAAGACCGTTCAACCTCCCGCGTTTCCGGGAAAACGGCCGGAAGAACTAGACATCAGGGAGAGCATGGTTTTTGAGAAGGCGAATCCCGCGAATCGGAAAAGCGTGAGGGAGGTGGCGGACATCTTTTGGGATGTCGATCCTGCAATCACTCACCCCGTTGTCGGGACTGTCTCAGGTCTGACGGTGGATGGGAAGCCTGACGAGAACCTGTACGTAATGGCGCGGCAGGCGCACTTTATCGAGGTGGAAGTCGATACCGACACCGGCATGGTTGAGGTAACGAATATCGTGTGCGTCAATGACGTGGGCCATTTGTTCAATCCCACAGGCGCTGCCGCTCAGCAGTACGGTGGCGCAATCATGGGGCTCGGCAGAAGTGCCACTGAAGAGCATGTCTGGTGTCCGCGTACGGGTGTTGCCCTGAATCACGACCTGATCAACTATCACATCGGGACGATGAACGACTATCCTCGCTCAACGTGTCTCATCAATGAGAGCCATCTAGGCTATGCGGCCTTTGGGGCCTATGGCGTAGGTGAGAATTCGGGAGCCGCGATGTCCGGTCTCACTTCGTCGGCCATCTACAATGCTACCGGCAAATGGGTCATCGATTTTCCAACCACTCCGGCCCGCGTCATGAAAGCCCTTGGAAACATATGAGGTGGTAAGGCCGTCATAGGCGTACTACACAAACACAAAGGTCTCCAGGATGATGACAATGATCCCGGTGATTGCGCCACCGGCAATCAGGCCTGCGCAGACCGGCTCGAGATTCTGAACCATGACTTTGTGTCCGAGACGGGAAGGATCCTTCATGGACCGTCTGCAGAGCCAGAACACAAGCGACCCGATGAACATCGCGAAGCAAGTGTTGAATGGGATCACGAAGGCCAACCCGATTCCCACGCCGGAAAGCCAGAATCTCCCCTTGGTCTTGATTTTGATCGCTTCCAGCACAATTCCAAGGATCGCACCGATCAGCGCCGCCCACCGGGCGGATTCTTTCAGGTTCGACAGGCCGCTGGTGAGGACTTCAGCCACCGCTTTCCAGACAGAGGCGCCGGGCATTGGATATTGTTCGCTGATCAAACCCGCCGGATTGCCGCGCAGGAACACAAAATAGAAGACAGGCACTGCTACAAGAGCACCTGCAATGATTCCAAGTACATGCCCTATGGCCTGGTGACGCGGTTTTCCCCCGAGCATGTAACCCGGCTTTATATCCATAAGAAGGTTGGATGCGTTGCTGGCGACTTCTCCCGTAATTGCTGCGGTCATCACATTCGTTGTGATGTTCCCGGGCGATAGAGCCCCGAAGGTAAGCTGCGTCAATTTGCCCAAGGCTCCAGTAGGGGTGATCGAAGTGAGCGCCGTCGAATGCGCCGCGATCAGAGTGAAGAAGAATACGAGCGGAATCGCAATGATCCCCATCAGGATCTCAACGCCGAAATACACGTGTGCAACATAGACGAGCACCGCTCCAATAATCGGAACCCCGACGACCGAGTAAGCCACAGGAAGCTCAATGTGCTGGAGAATGTCGATCTCGCCGGGACGTTTCCTCGAAAAGAGTCCGGAGAATGAAGCCAGAATCATCCTGGGCTTGGAGAAGAAGGCGTAGAGGGAAGAGGTCGTCATGACCGCGACTCCGCACCAGAGGGCCCACATTGTGATGTTGGTGAAGCCGTAGTGGGTCGTGCCGCCTACCACTGTGCCGGTGATGTCGCCGCGGTTGATCATCCATGGGGCGAGAATGAAGTAGTTGATGCACGCACCTACCATAAGAGACACGCCCGTGTGGATTCCCATCAGCCCACCCGCCGCCATCATGACGAAGTCCGTGTCCGGCCGGATTGTCAGCTCTCTAAGCTCAATGCCGCCGATCTTCAGCGGCCAGATCCTGTATATCCAGCCGTCCAGATACTCCGGCACAAATAACGAGATTTTCATCCTGGCCATGATGGCCTGGCTTTGCATGATCTTGAGGAGAACCGCGAGAGCACCCGTCACCATGAGAATAACCGCCTTAAACACGCCTTCTCTGGAACTGCCGGAGTGGAGTGCATCCATCACGACTCCGGCCGCCTTCCCTTCAGGGAAAGGATGCTGCTCCTCGTTGATGAATCGTTTTTTCAAAGGGAAGGCGAACAGGACGCCGAGAACCGCGAGAAGAGTGATCCAGACGAAAGTCAGCTGCATGGGAATGACTTTCTCCGTGATCATCATGTAAGCCGCGAGACTCGAAATCATCGGCGCAGTCATGTAGCCGGCGGCAGTGGCGATCGATTGCATGCAGTTGTTTTCAAGGACACTGAACTCCTTGGCCAGGTGCATGGAACTCATCAGCTTGAAGAACGCGAAGGCGACGATGACCGATGTGATGCCGACTCCGAGCGTCCAACCGGTCTTCGCGCCTACGTAGAGATTGGTCAGCGACAGAATTCCTCCAATCAGCATGCCCGAAATGGCGGAGCGAACCGTCAGCTGAGGCATGTCGCCCTTCCAGACGTTTTCGAGCCACCATTTGTCTTTCTGTTCGAGCGACCATTCCTTGATTTGTTCTTCTGATAGTTGCTTTATCGCCATTGAACATCCTTCCACTGGGGATTCTGAAACCGGGCGGCTACCGGTAGACGCCGTATTCCTTGGTAAAGTCTATCATCGCCCTTACGGTATCTTCCTTAGCATCGTCAAGCTGGGTGCCCGAACAGAGAATGTAACCTCCACCCTTTCCGCAGTAGTCGATCAGATCCCTGCAATACGCCTTGACCTGTTCAGGCGTGCCCGTGGCTATCATGCTGATCGGCACATTCCCCATGATCGGGCTGTGACCGCCGAGGACATCCTTCGCCCTGTGCATGTCGGTCCTGTCGAAGAACCATAAAACAGACGCTTTCGGGAGTTCCAGCAGATAATCAAGCCGGTGGGTGTAGGATCCTTCCGCGAATGGCGCCGGGATCAGCCCTTCGCCTATCATGGTCAGCAACTGCTGCTTGAATGTCGGCCAGTAGAATTTTTCAAACTGTTTTCTTGAAATGTGAGTATCGTCGCCTTTGTGCAACGGCATCATGACAAGGGGAGCGCTTCCGATCGGTATATCGGGAACAGGAGAAAGCTCGAGTATCTTCTCGCAGGTCCTGATGACTCTGTCTGGGCAGCGGTAAAGGTCTGTCAATACTCCGCGGGTGCCTCTCAACATGTCTCCCAGGAGGTCAAAGGGTGCTGAGTCGAATCCGGTGAATAGATGGGGAAACCCCATTGAGGCCATCCGGTTTGCCGTTTCCATTGAGATCCGCTTCGGGGTCACCGACATCTCGGCGGCTTTCTTCATGATGGCGATTGCTTCCTGTACTTCGGGATCCATGAATGCCTCGATGACGCGCGCTCCGATCTGGGGAGCTTCGCGGCCGAACCAGGGGAGCTTCTGCAGCCCTTTCAATGATGTGTACATGCGCGGCATGAAGCGGCGCAGCATGAAATCGGAAGGATCGAGCAGAAAGTGCTCGTATTCGTCGGCCTTCATGTATTCCTGTTCAACATACTGGTACTGTACGTCATCGGGCAAACCGTATCCGGCCCACTTCATATTGGTCTGACCCAGGAACTCCATTGAAGCTCCGGCCATCATGAATGAGAGCGCCGTGCTGTCCGGCTGGAAATCGTTCTGAAACTTGATCACGGCTTCAGCCGCTTCTTCCCACCGGTCATACATCGTCGCCTTCTGAGGGATCCCGACGCGACGGTAGACGAAAGCGCCTCCGAGACCTGCTATCGGGACACGATCGGGTGTCTTCAACTCGAGTGCGTCGCGGAATCTCTTAGCCCGCTCACGGTACCTGGTTTTGGCTTCGGGACTGTCAAACTGTATGCTGTCTCCACTAGCCCACGCATCGAGCCGGTAGCTTCTCTTTTCCTCCGCAGTCATGCTGGTCCAGTTTTCCGGTTTGTCCATCATATCAAATGTCCTTTCATCTGCTGATCCAGTTGGTGTAAGGCATACGCATATGCGCCGATGGCAATAGCTTCACTGGTCCCCAGGCGCGAGATTCCTACCCCGACGCGCTGGATGGGATCATACACGACCGTCCTGCTGGTGCCGGGAACGGTGATCTCTCTTCTCCCCCCGGCTATGAACTCCCTTAGTTGCTCCTGATCTTCGAGATTGTAGGCTGTCGCTGTAAGGCGCCGGAAGCTCTTTCCGCCGGGATCTGTGTAGGGACTGTTCAGTTCTGAGACGAGCGCCGGCAGAAATAGCGGCCATGCCGCCGAGATTCCACCGCCGATGACCGTCAGGCCGTCGATCAGGGTGAGTACATTTGCGATGGCGTCTCCAGCGACCTCTCCAAGTCGGCCGAAGGATTCGAGTGCCGCAGCCTGATTGCCAGGGCTCTTCCCGGCGGCAATATCGCAGATTTCCCTTGGTTCCGGGGCCAGCTCCAAGGGAATGCCTGCGAGCTCCGCATAAACCCGCCGAACGGCTCGTATGCTCGCTCCCTCTTCCGCATTCATCTGCGGCGACAGCTTGTTGCGTAACAACCAGACTTCACCTGCTATCGAATTGTCACCCGTAAACAGCGTGCCGTCATGGACAATGCCACCGCCGAACCCGGTTCCGAGCGTCACTCCCAAAAGGTTTCTGTAGCGCCTGGGACTCCCTGCCTCTTCAAGCAGCCTGTTCACATATGGCAGAAATCCCGAGATCGCCTCGCCATACGCGAAGAGGTCGCCGTCATTGTTGATGAAGGTTGGAATCTTGAATATCTCTTCGAGCATGGGGCCGAGCGCCACGCCTCCCCTGAATCCGGGGAGATTCCCGAGGTCGCCGATGATGCCGCCGGGATAGTCGGCCGGTCCGGGAAATGCAAAGCTGATTGCCACGGGCATGACCGGGCACTGCTTCTTTATCCTTGTGAATCCTTCGACGATATTTGCAAGGCACCTGTCGAGATTGTCGCCGTTCGATTGCATTGAAACGGTTTCGGTGACGGGGCGATTTCCGCATATGGCCGAAAAACGGAAGTTCGTTCCGCCCGCATCGAGTGTCATAACAACCCGGGCATCGTTTTGTGGATCCATCTCCGCCTCTTCTACTCCCCTGTTTACGCTTCTACGATTTCCGATCTGTTCTCTCTGGCAGCAGCGACGGGCTTCTGTCGCTTCAGCGAGAGGATCATAAGATAGACGAAACAGGTAAGGGGTACTATATAGGAAATTTCATCCCATCCCAGATCGAAAAACCAGCTCATCAGAAGCGGCAGCAATGCACCTCCCGAAATTGCCATGCACATCAGGCCACTGAGTTCATTTGCGCACTCAGGCTTGTCTTCCACTGTGATGGAGAAGAGCACCGGCCAGATATTCGCGAAACCCAATCCGGCCGCGACGACTCCGACAACCGCGAGTGACTCGAGCCCGGTCATGAGTGCTGCTGCGCCGGCAAGTCCCAGGAGCGCGGAAATTCTGAAACACGTGCGTGGCGTCATGACGGTGAGGACCGCGCTCCCCAGAAGCCGGCCGATCGTCAGCAACAGAAAGAAAAGCGCCGGGCCGTACCGGTTGGCCGCCAGTTCGTCCATGCCGAAGCCCTGAAGCGTGGGTTTCAGAAAGCGTCCCATACACGATTCCGCCCCCACGTACAAAAAGATTCCGAGTACGGCAAGAAGGAAGATCGGATGCTTCAGAAGTGCGACGCTTGATCCAAGGCTGGGCGGCTTCTCTGCCTTTGTTTCCTCGACCTTAAGAGCGGAGATTGCGATAAAGGCGAGTACCATCAGAACAAAGAAGAGCGGGAAAGCCCCTCGCCATTCCATGCCTGCCAGCAATGCGATTCCCGCAACAGCGCTTATCAGGTAGGTGGATGCGGTGCTGCCTATGCCTTTGATTCCCTGGGCCAGACTGAGGTTGCGACTGTAGGCTCCCTCAGGACTGACGTCGCGCATGATGGGATTGCCGGCCACCTGAAGAAAAGTTGTGCCGATTCCAAGAAGGAATATGCATCCCAGCAGAAGACCGAAACCAGGCATGTGCAGTGACGGCAGCAGGAGAGCAACCGCATTGAGGCCAAGCCCCAGCATGAGAAGCCTCTTCTTGCCGATGCGTGCAGCCAGGAGCCCTCCCGGAATGCTGAAAAGAGCGAAGGCGATGAAAACGAAAAAAGGGAGCAGGGTGGCCATGAGGTTGCTGAGTTCGTACTGTCTTCTCACGCCATCAGACATGGGCCCCATGGCATCCGCGAGTCCCATCAGGAAGAATGCCAGGAATATAGGGAGTGTTTTCAGCCGCATTTCAGTTCCTTACACGAGTCTCCAGCACTTCCGCCGGTCGACCGGCTTCAATTGGTTTTGGTGCGCGCAGCAGCCACCACAAAAAGGTGACGCCGATGATATCCAGAAAAGCGATGATGATGAAGATCGGTCCGTATCCAATTGTCTCCGCCACGTAACCTACAACCGCGGTGAAGAACATTCCGCCAAGAACGGCTGTCGTTCCTGACAGGCCGTTGGCAGTCGCCACCGTCGACTTGGGGAAAAGATCCGCAGGCAGTGTCATCAGTGTAGAAGACATCGCCTGGTGAGCAAATGCCCCGACACAGAAAAAGAAAATCGCCCACCCAGGCGAAGGTGCGCGCCCGATGAAAATCGCAAATACCATTATGAGAGCGGCGGTCGCTGCAGAGCACTTGCGCGCCGTCATCACCGACATTTTCAACTTGCCGATGAAAAACGGCGACAATGCGCCGCCGAAGACAGAACCCAGATCAGCAGCCAGCCAGGGGAGCCAGGCAAAATAGCCGATCTGCTTCAGGTCCATATGCCGTTCCGTATAAAGATAAAGTGGGATCCAGTAGGTGAAAAACTGCCAGGCAGGCTCCGAGAAGAAACGTGCGATTCCGATGGCCCAGAAGTTGCGCTGGTACAGAACGATCTTCCATACGCCTTCTCCTGATTTTCTTTCCTCCACCAGCAACTCTCGCTGCCCCTCGTTGATGACCGCCAGTTCTGCTTTGGAGATGAAGGGATGCTTTTCGGGATCTCGGTAGAAGAAGAGCCACAGCCCCAGCCAGACAAATCCGAAAGCGCCGGTGACGACGAAGGCTGTCTTCCAGTTTGATACCGTAAGTATGTATACGACCAGCGGAGTCGCGATGATGGCTCCAAACCCCGCTCCCATATTAATGATGCCGGTTGCGAGCGTTCTCTCCTTTGGGCTGAACCACTGACTGACCGTCTTTGCCGCGCCGGGGAAATTGCCTGCTTCCGTCATGCCCAGCAGCGCGCGGTACACGGCAAATGACTTCCAGCCGGTCGCAAACGCTGTCGCCATCTGGGCAATCGACCAGCTGATAATCGAGAGCGTAAACCCGAGTCTGAGCTTCAGCCAGTCGATGATACGTCCCGAAATCGGCATCATTATGAGGTAGGCGAGCTGAAATGCCATGGCAATGCGGGAAAACTGGATTTCCTTTATGTCGAGATCTTCTCTCAGGACGGGCCCGACCACAGACAGTACCTGCCGGTCGAGATAATTGATGGTCGTGATCCCTGTAAGAAGGATAACGATCCACCACCGCACGTTCTTCATCTCGAATTTTCTTTTCACGGAAGTCACCCGCTCAAAGCCTGTAAGATTTTTTCGGCAGTGTATATGCCAGATCCACTGCCAGCTCTCTTGCTTCGTCTTCCTCAACCCTGTGCTCGGCCACGAGGCGTGCAAGGAATGCGCAGTCAACCCGTCTGGCCACATCGTGACGTGCAGGTATGGAAGGGAATGCTCGCGTATCGTCGTTGAATCCCACGGTATTGTAAAAACCTGCCGTTTCGATGACCCGCTCGCGGTAGAAACGCATGCCTTCGGGACTGTCGTAGAACCACCACGCAGGGCCAAGTTTCAGTACGGGATAATGTCCCGCCATGGGAGCCAGTTCCCGCGAATAGGTCGATTCGTCCAGAGTGAAAAGTATAATTGAAAGCCGTCTGTCGTTGCCGAAGCGGTCGAACAGCGGCTTCATGGCATGTACGTAATCAATCCGCGTCGGGATATCCGCGCCTTTGTCTCTGCCGAACGCGTGAAAAACGGCTGCGTTGTGATTGCGGAAGGATCCCGGATGTATCTGCATCACCAGGCCGTCCTCGATACTCATCCGTGCCATCTCGATCAGCATTTGCCCACGGAACTGCTCGCTCTCCTCTGGAGTGATTCTTCGCAGCAAAGCTTTATTCAACAGAGACTCGCATCGGGTGCGGGGGAGGTCAAAAGTCGCGGCGGAGGGATGCCCGTGATCGGTAGCGGTTGCCCCGAGTTCTGTGAAGAAACGGCGGCGTTCGAAGAGAGCGCGTAGATAGCCCTGCCATGATGCCGTGTTCTCGCCGGTGATCCGGCCGAGTCGCAGGACATTGGACTCAAATTCCGGGAGTTCGGGGTCGACAACCGGATCGGGCCGAAAAGTGGGAATAATGCGCCCCTTCCATCCCGAGTCGCGGAGTTTCTGATGATGCGCAAGCGAGTCGAGCGGCGAATCAGTTGTTGCGAGCACCTCGATGTTGAACCGATCAAAGAGTGCACGCGGGCGGAAATCGGGTCGGGTGAGGCAGTCGGCGATCCAGTCGTAAATGTGGTCTGCCGACTCAGCCGACAGCTTCACTTGCACTTCGAACAGTTCATGCAGCACGTATTCCATCCACATACGTGTCGGAGTGCCGCGGAACAGATGCCAATGGCCGGCAAACAGGCGCCAGATCCTGCGGGGGTCTCTTTCGACCGGGCCGCCGTCGAGCCTCGGAATTCCGAGATCTTCGAGCGGAACACCCTGGCTGTACAGCATCCGGTAAATGTAATGGTCCGGGATCACAAGTAAGGCAGCGGGATCGGGAAAGGGCTCATCTTCAGAGAACCACTTTGGATCGGCATGGCCGTGTGGACTGATTATCGGCAGATTTCTGACTTCCGCGTAAAGACTGCGCGCGATCTCCCGCTGTACGGGATCAGATGGAAAGAGCCTGTCCTGATTGAGAGGGGACATACATCGTAACCACAGAAAACCGGGATTGCTGAATTGCACAGACCTCAGATCTGGTTGACGCCGCTGGCGAGGATGCCGCCGTCAATGACGATGATCTCGCCGTTTACGAAACTGGCAGCGTCCGATGCCAGATACACCGCGGCGCCGGCGACTTCTTCCAACCTGCCGAAACGCTTCAACGGCGTCCTCATCAGGACTTCACGTCCGCGCGGAGTCCCTTCCAGCATTTTCTGAGTCAATTGCGTCAGGAAGAAGCCAGGCGCAATCCCGTTCACGTTCACTCCCAGCGGTCCCCATTCGATCGCGAGAGATCTGGTGAGCGCCGCAGCCCCTGACTTGGCAGCAGCATAGCTGGTCACTCGGTATAAAGCCACAAAAGAACTCATGGAAAGAATATTGATGACTCTTCCGTATCCGTTTTCGAGCATATGCCTGCCGAAGATCTGGCAGGCGCGCAGTGTCCCCGTCAGGTTGATCTCCAGGATTCTGTTCCAGTCCTCTTCAGTGATGTCCAGGGTCGGGATGAGCTGGCTTTTCCCTGCGCAATTGACCAGGATGTCGATCCTGCCGCATTCCGCTACAGCTGCATCCCGCAGACGTTCAAGAGAACTCCGGTCCGTAACATCGCTTGTTTTCCGGATCGTGCGACGTCCGTATTGCTCGATTTCGGACGCGACGCGGTTGACGTGTTCCGCGTCCCTGGAAGATGCGATGACATTGGCGCCGGCTTCAGCGAGGCCAAGGCTGATGGCTCTTCCGATTCCCGTTGTTCCCCCGATAGTCACCGCATTACGGCCTTCGAGGCTCAAAGCTTTAAGTCCCATGATTATTTCTCTGCAAAACAGTTTTCAGTCAAAGTTCCTGACAATATCGCGATCTACTTTACAGTGAGAGTCGTCTCGATGAGATCGACGGAGTTGCCGCCTGCCATGATCTTGAAAGTTCCAGGTTCTACGACACGCCGCATATCGCGGTTCAGGAACGACAGTTCTTCCAGGCCGAGCGTGAACTCCACCTTCTTTGTTTCGCCGGGATCGATTGTGATTCGACGAAAGCCCCGCAGTTCTTTAACCGGCCTCGTAACTGAACTCACTTCATCACGAATGTAGAGCTGCACCACTTCATCGCCGCGTACTGCACTGGAATTTGTCACCTCGACTGAAACCGTGGTCTTTCCCCCGGTCCCGATAGTATCAGGTGAGAGCGACAGGTTCCCGTATGTGAAGGTCGAATAACTGAGTCCCCAGCCGAACGGGTAAAGCGGCGTCGATGACGAGTCTACGTAGTCAAGCCGTGCTGATGGTTTCTGCGAATAGTAATTTGTCAGATGGCCCGCGGAACGGGGAATGGAAATCGGCAGCTTGCCTCCGGGGTTATACTCCCCGAACAAAACGTCAGCAACCGCTGTTCCGGTTTCCTGTCCGAGATACCATCCCTCGAGAATGGCCGGGACGTTGTCCGCGATGAAATTGATCGAATTCGGACGGCCATGAATCAGGAACACAACCAAAGGTTTACCCAGCGGGAGGAGGGCTTTCACAAGATCGTCCTGATTCCCGAGCAGATCGAGGCTGCTCCGGTCTCCGAGGTGGTTTTCCCATGCTTCCCGGCAGGTCTGGTCATTGCCGCCCAAAGCGAGGATAATCAGGTCTGATTTTCTTGCGGTCTCTACGGCTTCCTGAATGCGCTTTGCATTCAGGACCGGATCGCCGAGTGTGACCTTATTCTCATATATCGGCATTGTCTCTGAATCCCCGACTGTTTCGGTAATCCTCGTGCCGAGCGCGTAGACTATCTCGACTTCCGGTTCAACTCTGGCTTTGATTCCGTCGAGGATGCTGACTCCGCGTCCGGGCATGCCGCTGTAGCCGCCCAGGTGCACTTCCTTGGCATTGGGGCCGATGACGGCAATTCGCTTGTAGTTTTCCTTCTTCAGCGGAAGAAGGCCTCCCTCGTTCTTCAGAAGGATGATCGATTTCCTCGCCGCCTCGAGTGCAAGGCGCTGATGCTCCTCGCTGTTTGTGACCTTTTCCGCGACAGCTGGATCGACGAAGGGATCGTCGAAGAGCCCGGTAAGGAACTTTGATCTCAGAATCCGGGCGACGGCGCGGTCTATGTAGGCTTCGGATACTTTCCCCTGCTTCAACTGGTCCAGCAGGAGGCCATTTGTTTCAAGGTACGGGAGCTCGATATCCACGCCGGATTCCAACGCCAGTTTAGCCGCTTCTGCATCCGTGGCGACAACATGGTGTTTGCTCCTCAGTTGCCTAATGCCGAAGTAGTCAGAGACGACCGTGCCTGTGAATCCCCACTCCTGCCTCAGAATTGTCTCCAGCAGGAACCTGTTTCCATGTGAAGGAACCCCATCGATTTCGTTGTAGGAGGCCATGACACTCTGGATGCCAGCTTCCCTCACGGCTGCTTCGAACGGTTTCAGAAAGTATTCACGGACGATGCGCTCCGAATAGTTGCCCGGGCCAACGTTTGAGCCTCCTTCGGGCTGGCCATGCACGGCAAAATGTTTCGCTGTTGCGATCACGTGGGATTTGTCGATCACGGGGCCGGTTCCCTGAAAGCCTCGCACAGCCGCGACTCCCATCCTCGCCGCCAGGTAAGGATCTTCGCCGTAGGTTTCTTCGGTTCGTCCCCATCTGGGATCTCTAGCAATGTCGAGCACGGGCGTCAGGCACTGCTGTGCTCCGCGTGTTCTGACCTCAAGGGCGGTTGCAGAGAACACCTTCTCGACGATTTCGGGATCCCACGACGAGGCAAGCGCAAGAGCCTGTGGAAAGGAAGTGCCTTTGTTTGCCGCATGTCCGTGAAGGCACTCTTCATGGAACAGAACCGGTATTCCCAGCAGTGTGTTTTCCTTCACCCACTGCTGAATGGTATTTGTGAACTCAGCCATCTCACGCGGACCGCGCATCATGCTGGGACGCGATATCTGGCCGATTCCATGCTTCAGGAACGTCGCGGCCTGATCCGGCAGAAAATTCCCCTTTTGATCGACCAGTGATGACTTGGAATCTGATCCTACCGCTGTCCGGTCCATGGCACTGATGAGCTGGGCTACCTTTTCCTCCGGAGTCATGCGGGAGAGGAGATCGGAAATTCGCTGTTCAATGGGAAGCCGCGGGTCCCGGTACGGGAAACCGGTTTGTGCACAAAGAGAGCCGGCAGTCGCGGAGCAGATCAGCAGAAAAAGAGCGATTTTCGACATGCGTGCAGACGCTTTCGGATGCTTCGCCATCATGTCCTCCAGGGTGAAGGGCCTTGTTTGCAATCCTGTAAATGCGTGGTACTATAGCACTTCACGAAAAGTGACGCACCCATAGAATTTCAGCAGAGCAACAGACGGCCGGTAGTCCGGGGCACGTCCGCCGGGGAGAAGACAGTATGTATTTCCTTGGAATTGATGTAGGAACAGGCGGGACAAGAGCTCTTATTATCGACGAAAGCGGGCGTGTTGCAGCGTCTGCAACAGAAGAGCATCGTCCGTTCGACTCCCCCAGAATCGGCTGGGCTGAGCAAAGACCCGAAGACTGGTGGCGGGCATGTGGTGTTGCGGTGCGCCGTGCTCTTGAAACCGGCAACCTGACAGGAGAGCAAATCGGGTGTGTCGGGTTCTCCGGTCAGATGCACGGAGCCGTAATGCTTGGTGCAGACAATACGGTGGTGCGGCCGGCGCTAATCTGGTGTGACGTGCGTACTGAAGAGCAGTGCCGGGAACTCAGCAGCAGGATCGGTTCCGAACGCCTCATACGGTTTACCTGTAATCCGGCGCTTCCGAATTTCACTCTGACAAAATTCATGTGGGTGCGCGAGAACGAGCCTGAAAATTGGGGGCGCGTCCGTTCCGTCATGCTTCCCAAGGACTATGTCCGGTTCAGGATGACAGGTGAACGGGCGATTGACGTGGCTGATGCTTCAGGGACGCTGCTCCTGGATGTGGCCCGGCGCAGATGGTCGGAGGAGATCCTGAACGAGACAGCGATCGATACAAAGTTGCTTCCCCGGCTGTATGAGTCGCAGGATATCTGCGGAACCGTGACTGCCGACGGAGCGGCGGCTACAGGACTGAAAGCCGGAACTCCGGTGGTTGCCGGCGCGGGAGACCAGGCAGCAGGCGCAATCGGGATGGGAATCGTGGCTCCCGGCACCGTGAGCGCCACGATAGGAACTTCCGGTGTGGTATTCGCGGCGACCGACAGACCGGCGCTTGACCCGAAAGGGAGATTGCACACCTTCTGCCATGCGGTTATCAACCGCTGGCATGTCATGGGAGTGACACAAGCCGCGGGTCTCTCGCTCAGGTGGCTCAGAGACCAGTTTGGTGCTGGTCCTGATGACGGCCGTGATCCGTATGACAGAATGACTGCCGAGGCGTCGAAAGTCCCGGCCGGGTCAGACGGCCTGCTCTGGGCGCCCTATCTTATGGGGGAACGGACTCCTCACCTTGATCCTTACGCGCGTGGAGCGCTGATAGGTTTGACCGCATCGCATACGAGAGGTCATGTCATACGTGCCATTCTTGAAGGAGTGGCGTTCAGCCTGCGCGACACATTCACGCTTTTCGAGGAACTGGGTGTGCCGGTGAACAGAGTTCGTCTCGGTGGTGGAGGAGCGCGGTCTGCATTGTGGCGGCAGATTCAGGCGGACGTATACGGCCGTGAAGTTGAGATAGTCGAGGCCGAGGAAGGGGCTGCCTACGGCGCGGCGATTCTCGCAGGAGTAGGGGCCGGCAGGTGGAACTCCGTCGATGCGGCATGTGGTGAAATTGTTCGGGTGGCGCAGACGGTGAATCCTGATCGCGCCGCGTCCGAACACCTGAATTCACGCTACAAGGCCTACCGTTGCATGTATTCAGCCATTCGTTCCTGCCGCTGAACAAGGCTTTCTGGGTGGGTTATTGCAGAGTCGCCAGCCGGCGCTTCAGTTCTTCCGCCTCCCTGGCTGTGCCCTCTGCCTCTGCTGCCTCGATCTGCCTCTGCAGTGATTCCTTCAGCCACGGAAGATAGCGCGCCTTCAGGATCATGTTTGTGCCGTCACAGATAGCCTGAAAGGCTTTCGTCGCCTGTTTGAAGCACTTCCTTGCATCGCCGGGTTTCCCCATTTTCATGTGAGTGGTTCCCATCGCGACAAGCACCTCGCCGATTCCCGGATCATCATCATAGAGAATGTCCTTGCCGATGCCGGAGGCGCGCTTGAGGTATTTCAACGCTTCGCTGTGCTTTTCCTGGCTGAGCATGGCCAGACCTGCCATGCGATAGGCGTTCATCTTTTCATATGTCCGGTTTTTTCCCATTTGATCGGCCAGGACGAGGTTTGCGGTGCAGATCTCTTCGGCCTCCTGCCATCGGTCCCTGGACTGAAGTCAGCAGAAACAAAACCCACGTCGCAGTAAGAGTCACGTTACTTCTCCCTCGCTGAACATCGGTTCGGACATGCGAATCGGCCATGCGAATGCGGTGCACGCAAGCGGCCTCGAGCGCCATAATACAAGTATTGATTTGGAAAACCTTTGCACCCATTCTGCCTCGTCTCACCGGCGGCGACAACAGATTTCTTTCCAGGCCTCACGGTTGGTCGGAAAGAATCTCCAGTCGAACCTTTGCCGTGCCGGCGTTAATCATCCCTATTGCTTTGGC
>JAAYAM010000101.1 GCA_012719355.1 Acidobacteriota bacterium
AAACTCAAACTGACTACCAGAAAATCCTATGGCTTTCGGACGTTCAGAGCTGCAGAAATTATGCTCTATCATACGCTTGGAAACCTACCGGAGCCGGAATGTACCCACAGATTTTGCTGAGGAGGCAAAAAATCAAGTCCCGGAGGGACGACCGAACATCCATGCCGCCGGTGGACAACCGAACTGGCGACGGCGGATCGTCAACCCGTCCAATCCGCCGCCACTCCGGGGCGCGACTAGCGCCATTCGTCGATAAGTGTGCTGCCTCCGGCCAGGACCATATTCCTGCTCAGCATGAAATCGGTCACGAACCAGGTTGTCTGGCCTCCTCCTCCCGTGACAATTACGTTCACCGAAGATTCCTGGAACGGCTTTGTCTTGTTTCCGGAAGGATAGACCGTTTTCTCAACGTTATCTGCAAACCACTTGCTCAACTCGACCTTGCTCTTAAACCCGTAAGTGTCCTTGAGAAGTGTGGCCACACTGGGATCCATGATGACCGTTGCCGCCCCCATCGTGAGAGCCTTCATGTATTCGCCCATCCACATATGGACGGGGTATTCCCTCTTGGCTTCGGTCACGCTGGAAATATATGACCACCCTGTCGCCACCGTGATAACGCTTTGATTGGGCTTGAATCCGGCCTGGACATGGAAAGGTTCCCATCCCTCGGGCAATGCCTGTTCGTTTTCGGCGATGCAGACATTGTTGTACTGCATGGTGCTTCCCAGGGTGCTCCATGTCGTTTTTCCGCTGTGCAGCCCACCGATGGTTTTTGACATTATCGTATAGCTGCGGCCGATAACAGAATTGGCTTCGTTATGCGGCCCCATGACATTGAGACCGTAATTCATCCCAATTTCGTCGCGGATGGGTCCGCTGACGAGGATCATGTTGGCCATGGAGGATGTCGAGTTCCCGAAGGGAATGTGGTTGGCCAAAGCAAGTATCACCGGAAGGTGCTCCCGCCTGGCGCCAGCCATTACGGCACAGATCGCGACTCGCTCCACGGTCACTTCACGCCTGCCTCCGGGCCAGTCGAGCACTTTGATTATTTCTTCCGGTCTGCGGCTAGTGCCTTTGAGCATGTCGGCCACCCGTTCTTCGGTCGGGAGAACGATGGGAAGATAGTCTGTCCAGTCATTGTCCTTGAAAAGCTGGTGCAGTCTCTCTTCGGTGTCGGGCCCGAGATAGCGGGAAGCTTCCGCCGAAGGTTCCGGCGCCGGCCCTTTGTACTTCTCTTTCTCAGTGAGAGGCGCCGTCAGTGCATCGATAAACGCCTGCATCATGGGCTTGCCGCTTACCGCGTCCTTACTCTCGAAAACATACTTGTGATGAACCGCCTGAGACTGCCCGGCCACCGGGAACGGGAATGATATGTATCGTATGGGCGATCCGTTGGTGTACTGGAAATCGTGATTAAGAGCATATTTCACGATGTTGGAAGCCGCACTTCCGACAGCGGGAATGTTGTACTGCTGTTCCAGCATTTTGCAGTTTCGGCTCACGGCCGATGTGCAGCTGTCTCAACCGGCTATCCCGAACAGGGCCGCGTCGCCATTTTCGGCTATTTCTTTCAGGAGCTCCGGCTGATCCTGCATGTAGAAGCCCTTGATTTTCCTGATCTCCAGTTTCGTGCTCGGCATATTCTGGGCAAACCAGGCTTTCATCTCCTGGTAAATGCTCGGAGCCGCATGCTCACCTCCCCAACCGATATCCACCAGGAATATCGTCTTGCCTTCAAGCGTATCGAGCCGCGGGGCAAGCGGCACGCGATCGACCATTCGATTCGGCGGGGTGGGATTCAATACCCTTATCTTCGCCTGCGAAGAGTACGCGATAGAACAAACAGCAACGAGAAACATGCCCAATAGTGCTGAACGAATCTTTCGGGTCATAGTGCACCTCTATCTCACGTTTCGGCGGTTAACTCCATGTCGCCATTCTGCTCGATGGCGGCAACCCTATTTTTTCGGCGGACCGAAGATCTTCAAATTGGCTGGGCCGCCCCAGTCAAACTTAGTCAGATCAAAGTTCGGGACGGTGTTCTGCCTGTCGAGGCTCGGCCCGAGGTACAGTGCATGGAAAAGAACGGGTTTTCTGATTATCCTGAAATTCAGCGGCGCATGCTCCAGGCCCTTGGGAATGAACACGATGGTGGTCGAGGTAATGGTGTGCTTCTCCATTTCATTTCCCATCCAGAGATCTATCTCGGCATCGAAGCTGCTGCACAGGTCGGGCAATTCGGCGCCGAGGAAAATCAGGAACTCATCATACTTGTGAGTATGAGGAGTCTCCCAGCAGACCGGCGCGGTAAACACCTGCCATCCTATTGTGGCGGTCGCTCCGGGCAATGCGGAAGCGCCTCGGAAATATGTCTGAGGGCTGGCGATTTCCGGAAACGGAGGCAGACTGTTGAGAGAAACAAAATCGTTTGCCTTAGGCGGTTCCCCTTTGTCTCTGAGGAAGTACTTTCCATACTTTGTGCCGTCGCTCGATTTTGTCGCCTGAGGCGCGGCGAACACCTCACTTTGGCCGGGCGTCAATGCTTCCCGCAGCGAGCCTGCCAGAGCTATGCCGCCGGCACCTGCAGTAATGTTTTTCACAAATCCTCTGCGCGTAGTACTTTTCTTCCTGTTGCCGGCATCAGTCATGACGGTCTCTCCTTTTCTGTGGCTTTTCTTCACCAAACTCGTCTGAATGCTCAGTATCTTAGCACGATCCTGAGTTCCGGATGCCGCCGTCTCGGAATTATTTCTCGGGAGTGCTCGTTGCCCGACGTCAGCATGGATTGGCCGAGGACGTCGGAGACCATTGAGATTGTTTGTTTGAAATTGCGGTATTACAATTTGTTAAACGACCCAACGATATAGCTCTGCAACCAGCGGAACCCTGGTTGAGGGTTGCCTTTGCCACACCGGAAGGAGGAGTCAGGAATCAGCCGCTATCTCAACTGTTACGAGGTGGACGCCAATGCGCAGAACATGTGTTCTTCTCGTTCTAGGAATGATGCTCTTCGCTGGATGTCAATCTGAAATCGTACTCACACCCGTAGTAAGGTACGACTTTGACTTCAACGAAGGACCGCAGGATTGGGAAGCCGGGTTCGCCAACTACCCGGCGGGCCAGGAGGCTTTCTTTGAACTTGCCTCCGACTGGCGCCAATTGCCGGATCCATTGGAAGGCATGGGGATGTATATCACCGGGCACAACCACAGCACCGATCTGTTCATGTTCCTGAAGCGACAGATCACCGGATTTGCTGGTACAACGATGACGCGGGAACAACAGACGGAGTTGACCAACCTAGTCATTTCCGCCGGCTCTCCTGCACGGCGTCGTTATGACGTTGACTGGGTGCGGACCTTGTCGCTGGAGTACTCATCATCTATCACGTCGCCATCAGTTTTCTACCCTGGGCCGCGACTGGCGGATTTCCTCGGAACACACAATTACTTGAGTGGATGCGCTTTCCAATGGCAATGTTGAGCATCTAGCGCATCCCAATTCTGTTTGTCATCTCCGGCATGGGCATACGTTCTCAAACATTCCCGCTGGTGTCTGCTTAAGCGGCCAGAAAACCTTACCGATGTTCAAGAGACCAAATTGACGGATCTGCTGCGATTCAACCTTAAAGCTGTGCGAAGCTATCTTCTCAAGGAAGACTTTCAGTTCTTCTGGCAATATGTCTACC
>JAAYAM010000102.1 GCA_012719355.1 Acidobacteriota bacterium
GAGTGGAAATCAAACCGCCACGCCCCACCAGTATCCGTTCAAACCCGTTCCCCGCCGCGACCTTGAGTATCGACTGAATGGCTTCGCGGTTGAAGAAACGGCCGTCGCCGCCGACGGCAAGGGTTTCTCTGGAGAAATCGGTCACGCCGTCGCGGCGCACCGTGTCAAAAACGGATTGCACGAAGTTTTCCACGTAGTTCTTCTGCTGGAAAATCCGCGTCTTCCTGCGCAGTCCGGAGGTCCCGGGCTTCTGATCGTCGTAAGGTTGTGTCTCTGTACTGGTCATAAAAAGATGATACCGCATGTGCCATACAGGTGAAGTCGCACGAAAGCAGCTTCCCTGAGTCAAAGCCGCTTCAGCCACGGCTGCCAATGCCGCATGACTTGTGGTACTCTGGTTCCCGTTGATATTTTCAATGGAGCGAGGAGGAACGATCGTGAAAAAAGACGAATTCTATCAATACGCCCTGGATGCGTTTCGACCTGTTGAAAAGATGCTCAAGATGGTTCCTGCGGACAAACTGGAGTGGAAGCCCGGCCCGTCTTTCATGACCATGGGCCAGCTCGTCTGTCACCTCAGCGACGGCATCGGCACCGAACTGCGCATGGCTTTCACGAACAGCTGGCCGAAACCGGAAGAGATGACCGAAGCCATGAAACAGATGCCGTCATGCGGCATCGATGAAGCACTCGCAAGACTCGAGAACGATAAGAAGACGCTGCGCGAACTACTGGACGGAGTCTCAGAGCAGGACTTTGCGACCAAAATGGTGGAAGTCCCCTGGGGATGGAAGTCGACCATGGAAAAGATGGCGCTCGATTTCAGGGAGCATTTCACGAACCACAAGATGCAGCTGTTTACCTATCTCAAACTTCTGGGCCTGCCGGTAAATACTGAAACGCTGTACATGGGATGATTTCCGCGGCATGACTGTTCGGATTTTCGTGACCGGAGGAACCTTCGACAAGGAATACGATGAGCTGGAGGGGAAGCTGTACTTCAGGGACACGCATCTTCCCGAAATGCTCGAACTCGGGCGCTGCAGAGTACCGGTACATATCCGGACGCTGATGATGGTCGACAGTCTCGATATGACGGAACCGGATCGAGCGATAATCCTCGAGAACTGCCGCAACTGCGTGGAAGAGAACATCGTCATCACCCATGGTACCGATACGATGGAAGAGACCGCCCGGATGCTGGGAAAAGCTGTATTAGAAAAGACTATAGTATTGACGGGCGCCATGGTCCCGTTCAAATTCGGCAGTTCGGACGGTCTGTTTAATCTTGGCAGCGCCCTGGCATTTGCACAGGCTTTGCCCGCAGGCGTCTACGTCGCCATGAACGGCCGCTGTTTCCCATGGCACGGGGTGCGGAAAAACAGAAAGACAGGCGAGTTCGAAACAATACAACCGTAACAACCCACGACACACCACGGTGTCCTCTGCAGTGTGTGGAAAGATGAAGCCTGGCATTTACATACTTTCGGCGCTCCTGTTGTTGAACTGCACCGAGAGCTTGAGTCCGGCGGACGCCGTCCTGACGAGACTGTCACTTCGTGAGAAGATCGCACAGCTGGTGCAGGTCCGCGTGCGCGGAAGATTCCTGCACCGGCAGAGCCCTGAGTTTCAGGAGATACAGAACCAGATCCGGCAAAACCGGGTCGGCGGAGTCGTTCTGTTTGCAGGCGACATTTACGAATCCGCAGTTCTGCTGAACGATCTGCAGAAGCTTTCTGAACTCCCCCTCCTGGTGAGCGCTGACTTCGAGCGTGGAGCCGCTTTCCGGATAGCCGACACAACATCTTTCCCATGGACGATGGCGCTCGGCGCCGCAGGCTCGGAGGAATTGGCCTATCAGCAGGGCCTCATCACCGCCCGCGAGGCGAGGGCACTGGGAGTCCACTGGATATTTGCACCGGTAGTTGACGTCAACAACAATCCGGACAATCCTGTGATCAACATCCGCTCTTTCGGCGAAGATCCTGCTCTCGTCTCACGCCTCGGCGCGGCTTTCATCCGCGGAGCAAAGGAAGGAGGCGTCCTCACCACCGCCAAGCATTTCCCGGGTCATGGAGATACGACGACAGATTCCCACCTCGGACTGGCAGTCGTGGAATCCGATATGGATCGTCTGCAGGCGATTGAACTCGCTCCTTTCAGGGAAGCAATCAAGGCCGGCGTCGACTCGATCATGACAGCGCACGTCGCCGTCCCTGAAGTAACCGGTTCCGACGACACTCCTGCAACGCTTTCAAGGAAGATCCTCACCGATGTTTTGCGAGACAGCCTCGGCTTCCGCGGCATCGTCGTGACGGATGCACTGGAGATGGGCGCCATTTCAAACACCTGGTGGTCGGGGCTGGCTGCGGTGCGCGCCCTGCAGGCGGGCGCAGACATATTGCTTCTCCCTGGAAACGCCACCGTGGCCATTGATGAAGTGGAGCGCGCGGTAAAACGCGGCGACATTTCCGAGGAGCGAATCGATCAGTCGGTGCGGAAGATTCTCCAGGCGAAGAGCCGCCTCGGGTTGTACAAATCCAGAACGGTCCCCCTCGATGGGATCGGCGGCACAATCGCGTCTCCGGAATCCCTTCTGCTGGCACAGAAGATCGCCGATCAGTCGATCACCGCAGTGAAGGATGACAAAGCCCTGCTGCCGGTCAACCCGCTCGGCAAAGCAAGAATCCTCAGCCTTGTGCTCGCATCAGACCTTGAGTCTTCTCCGGCATCAGTCTTTCAGGCGGAGATGAGACGGCGCTTCCAGTCCGTCCGTACCGCATGGGCCAACCAGGAAACCTCAGCGCAACTCCTCTCCCGCATCGATAGATCGCTGGCGGGCTCCGACATCGTTGTCTGCTCAACCCTGACGCGTCTCGGTTCGGGCACGAGCTCAGCAATCCCAAAGGATCAACAGGTTATTATCAGGAGACTTCTTACATCCAGAAAACCGGTGATCTGGGTCTCTTTTGGAAGTCCATACGTCATACGGCTTGTCCCCGGCATAGGAACCTATCTGTGCGCCTTCAGCTATTCCGACGTATCGCAGGTAGCCGCCGCGAAGGCCATCTCCGGAGAGATCGCGATAACAGGCAGGATGCCCGTCTCGATCCCCGGTCACGCTCGAATCGGTCAGGGGCTGCAGGTGCCCAAATTCGAAATGACTTTGAAAGCGGCGAAGCAACCTTCAGGGTTTGAGCAGACGAAGAGAGTGGTGGAGTCGTTTGTAAGAACGGGAGTATTTGCGCAGGCCGAAATCGTCATCGCCCACCAGAGTTCGGTAAAGCTGCACTTCCGCACAACGGAAGAGCCGCTTTACGACCCAAGCTTTTTTGCCCAGTACGGCTGCACGCCGCTGGCAGCCATGCTGGCTGTCGATACGGGGGCCATTCTCTCTGAAGCGCCCGTAAAAGACTACATACCCGAGACGACTGGAAATCTGCGTATCAAAGAGCTCCTGAAACGCACGGACAGAAACAGGATGGAATTGATACGTGCGATTGTCTCGCGCGCCACAGGCACGACGGTCGAACAACTGGTCGAAAATCGGCTTCTTCGTCCCCTCGGAATCTCGCAGAAAGAGATGACGGCCATGGATTTCGCCGCAATCGCGCAGATGCTGCTGAACCGCGGCGTTTACGATCACAGGCGCTACCTGAGTTCGGGAACTGTGGCTGCATACACCGGCGCGACGGCGCTGTGGTCTAAGCCTTCCGGGGGTGATTCACTCTCGCCGGGAACTTTTGGATTCAGCTCCGCGGCGGGTTCATTCCTCTGGATCGATCCTGCACGGCAGCTCTTCATTGTCCTGACGGCCAAAGGTACGAAAGCATCTGACGGCAATGCGATTATCGAAGCCCAGCGTGAGATCCTGCGGGCGGCAACGGCAGGCCTTCCCTGACCTGCCGCATCGATAAAGAAATCGAAACTTTGAATCCGGCCTTACATCTAAGATTTTGTGTTCGCGCGAAACCATGGTGATCAATTTCCTATTCGGAGGCAATCGATGATGCGCTCATTCATTATAGCTATGTCAACGCTCCTGGCCTGTTCGCTTCTGGCGAATCCGGGACCGGCGCAGGAACTCACGCAAAGCGGCATGGCCGGCGGAACGGGAGGCGCCTCCTTCGCCGACACTCGAATCCCCGATGGCGCCAGGGTGGCCGAAGTCCGGATCTCATCGGGAAATGTCGTAGACTCCGTCCAGATGGTGTATGAACTGCCGAACGGGAGGATTGTTGCCGGCCCTCGCCATGGCGGTCCAGGCGGCCGGCTGAACTCATTCAGGCTCGATTCAGACGAGTACATCACCGCCGTCTCGGGAAGATCAGGGGAGTACATCGATTCCATACGGATCCATACCAACAAGCGCTCTTCCCAGCTCTTCGGAGGGCCGGGCGGCAGTCAGGAGTATCGAGTCAGTGTCGACCGCGGACATCAGGCGATTGCTTTTTACGGGAGAGCCGGAGAGTTCGTTGACGCGATCGGGTTGATCCAGACTCCGATCACAAGCGGGCGTGCGGGCCAGACAACCGTTGCCGGCGGCCGCGGAGGATCTCCCTTTGAAGATGACGTTCCGGCCGGTGCCAGGATTTCTGAAGTTCGCATTTACGCCGGAAACAACATCGACGGCATCCAGGTGGTGTATGCCCTTCGCAACGGCAGAAAGATTGAAGGTCCGGTGCATGGCGGCACCGGGGGACGTGTCAATGTCGTGCGCCTCAATTCAGATGAACATATTACTGCGATCTCGGGGCGCCATGGCATTTACGTCGACTCCATCACAATCCATACAAACAAACGCACGTCGCGGACCTTTGGGGGAAGAGGCGGCTCCAGGGCCTACAGAATTGAAGTGCCGGCCAGGAGTCAGGCGGTCGGGTTTATCGGAAGAGCCGGCAACTACGTGGACGCGATCGGCTTGAAATACGGGACGCTCCAGGAGCGTCGTCCCGGCCGCAGGAGGTGAAAATCAGTGCGGCAGGACTTCCCGGACCTTGCGCAAGAGACTTTCCATGGTAAAGGGCTTCTGCAGGAACGCAACGTCGGAATCGAGCAGTCCATGATGCACGATAGCGCTGTCAGTATAGCCGGAGATGAAGAGCGATCGGATGCCGGGCCTTGTCTCCTCGAGTCGCGATACCAGCGTCCTGCCGCTTATCCCCGGCATAACGACGTCCGTAACAACCAGGTCGATGTCGCCCGCGAATTCGCGGGCGATTTCGATCGCCGCCTCCCCATCCTGCGCCTCGAGCACGGTGTATCCCT
This sequence comes from Acidobacteriota bacterium, assembly GCA_012719355.1. Lineage (GTDB taxonomy): Bacteria > Acidobacteriota > UBA6911 > UBA6911 > UBA6911 > UBA6911. Next base: position 5,269 of record JAAYAM010000102.1, read on the forward strand.
GCTGACGCAGGATGCGTGCGGCGAGTGCACGAACCGATTCTTCGTCTTCGGCCAGCAGAACGGTCTCAGCCCCGCCTGGAGCACGCTGAGGTTCGATTTCGGTGTCATGCCCGGGCAGTGTTCCCACCGCCTGCGGGAAATAGATCTTGAACGTGGTCCCCTTTTCGGGTTCGCTGTAAACCCAGATGAATCCGTTGCTCTGTTTGACGATGCCGTAGACGGTCGACAGCCCCAGCCCGGTCCCTTTGGTCTTTTCCTTCGTGGTGAAGAACGGCTCAAAGATGCGTGACCGGGTAACGGCGGACATCCCTATCCCGTTGTCACTGACAGCCATCATCACATAGTCCCCCGGGGGAACCATGGGATGCTCGGCGACGTAGTCATCGTCGAGCAGCACACTGCGCGTCTCAATCGTGAGCAGGCCTCCCAGGATCATCGCGTCGCGTGCATTGGCAACAAGGTTCATGATGATCTGCTGTATCTGGCCGGGATCAGCGCTGATCAGGCCAAGATTCGGCTGCAGCATGGTCACAAACTCGACGTCTTCCCCGATCATGCGTGTCAGCATTGTACTCATGTCGGCTATGATGGCATTCAAATCGAGAAGCTCCGGCTGCAATATCTGCCTGCGGCTGAAAGCGAGGAGCTGCGAGGTCAGAGATGCTGCCCGTTTTCCGGCTTTCGTGATCTGTTCCAGGTCAGACCTTCTGCAATCGTCCGGGGCGAGGTCCTCCAGCAGCAATTCAGCATATCCGTTTATGACCGACAGCAGATTGTTGAAATCGTGTGCGACGCCTCCGGCCAGCACCCCTATGGCTTCCATTTTCATCGCCTGCTGCAGCTGCTCCTGAAGCCTGTTGCGCTCAGAAATGTTCCTGATATTCATCACGATGCCGTTCACGACGGGATCATGCAGCATGTTGGTGGCGACTGCCTCCACAGGAATCCAGTTGCCGTTCTTGTGGCGGCAGCGCACTTCGATCCTGCGCACCGCGTCTGTCTTCCTTTTCAGGCCGGAGAGGAGTCTCGACGCCGGCTCCACATCATCAGGATGCAGGTTCGCAAGTATGTCGGCACCGATCAACTCCTCGGGCTTGTAGCCGAGATTCTTCTCGATCGTGCCGCTGACGTAGGTCGGTGCATACTGCTCGTCCAACACGACGATGATGTCGGAGGAATTCTGCAGGAGCCTCCTGAATCTCTGTTCATTCTCCCGCACTGCCCTCTCGGCCAGGCGTCGTTCCACGATGTCCTGAAATACCCAGATCGACCCATCCTTGACGTCCGCGACATTGATCGCCCTGCCGGCTATGCTGCACCAGAAGACGGAACCATCCTTTCGCTTCATCGGCGCTTCGACCGCATAAACAGCTCCAGCCGCAATTTTCGGATACGCTTCAGTTTCGACTGTCCGGATATCCCGCTCCTGCGAAAACAGATCTACGGCTGCAAGTTCCCGCAGCTCGTCGGTTGTATACCCGAACATGTTCAGGAAGGCCGGGTTCGCCCACTGTATTTTCCTGTTTCGTACGTAGTTGATTCCGAGGCTGATAGTGTCAAGAATGGCTGTCTGCTCATTGGCCAGCTGCTTTATCTGCTCGACCGCGAGTTTGTGTTCGGTGACATCCATGTGCACCCCCACGGTTCGCAATGGCTTGCCCGACGGATCGTGGGAAATAACCTTTCCCCGGTCAAGTACCCATCTCCATTCTCCGGCCTTGTTCCTGATCCGGTGCTCGCATTCGTAGGCGGCTGTCTTTCCCTCCAGATGAGAGGCGGCAGCGGCTTCCAGTCCCGGCAAGTCATCAGGATGTATGAGCGTGTTCCACCAGCGCACGTTCGGCTCAACCTCATCAGGACTGTAGCCGAGGGCCTTGAGCCATCGGTCTTCGTCTTTGACATCTCCTGTCCGCAGGTCGAGATCCCAACTGGTCATCCCCGCTCCTTCAAGTGCCAGTTTGAGCCTCTCGCCGGTCTCCCGGGCGGCGGCCTCGGCCCTTTTGCGCTCTGTGACATCCATGCATGTCATCTGGACGGCCGGCTGCCCCTGATACTGGACGAGGCTGGCAAGCACTTCAGCCCGGTATTCAGTCCCGTCTTTTCTGATGCCGAGGTACTCATAGCGCATCTCGGCCTGCTTGCCCGCAATGCGGTCAAGATACCGGTTCTTCATCAGCTCTCTGTCTTCCGGACCGAACACCGAAAGGATCTGCTCGGAATCGAATGTCAGCAGTTCCTCGACCGAATATCCGGACATCGTCGCAAAAGCCCTGTTGCAGAAGACAAGCCGCTTTCCCTGCACGATTGCCAGCCCCTGCAGAGAGTTCTCGACCAGCATGCGGTATTTTTCTTCAGATTCCTTCAACGCGCGGGCTTCATTTTCCTGAACCGTCACATCCACGAGCGAGCTCAGACAGCATGGCTTCTTATCCAAAGTCACGATGCTGCACGAAAACAGGATATTGAGAAATCCGCCCGTGCCTTTCTTCAACGTGGCTCGGATATTGTGAACACTCCCCTCTGTCTCCAGTCTGCGGATTACGGCCCCCCGCTGCGACGGATCGGCCCAGAACCCGAGGCTCGCGGAACTGCAGCCGATCATCTCCTCCCGCCGGTAGCCGCCAAGTTTCAGCGTAGCGTCATTGACATCGACAATTCGGCCCTCCCGGGCGGTCGTAATAATCATCGGATTCGACGATGCATGGAAAACCTCGATAAGGCTTTCCTCGCTTGCGCGGATTTTCCTTTGGTCAGCTACTGTCGGAATCATCTATCCCTCTCTTCATACGATCATGAATTGCACGACCTACTTATCGGCCGCATGCGGGACTGCATATCCCCAAAAGTCCCCAAACGTAATCAGACATCCCCCCTTTGATAAGACGGTTCGGATGTTCTATGTTACGCACGGAGTCTGTTCCCAATGGAGAGTGTACGATTCTGATGAACGTTCTTCTCATCGCTGTCTGCCTGATCGCTGGATACTCGCTCCGGACCTGCGGCATTCTCCCCCGGGACGCTCACAAGGGAATCAACGCGTGGATTCTCTATATCGCGTTTCCCGCTGTCGCACTCCATTATATTCCCTCGATTGACTGGAGCTTCGACCTGCTTGTTCCTCTCACGATGCCCTTTGTCGTATGGTGCGGAGCATGGCTTGTCCTGAAGCTCTTCTCGAGGCGGCTTCGACTGGATGCGGGAACTTACGGCGGATTGCTCCTGACCGCCGGAATATCGAATACATCGTTTATCGGATTCCCGCTCACCCAGGCGTACCTGGGAGATGAAGGGCTGCGGATTGCGGTGATCTGCGACCAGTTGACCTTCATAGTCATTTCGACTCTGGGGGTCGTGTCGGCAATCCACACCGCACATTCCGGCGATGTAAGCATCAGAAAAATGGCGGCAGGGCTGCTGAAGTTCCCTCCATTCGTTTCATTCGTTGCAGCCCTGTCGATCCCGCACTTCATATCGCTCGCACCTCTGGATCCGCTCCTGCAGACCCTTGCGGGAACCCTCATTCCGCTTGCGCTGTTTTCCGTCGGAATGCAGATCCGGTTTTCGCAATGGCGGAAAGAAGCGAAGTTCCTGGCCCTGGGACTGGGCTACAAGCTCTTCATTGCTCCAGCCATCATTCTCGCGCTGGTCCTGATTTCCGGAGTAAGAGGTATTATTGCGCAGGCAACGGTGTTCGAAGCCGCGATGGCGCCGAGCATTACCGCCGCAATCATCGCCGGCGAGTACGAGCTGAATCCGAAGGTATCAAACCTGATGGCGAGTATAGGAATTATGGTTTCTTTTGCGACGACGGCGCTGTGGTGGCTGCTCCTGCGGCACGTGTAAAAACATCGGCCGGCGTCGTCGGCAGCCCGCTCTCGGCGACCCTGTGCCCGACCAGAAAGAGAAACTGCAGATCTTCAACCGCCCCGGCAAGGTCCCAGTCGGGTTTCACTTCGTCGCTGACCTTGTGGTAATCCCGAACCGCATACCGGCCGCGCTTCTGCTTTCCGTACTCCGCGGGCCTCCCGACCATATCTACACCTGCATCGGTGTACAGCGCCGGAATTCCTTTCTTCACGAACTCGAAATGATCGGAACGGTAGAAGAACCCTTTTTCCGGCTGAGGGTCCGGCTCCAGACGTCTCCCCTGCAGCCGTGCCGTCTCGCGCGCCAGTTCATGAAAAGGGGATGAATCGAGCCCGATCACGGTGATATCCCTGGTCGGCCCCCACAAATTCAGGCAGTCCATGTTAATTGCCGCCAATGTCCGGTCGAGCGGGTAAAGCGGATTCGCCGTATAGTACTTCGCTCCGAGCAACCCCTTCTCCTCCGCCGTCGACGCCAGAAACAACACCGAACGCGCGGGACGCACGTTAAGGTGCGCAAATGCGTCTGCGATCTCGAGGAGGCCTGCCGTCCCCGACGCATTGTCGACTGCCCCGTTATAAATGCGGTCTCCTTTCAGCTGCTCATTCTTCCCCAGGTGGTCCCAGTGTGCCATGTAGATCACGTGCTCGTTCTTTTGCCGCGCATCGGAGCCTTCGAGTCTGGCAACAACATTTCTCGAATCAATCCGGCGGATTCGGTTCCTGAGCGAAAAGGACGCTTTTACTCCGAGAGGAATCGGCCGGAAGTCGCGGCTCAGAGCCGCTTCCTTCAGGCGCGCAAGACTGGTTCCTGCAAGTGCGAACAGCCTCGAGGCCGCGCGCTCCGTGATCCACGACTCAACCGGCAGCTCGGGCTCCGACGTGGCCGAAAAATCTACAGAGACAACCTCCCTGCCGCGGCTGTTGACAAGCACGGCATACGGATAACCGGCAGGCCCTGTCTCGTGCACCAGGATTGCCGCGGCTGCGCCTTGCTGCGCCGCAATTTCGTATTTGTAGGTCCAGCGCCCATAGTAAGTCATGGCGCTGCCGAAGACCTTCTCGTCCAACCGCGCAGGATTTTGCGGGTCGGGGACCGGGGGATCATTGATCAGCATCACGACCGTCTTCCCCGTAACATCGACGCCTTTGAAGTCGTCCCAGTCATATTCCGGAGCTATGATCCCGTAGCCGGCAAAGACCATCTCGGAATCCTTCACCTCGATCTGCGGCCGGTTCAGCCGAGTCACGGCCACTCCATCCCGGGGAAAGACCAGGTCGAGACGACGGCCTTCCGCAGAGAAATGCGCGGCCGAGCGCCCCCTGATCCCCAGCAGGGGCACACTCTGGATATACGTGCCGTCCGGGTTTCCCGGCTCCAGTCCGAGTTTTTTGAACTGCGAAACAAGATAATCGACCGTGAGTTCCTCGCCGCGCGTCCCCGGGGCCCGTCCCTCGAAATCATCAGATGCCAGGGTCGTGATATGTTCCAGAAGTTCTTCCTCGGTGATTCTCCCGAGTGCAGACTTCAAATCCGGTTCAGGGACTTGTGCCTGTACCTTTGCCGGGCGCGGCTCGTCACCGGGATCACGGTAGCAGCAGGTCTGAAATGAAAACAGACACAGCGCGGCGAACAGAAGGAATCTCATAACCCGAAAACTATACCTCATCAACGCGCCGCAGGTGCAGACCCGGTCTCCATTGCCGCGACGCGTGCTTCAAGATCGCGGGCTATGCTCTCGGGATCGCTTTCCTCCCCGTACATCCTGGGTTCCCCAATCGAGACCGTAACGGAGCCCGGCAGTGCCCACTTCCGGCCGGCCCGTTTCAGCTCGTGCAAACCATCTATCCTGACGGGGACCACCGGAATGCACAGATTCGATGCCAGGATGCCGACGCCCGCACGAAACGGCCCGGTTCTGCCGTCGCGCGCCCTCACACCTTCGGGAAATACCAGGAGCGAATAGCCGCGATCCACCGATTCACCGGCAAACGCGAAGCTCTCACGAAAGCCGCTCTTCTGCGGTAACGGGAACAGGTTGAAGAACACAAGCGCAAGCCAGTAGGCACATCTCCTGACGAGTCTCGCACCGGGGGGAGTTTCGGGCGAAGGATTCCGCAGTTCCTCGAGCGCCTCGCCGCGCGTTGCAATTGCAAGCCGGTGCCTGAAGCGCAGCGGCAATGCAGCCAGTATGAATCCTATGTCGGCGTGCGTAATGTGATTGGCGGCAAAAAGGAGCGGCCCCCGCTGGTTCCTGAGGTTCTCTCGTCCTTTGACGCGCGGGAAAGCGAGCAGCGTGGCGGGCCAGGCGAATATGTAATAAAGAAGTATCCTCGCCACCCGCATCGGCGCGCGTTGCGGCCACACCGGATAGCTGAAACTTCGCTGAGAAACCGGCCGGCTGATGACGTTCTCCAGGTCGCTGACGGTGTCCGCCTGTGTGAACACCGATTCATCGAGATCCACCTGGAATCTCTCCTCGAGCGCTCCCAGAAGCTCGACCCTTTCAAGCGAGTTCAGATCCACCGGACCATCCACCGCGCGTCCTGTGATGCGGGCGATCAACTCGGCGACCATGCCGGCGGATTCCTGTCTCCCTCCTTCGCTGAACCTCTTCTCCGCATACTCTCGTACGACTCTCACGAGAGGCTTCTGCGTGGTTCCCCGGGGAAAATCCTTCTCCGGCCAGATGAACCAGCGCCGTATCCGCTGATACTCCGCAAGGGACATGTTGGCGCGACGGATCGCCGCTTCCTCGCCGGCATCATCCCGGAGGATCAGGGCGGCACACGGCTCGGTGTTACCTTTGAGGTCCAGTCCGAAAACCAGGCAGTCACGTATCTCCGGTTGTCTGCGAAGGGCGGCTTCAAGGTCTTCAGGGAAGATGTTCATCCCCTCCGGGCCGACGATCACGTTCTTGCGCCGACCTCGGAAGTAGAGATTTCCCTGCTCATCGACAGCGCCCAGATCGCCGGTGTGAAACCAGCCTTCGCCCCCTGCCAGCGGTGTCATTTCGCGGTCACGATAGTAGTGTTGCGCCACGCCGTGGCCGCGTACCAGGATTTCACCGTCCGGGGCAAGCTTCATCTCTCGTCCCGGCAGGACTTTCCCGATAGAGCCTTTTCCGGTCCTGAAGGGATGATTCACGCTGATGAGCGAACCCGTCTCAGTCATCCCGTATCCCTGGATAACCGCGAATCCCAGACTGCGCCAGAATTGCTCTGTTTCGTCGCTGAGGCTTGCTCCCCCTGAGATCACAGCCCAGAACTTGAAACCGAAGCGCCGGTGGATCTTCCTGAAACGCCACCAGCGCCATATGAAATGCCGCTCCAGGCTTCTTTTCAGGTCACCAGACAAACCGTCTGTTGCAAGCTCATCTTCGATTCTGTTCCTTAGGCTGTCCAGAATTCTCGGGACGGCGACCAGAACCGACACACGTTCCTCTCTGGCCGTGCGGATGATATCCGAAGGAGCGAGCGAGGCCGGGAACACCACGGTCGCGCCCAGGAGCTGCGGAATGAACACTCCAAGAAGCTGGCCGAAAACATGGCTCAGCGGCACGAGGTTAAGAAAGCGAAGTGGGTGTACGAGCCGCTCATATCTGCGGTATCTGGCGATTTCCCGCTCGAGGGGTCGAATGTTGGCGAGGATGTTTTCGTGCGTCAGCACTACTCCTTTGGGATCGGCGGTGGTTCCGGAGGTGAAGACGATTTCGACGGGGTCGCCGGGCTTCGACTCGGGAGAGACAATCGGGATGTCCGGATTCGGCCCCGGGAGTTCCGCAACAGTGTCAAACAGCATCGTGGCCGGGGATGGTGCCGTCGGTTGCTGCACGGCCGAACAGAGACAGAGACGCGCTCCGGTGTGTTCAGCCACCCTGCGGACGAATTCCCGGGAGGAGGTTCGGTCGAGCGGCACGACGACCGCACCTCTGCACACGCACCCAAAGAATGAGACGACCCATTCCGGAGAATCGTCTCCCCAGAAAAGCACCCGGTCTCCATGCCTGATGCCGCGCTGCCAAAGCTCCGCGGACATCCGACGGACGCACTCCGCAAGCCGGCCATAAGACCAGCGGACAATCCGGTAGCCGTGCCGGTGTACGTAGGCGGTCTCGGGCCCGTGAAGACGAAAATTTTCGACGATATCGACGAGGGTTCGATCGGTCATCAGCAGAAACGGATCGCGGCCCGAATATCAGATTGGACGGACGTCGGAGGCATCTATCTCGACCGACACCGCCTGGCGGATCAGATCAACCTGGAGGACGAAGCGGAATCTGCCCCGTTTTTCCACCAGGATGCCTCGAATCCCTTTCAACGGGCCTGCTATCACCTCGACACGAGTCCCGACCTGCATGTAGGGATAGGGATCGATCGATATGCTGGCTTCGAGGAATCTGCGCACATACTCGATCTGTTCTTCCGGGATCGGGACGGCATGCCCCTCGAGACCGACGAACCTGACCGCCCCGGGTATGTTCAGAATCCGGAAACGGTTTTCAGGCGTATCAACCTGGTTTATAAAGATGTAGCCGGGGAAGAGGGGAACCCAGATCCTTTTCTTGCGGTCTTTCCACCGGCTGAGGATTTCGCGCATCGGCAGAAAGACTTCAACGTTCCGGTCGCTCAATTCGCTCAACATCTTCTTCTCGAAGCGGCTGCGCGTGTACAGAGCATACCATTCCGGTTTCAAAATGCCGCCTGGACGTTCTATGACTCCGGCAGTCTCGTCGGGTTTTTCAATCATGGTGCCTTGGGATGGTCTCGAAGTGCCTGTAAGTGTAAAAATCCGTCATTTATTCACCGAATGAAACTGCATCCCTCTCCTGGTAAACGGAATGGCGTCCGGCTGGAGCGGACCGGATTCGGGTTTGAATATAGCCGTTGGGCCATCGGCTGTCAAGCTGGCACGTTTTGGATGCCCCGGGGCTGAAATCGTCCTTTCCTGTGGCGGAATTGAAGGGCATACTTAACGGTTTCGGAGGAGAGAGTGGCTGGTATCAGGATCGCTGATGTCAAATCGATTCAGGAAGCTGCGCGGATCATCCGTGACGGCGGACTGGTATCATTCCCCACCGAGACGGTATACGGACTGGGGGCGGACGCAGGCAACCCTCTCGCGGTGGCCAGGATCTTCGAAGCCAAGGCAAGGCCGCGGATAGATCCACTGATTGTCCATGTGGCCGACGCCGATTCCGCCCGGCGCTATGGAAACATTCCGGAAATCGCGCAGCCCCTCATCGAGAAATTCTGGCCCGGCCCGCTCACGCTCGTCGTTGAGAAAACTGCGTTGGTACCGCCGATAGTCACTGCCGGCCTGGAAACGGTCGCAATCCGGATGCCTTCTCACCCGGCAGCTCTGGCTCTCATCAGGACGGCAGGCTGCGGCATTGCGGCGCCGAGCGCCAATCCCTTCGGCTACGTAAGCCCGACGACGGCACAACATGTTGCTGAACAGCTGGGTGATAAAGCGGACATGATATTGGACGGAGGTTCCTGTGAAGTCGGGGTGGAATCGACAATCCTGTCATTAGCTGATTCCCCGCCGCGCATTCTTCGGGCCGGAGGAGTTCCGATCGAGGAACTCTCGGAGACGCTCGGGAGCATAAGAGTCTCACTGGAGATCCCGGAACGGCCGCAGGTACCCGGACAGCTGCGACGGCATTACGCGACCCGGACCCGGCTGGAGATCCTGGATCTGGAAGCCGAGAACATCAGGGAGGGGGAACGGACGGGGCTGCTTGCGCTGACCCCGCCGGAGGATCCCGGCAAGTATGCTGCAGTTGAGGTGCTTTCACGTTCAGGAAGCCTGCGGGAAGCCGCGGCGAATCTTTTCAGCGCGCTCAGGCGTCTCGATGCCCGGTCCCTCGACCGGATAATCGCCCGCCCTGTCCCCGAACGCGATCTCGGGATCGCCATCATGGACCGCCTGCGCCGCTGCTCTGCCTGACCTGACCGAGGTTTGTAAACCTGGACACCCGCTTTTCTGGTAGATTAGGCATCATGATTCTGGACTGTAACGAGATTATCGAAAACAGGCTTTGGGTCGGAAGCTATGTGACGGCGGAAGCGGCCGGGCTTCTCCGCCGGCTGGAGATATCAAGCGTTTTCAGCCTGCAGAGCGAACAGGACCTGCGCGATCACAACATACCGATAAAGAAGATTCTCAAGTCGTACGAATCGCTGGGCATAGAGTACCGCAGCGTCCCCACCCCCGATTTCGACAGAAAAGCGCTCGGGGCCAATTTGGCAAAGGCGGTCGAGGAGCTGGAACAGGCGCTCGCTCCCAGGTGGGCCAGAGTCTATGTCCACTGCACGGCCGGGATCAACCGGGGCCCGACAGTTGCCGCGGCGTATCTGATGAAGTCGATGGGGATGGCGGCCAAAGAAGCCTTTGACTACGTTGTCGCGCGGCGGTACTGCAGACCTTATCTTTCGACACTCGAAGAGTATGAAGAATTGTTGAAGAACCAGGATCAGGCCGGCACCAGCCGGTAAGAGGGAATTCCATGTCCAAAGAGCCTCTCTCACAGTACTACTACTCACACCGGCTGAAACTCCATTTCTGGGACTGGGGCAACAAAGGCAAACCGAATCTGATTCTACTCCACGGCGGCATGGACCATGCCAGGAGCTGGGACAGAATCGCCGAAGCTTTCGTTGACGACTTCCGGGTGCTTGCGCCCGACCTCAGGGGACACGGGGACAGCAGCTGGGCGTATGGGGGGATGTACAACATCGCCGAGTATGTGCTTGATCTGTCGGCTTTGGTCGACATCGTCAACGAATTCCCGATCTACTTCATCGGACACTCGCTGGGAGCGGCAATAGTGTTGCAGTATGCCGGCGTGTATCCGGAGCGGGTGGAGAAAGTGGTCGCGATCGAGGGGATAACGCCCCCTCCATGGATCGAAGCTCCAATACCGGCACATCGCAGGCTGAAAGACTGGATCGACGCGATGCGGGACATGGAGAGAAGGGTCCCTCGCCGCTATCCCGACCTTGAAGCGGCCTGTAAACGGATGCAGGAGGTGAATCCTTTCCTCTCGCCTGAAATGGCCCGCCACCTGACCCTTTTCGGCTCGAACTGGAACCCGGACGGGACGCTCGTGTGGAAATTCGACAATTACGTGCGGGCGTTTCCACCCTACAACATAAACATGGATGATGCGCGGGAGATCTGGAACCAGATTACGTGCCCGGTGCTCCTGTTCCGCGGCCTGGACAGCTGGACAGAAGACCCGTACAAGGAAGGACGAATCCAGGCGATAAAGAACCACCGGCTGATAAATGTGCCCAAGGCCGGACACTGGGTGCATCACGACCAGCCGGCGATCTTCATCGAAGAAACGCGGAAGTTTTTCGGATCCTAAATCAGGCGCTTTTCCTGAGTTCTATCAGGACCTGCCTGGCAACCGCCTTCAGAGTGGGGAGCACCCCATCCCCTTTCGGAGCAACAGCTTCGAAGACCGGCTCTCCCTTGATCAGCAGATGCCGTGTGAGTTCTTCGACGGGAAGGGCGCTCGGGAGGTCCCGCTTGTTCAGTTGCAGGACATACGGAATCTTCGCGATGTCGAACCCCTGCTCCTGCAAGTTCTGGGCAAGGTTGGAGATCGATTCAAGGTTGGCGTCCAGCCGTTCCTCCTGGGAATCGGCAACGAATACGATCCCGTCAGCCCCCTTCAGAATGAGTTTACGGCTCGAGTCGTAGAAGACCTGCCCGGGCACCGTGTAAAGATGAAAACGTGTCCGGAACCCTCTGATCTGGCCGAAATCTATCGGAAGAAAGTCAAAAAAGAGAGTGCGCTCGGTCTCAGTTGCCAGCGAGATCAATTTGCCCTTATTCTCGGCATTGGTGATCTGATAGACGTACTGCAGATTGGTCGTCTTTCCGCCCAGACCCGGGCCGTAATACACGATCTTACAATTAATTTCCCTGGCTACATAATTTATGAAGGTCAAGTCTCTTCCTTCAGCAAAATAGAATGTTTAACTGTTACCGCAGTAATTCCTCGAGCTCCTCATCGGTGAATTGCGGAATACCGGTGACGGGTTCTTCCTTCTCGATCTTGCGCTGGAATTCCTGAATTATCTCCTCGAGCAGGAGAATGGTCCGCTTGCACTTGTACCGGACAAGCCCTGACGATGCCGACGCATCGAACACAAGGACAAGGGAGAACCTCTTGAGCAGATCCGAAATGAACAGGCTGCGCTGCCGACCTTGGTGAACAAGGACCGAGAATTCCCTCTCGCCGACAATGTTCGCCAGTCCGTCGGTCGCGGCAAGGTTCGCTGCCGCCAGTGATGCCAGAGCCGTGCAGTCAATATTCTCCGCGGGTCCGGAGATGACGATAGGCTGGCCGCTTCTGTTGATCAGAAGAACCAGCTGGGCCCTCAGTTCTTTCTGCATCCTGGTCAGAACCGTCTGGATACGCTGGTACTCTAAGTCGTGTAAATTGAATGTGTTTGAGCTCACGCTGCAAGCCGCTCCCAGTGTAGCTGCCCCATGGGACATCACTTGTGCAAAAGATCTTCGCTTGACTTATCGTCCGGATTTTCCTAATAATAACGTCAAATTTTTGGAACTGGTGTATTTACGGGGCAACTTATTTATCTTAAGAGACTTATAGGACATTGATGGCGAGGGGACTGGCGCGCAGAAGAGTTGTCGGAGAAGAATCCCGCAAGGCAAGTCGTCCCGTGAAGGAATCCAAGGCGCACAAAGCTTCTTCCAAGATCTCCCACACAAAACCTGTGTCAAAAACGAAGGCACCCAGGAAGAAGGAAAAGCTTTCGGCCCCCCCCGCCCGGGATCCTGTTCAGAAGGAAAGCACAATGATGGAAGCTGAAACAAGCAAACCGGCGCTAAAGGCCGGGATCGCCACCGCCTATGGTGCGTCCCGCCTGTTGCAGCAGACCAAGACTACGTCTGCAGCGCTGGCACTCCTTGAAAAGGGCATTCAACTCCTTTACAAGAAAGATTTCAAAAAGGCGCGAACCGAGTTCATGACTCTGCTGGAGACTTATCCTGAAGAATCCGACATCCTGGCCCGTGCCAGGAGTTACATCCAGATTTGCGAGCGCGAGGAAGCCGGACAGAAGAAGGCTCAGGTAAGCACTGACCAGCTCTACGCCCTGGGAGTCATGGAACATAACAAAGCGAATTACGACGCGGCCATTTCCTACTTTCGTAAATCGCTCGAAAAACATCCCGAAGCCGACTACATCTACTACTCTGTTGCTGCATCTCTCGCCATGAGAGGCGATCTGGCCGAATCGATCGAAAACCTGCGAAAAGCCGTGGAGCTTAATGAAGAAAGCCGGGTTTACGCCAAGAACGACTCGGATTTCACACCCCTGCAGGCAAAGCAGGAATTCGCGGATCTCGTTGGGATTACTCCGGTTTCTGCGGCGGAATCTCATTAGGCATCGTCACGGCCTCCCGGTCACCCAGTTGGTACTTCCTTTGCAGGTAAACGTCCGTCCGGGATTGAGGGCTCTCATGACCAGCCCCGGACGGACGGCTGAAGTGTGGTATCATTCGGGTTCTAAATCTCGTACTCACGGATAATGAATGTCACAATGTAAAAACTGCATCAACTGGGTGGACCAAAGCCTTGAACAGATCGAGGCTGCGCCGGACTCGTCTTCGCGGGTATTCATGGGTTGTCGAATATTCGGCTTTCAGGAGAAGCCAGTCGACGTCAACACCTGCAAGCACTACGTCGCCAGCGAGAATCTCTTCACCATCTGCACCTCATGCCGGATAACCGTTCCCAAAGTCTGTGTCTCGCTGGGGGAATGCGTCAATTGCACTGATACGGACCTGTTCTGCGTCGAATCGTGTGTTGGGGGAGAAAGCAGGAAATACTGCACCCACTTCGTGCGCCTTCACACGGAGGGCATGCAGCTCATAGACCACGACCAGGTTTTCGACCTCTTCCCTACGCTTGACATGCCGGGCCGAAAAAAGTAGCGGCGAGTCGCTTCCTACTGGTGTTCGGCGGATGTCCCGCGGGAAATCGCGTGGTATTCCTGCAGGCTGAGAACTTCGAAGTTCTCCCCCCGCAGAGCCCCAATCGCATTGGCGGCAGCGGCCGCACCGGAAAGAGTGGTGATGCAGGCGACGCCGTGTTTGATGGCGGCGCGGCGTATAGCCTTCTCGTCGTAATGAGACCGTCGTCCGAGAGGGGTATTGATGATCAGATCGATCTTCCTGCTCTTGATCAGATCGACCACGTTCGGGCGTCCCTCTCCCACCTTGAAAACGTAATCCGCCTCCACCCCGTTGTTTTCCAGGAACTGCTGTGTTCCGGCGGTAGCGACAAGACGGAAGCCAAGCGACTTCAAGTCCTTCGCAATGGGGAGCAGATTGAGCTTGTCCCCTTCGTTTACACTCATGAACACCGTCCCGCTGTCCGGCAGCCGCAGGCCCGCTGAGAGCTGAGCTTTGGCGAACGCGATCCCGAAGCTGTCTGCCACCCCCATCACCTCTCCCGTCGACTTCATCTCCGGTCCGAGTATGGAGTCGACTCCCGGAAATTTGCTGAACGGGAAAACGGGCGACTTGACGAAGCAGTGCCGTACCATCAACTCATCGCACGGAAGAAGGTCGCGAAGCCTCTCTCCCGTCATCACGCGCGCGGCGAGTTTCGCCAGCGGCACACCGGTCGCCTTGCTTACGTAAGGAATCGTCCGCGAAGCTCTTGGATTGACCTCCAGCACGTACACGACGCCATTCTGGACGGCGAACTGAATATTCATCAGCCCGACCACCTCGAGCGCCTTTCCCAGCTCTTTCGTATAGCCCTTCATGCGTTCGAGCAGCAGCGGTTCGATCATGACCGGGGGAAGAATGCACGTGCTGTCGCCGCTGTGTATCCCCGCCTCTTCTATATGTTCCATTGCACCCGCGATTGTGACACTGTCGCGGTCACATATGGCATCGACATCGTACTCGAAGGCGTCCTCGAGGAACCTGTCGATCAGAACCGGATGTTCCGGCGAAGCCTCGACCGCAGTGGCCATATACTCATCCAGCGAAGCCTGATCGTAGACGATCGACATCGCGCGTCCGCCGAGCACGTAAGAAGGGCGTACCAGGACCGGATATCCTATCTCTTCAGCAATTTTGCGAGCTTCCTCCGGACACAGCGCGGTGCCGTTTTCCGGCTGCGGTATCCCAAGGTCGCGCAGCAGGCGGCCGAAGCGCCGGCGGTCTTCCGCAAGATCGATGTTCTCAGGTGAAGTCCCGATGACAGGGACCCCGGCTTTCTGCAGTTTCAGTGCAAGATTCAAAGGAGTCTGGCCGCCGAACTGCACTATTACGCCATCGGGCTTCTCCACCCTGACGATCTCCATCACGTTTTCGAACGTCAAAGGTTCGAAGTACAGCCGGTCCGAAGCGTCGTAATCTGTCGACACCGTCTCGGGATTGCAGTTCACCATTATGGTCTCGAAACCCACCTCTTTGAGAGCGAACGACGCATGGCAGCAGCAGTAGTCGAACTCGATCCCCTGCCCGATGCGGTTGGGACCGCCCCCCAGCACCATGATCTTCTTCCGGTCTGATGCATTCGCCTCACATTCGCTTTCGTAGGTCGAATAAAGGTAGGGCGTATAAGATTCGAACTCTGCGGCGCAGGTGTCAACGCGCTTGAAGACGGGAAAAACCCCGAGTCTGTGCCGCAGTTCCATCACGTCCTCTTCCGACGGAGAGTTCTGTCCGCTTCCCAGCAGCGCGGCTAACATCTGGTCGGAGAATCCCATCCGCTTGGCCTGCCTCAGCAGTTCTTCAGGCACGCTTTCAATGGTATGCGGCTGAAGTTCCTTCTCGAGCTCGACAATTTCCTTGAGCTGGTTCAGGAACCAGGGATCGATCATTGTCTGGCTATGCACATCCTCGAGAGACACTCCCTGCGAGAGCGCGTAATGAATGTAGCCGAGCCGTTCGGGGACCGGCTTCTGCAGGTACCGGTCCAGGTTCTCCGGATCGCGGCTCTTCCCTTTTTCGAGCGAACGCACTCCCTTGAGCAGGGCCTCCTTGAAGGTCCGGCCTATGGCCATCACCTCGCCCACCGATTTCATCTGGGTGCCGAGGGTGGAATCGGCTTCTTTGAACTTTTCGAAGTTCCAACGGGGGATCTTGGCCACGACATAATCGATTGTGGGCTCAAACGACGCCGGTGTCTTCCGCGTGATATCGTTGGCAATCTCGTCAAGCGTATACCCGACGGCCAGCTTCGCCGCTATTTTGGCAATCGGGAAGCCGGTGGCTTTGGAAGCCAGCGCCGAACTCCTGGAGACCCGTGGATTCATTTCAATGACGACGAATTCTCCGGTTTCAGGATTGACCGCAAACTGGATGTTCGACCCTCCGGTCTCCACCCCGACTTTGCGAATCACCTTTATCGCGGCATTGCGCAGCTGCTGATATTCCTTGTCCGTCAGAGTCTGGGCCGGCGCCACCGTAATGGAATCGCCCGTATGGATCCCCATCGGGTCGAAGTTCTCGATCGAGCAGATGACGACGACGTTGTCGGCGAGATCCCTCATCAGCTCGAGTTCGAATTCCTTCCACCCGATCAGAGACTGCTCAACCAGAACTTCATGAACCGGCGAAATTTCGAGACCGCGGGCGACGATCAGTTCATACTCTTCGGAGTTAAAAGCGGTTCCGCTTCCTGAGCCCCCAAGGGTAAAGCTCGGCCGGATGATGGCAGGGAGCCCTACTTCCGGCATGTATTCCTTCGCCTCGGCAAGACTCCTGACGACTCGCGACCGCGCCGACTGCAGGCCGATTTCGGCCATAGCGTTCTTGAACAACTCCCGATCCTCGGCTACTTCCACCGCATTCAGCTTCGCCCCAATCATCTCCACCCCGAAGCGGTCCAGCACTCCCGCCCTGGCGAGCTCAACCGCGAGATTCAGCCCGGTCTGCCCTCCTACGGTGGGGAGAAGAGCGTCCGGCCGTTCCCGCTCTATTATGGCGGCGAGCGATTCGACCGTGAGCGGCTCTATATAGGTTCTGTCCGCAAGATCAGGGTCGGTCATGATGGTGGCGGGATTGGAATTCACCAGTACGACCTTGAAGCCTTCGCTCTGGAGAGCCTTGCAGGCCTGGGTCCCCGAATAATCGAACTCGCAGGCCTGGCCGATGACGATCGGCCCCGACCCGATGATCAGGATTTTCTTGATGTCGGAACGCTTGGGCATGGTGATTTCCGGAACTCCAGCATCAGTTTCTTGAATTCGTCAAACAAGTAGTGTGAATCATGCGGCCCAGGGGAAGCCTCGGGGTGATACTGTACCGAGAACGCCGGAAGGCCTTTGTGGCTCATCCCTTCCAGTGTCTGATCATTCAGATTGGTGTGGGTGAATTCGATTTCGTTTGCGTTGAGCGAATCAGGATCAACGGCAAAACCATGGTTCTGCGCCGTAATCTCGACGCGGCCGTTGATGAGATTCTTGACGGGCTGGTTCCCTCCTCTGTGGCCGAACTTGAGCTTGAAAGTCTTTCCCCCCAGCGCAAGTCCCATCAGTTGATGTCCAAGGCATATGCCGAAGACGGGGATCCGGCCCAGCAACTTCCTTATATTATTCGTGGCGCATTCGAGCGGCTCGGGGTCTCCCGGACCGTTGGAAAGGAACACTCCGTCAGGTTTCAGAGCGAACACATCCTCGGCGCTGGTCGTTGCGGGGACGACGGTCAGGCAGCAGCCGGCCCTCACAAGACTGTCGAGGATGTTCCGTTTGATACCGAAATCGTAAGCGACAACGTTGAATTCGGCGGCGCATGGTGTTGCAGGATGGCGATAGGGCCGGCTGCAGGTGACGGCGGAAGCGAGGTCCCACCCAAGCATGCTGGGCCCTGCCCTTGCCTTTTCGACAAGGCGGGCGGCATCGCCGTTCAGAGAACTTATGACGCCCCGCATCGCACCGCGGCTTCGTATATGAAGCACCAGCGCCCGGGTGTCGACCTCGGAGATCGACACTATTCCATGCCGCTTCAGGTATTGCTCAAGAGACTCGCGCGACCGCCAGTTCGACGGGATTGTGCTGAATTCGCGGGCCACGAATCCCCGAACGTGCGGACGGGCCGATTCTTCATCGTCCGGATTGGTGCCGTAGTTGCCGATGTGTGGATACGTCATCACCACTATCTGGCCGGAATAAGAAGGGTCGGTAAGGATCTCCTGGTAGCCGGACAGCGAAGTGTTGAACACCAC
Organism: Acidobacteriota bacterium; assembly: GCA_012719355.1. Lineage (GTDB taxonomy): Bacteria > Acidobacteriota > UBA6911 > UBA6911 > UBA6911 > UBA6911. The sequence goes on from JAAYAM010000102.1 coordinate 23,366, forward strand.
TTCGCCGAAGCTTTCGCCTTCGGCTCCAAAAGCCCGTCCCGTAAATACACGTCCATCTTCAAGCGCAAGAATAGCTTTCATTTATTGGGGTTATCTCCGTTGCCACCTGCCGGGACAGCTACTCCACCGGGCCCAGCCGCGAAACCGGCCAATAGCTGAAGACCGCCTTTCCATAGATCAGATCCTGCGAAACGAATCCCCAGCTGCGGCTGTCATTGCTGGAATTACGATGGTCCCCTAAGACGAAATAGCGACCGGGAGGGACAACAACCGGCCGGAACGACTTATCATCCCGGAACTCCGGGACGAGGTAAGGTTCGTCCATCCTCACGTTATTGACAAACACTGTGCCGGACAGGATTTCCACTGTGTCACCGGGAATCCCTACGACCCTCTTGATGAAAGACTTGCTGCGATCCTTCGGATACCAGAAAACGACAACATCGCCCCGGCTGATGTCCTTGAACCTGTAAATGAACCGGTTGACGAATATCCTTTCCTGGTCGACAAGTTGCGGTTGCATGCTTGTCCCTTCGACCTTTACCGGCTGCACAACAAAAATGACGATGAAGATGGCTATCGCAAAAGCAGAGAAGATGTCGCGGAACCAGGACTTGATTTCGAACGCCAACCTCGATCCCCGTCCCTGAGGTGGAGGGCCGGGATCAGGGGCGTTCTCTTCGTGCATCATCAATCGCGGTTTTCTCCTCGTTTCGAACCGTACGACCCAAGATTGTAAGCTACCAAACAAGGATTCAAAACACAATGGTCTTGCTTTCTCCTGCTCAGCGTTCAGGAGTCGATGCCCGCCGGTGGATCTCCACCCGGTCCAGATCGTTCAAAGCAATGACATTGGCGAAAATCTTTTCGGCATCGAGGATGTGTCGGCTGGTATCCGGATACCGTTGCGAGAAGTGGGTCAACGCCAGCCTGCGCGCTCCCGCATCCAGCGCCGTCTGTGCGGCGTCGGCGGCGGTGGAATGGCAGTAGAATTTGGCAAGGTCGGCGTGTTCCGAGGTATAGGTTCCCTCCATCAGGACAAGATCGGCGCCCCGGGCAAGTTCCACTGCGGCGGGACAGGGACGGGTATCCATGATGAAGGCGAAGACATTGCCCGACCGCACCGTCGTCACGTCCTCGAGGCGCACGAGTCGTCCGTTCACCTCGATCGAACCCTTCCTTTGCAGCTCTCCCACCATTTTGCCATGCACCCCGACCTCATCGAGCCTGCTGCGGAGAAACCGTCGCTGCTGCGGCTCTTCTATCCTGAATCCGATCGTCGGTATCGAGTGCTCGAGCTCCCGGGCCGTAAGGACGAACTGGTCGCTGCGTATCAGTTCAATCTCTCCTCCCGCTGGAATCTTCACAGGATGCCGCACGATCTCGACTTTCGACTGGTAAACGGAGGCGCTGCAGAGGTGCTCGACATACAGCTCTCCGGTTTCGGGATAGTAGAGCTGCACCGGATGGTCGCAGCGGTCGAGTGAAAGGCGCTGGATGATTCCGGCAAGGCCCAGACAATGATCGCCGTGGAAATGCGTGATCAGGATATTGTGGATCGCGCACGCGCCGATGCCCGCCAGGGTGAGCTGCCGCTGAGCTCCCTCTCCAGGGTCAAGGAGAAATCCCTCTCCGTCCCACCTCACCATGTATGCATTATGACTGCGGTCTCTGGTGGGCACCTGGCTGCTGGTTCCAAGGGCAATGAGTTCGCGGGTGCTCATATCTCGCGTTCCTTTCGTGTGGTACTGATCACGGTCACTGGCCTTACTGAAGAATTATGCTTCGTTCTCCTTTGATAGGGAACTCTGATGAACTCTGATGATGCCGGCAAACATATTTCGAATAACGTTGGTTTTTCCCGCGGCGCTCCTGCTATAATAACCCCTTTTTGGCCAGCTGCGGAGTCGGCTGTGGGAAGAAAAGAATCGGTGAAGATCGCAGTTCTAAGCGCGAGCCGCCACAAAAACTGTACGCTCAAAGACGTCGCGGGGGGATTCGGGACGGTATTCACGGTCGGCAAGTCTCCCTTTGCAAGGCTCCTTGAACTCGCCAAACGACGCATCGCGGCGATTCCAAACATCACACTGGCGTACCTCGACTCAATCCTGTCGGCTTACAGTGCTTCCGTCAAGGTGCTTGACGTGCGTAGCCCGGATCAGTTGGTTCCTGCAGACCTGTACCTGATCTCGAGCTCGATTGTCGACTGCAACCTGGAGCGGGAACTAGGAATAGAAGCCAGGCGGCGCTTTGGCGCGAAGGTCGGTTATTTCGGATCTTTCGCAGCTACCGTGCCGGAGTTCTTTCTCGACTCGGCCGACTTCATTGTAAAAGGGGAGATCGAGAATATTGCCCCCGCACTGGCGCACGGAGAAATCCCGGAAGGGACCGTCGAAGCCGGATTCGTCGACAACCTCGATGCACTCCCTTTCCCTCGATGGGACCAGTTTGAGATACGGCGCTTCCGTTACCAGATTGTCACCGGCAAGGGGATCACGCTCCCCATGCTGGGAAGCCGCGGATGTCCGTACACGTGCAACTACTGTCCGTACCTGGTGAATTCGAAATACCGCGTCCGCAGCCCGGAGAGCATTGTCGAGGAAATACGGTATCTCGTGTCGCGGTACGGCATCCGGGGTATATCGTTCCGCGATCCGAATCTCACGTTCAACAATGAACGCGCCCGTGATTTCGCAGAGCTTCTGCTGCGCCACAACCTGGACATACGGTGGGGCATGGAGGCTCGGACCGACAGGCTGACTCCGGATCTTGTAGACCTGCTGTTCCGGTCCGGGCTGCGGAGCATCGAAATCGGCGTCGAATCGTCAAACCATGATCTCCTGAGGCAGAGCCAGCGCAAGGCCGTCGCGGCCGCGCAGCAGGAAGCGATAGTCGAACACTGTCACAGGTTGGGGATCAGGGTAATTGCCAACTACACGTTCGGACTGCCGAACGACACGGTCGAGGGGATCCGGGAAACGATCCGGTATGCCAAGAAACTCAACACCTTTGCCATCCAGTTCACCGTGACGACCCCTTATCCGGGCACCCGTTTCTACGAATCGGTCAAGGGCTCGATTTTCGAGAAGGACTGGGAGAGGTTCAACGGCTGGACCAGCGTCTACCGTCATCAGAACATCTCGCCCGACGAGCTTCACAGGCTGCGCGAATACGCGTATGTGTCGTATCATCTGCGGCCACGCTACGTCTGGCGGTTCCTGCAGTCAACGCTCCTGCACCCATTGCTCTTCCCCGACCCGAGTCCGGCGCAGCCCTAGCTTGGCCAGCTGGAGATGCGGCCTTTAAACCTGTTATGTTTTGATGGGTACTTTGCTATAATGCGCGTTTTCTGTTGGTGCATATGTCCGATAAAGAACAGGATCGGGAGATTTTCCTGGCAAGGTCTTTGCGGTATATGCAGGAGAGTCTGCGCAATTCGGGTCCTGCGGTTGTCGCAGGCTACACCCTGATTGGAGCAATCCTGCTGCTGGGCGGAATAGGGTACGGGATTGACGCCTGGCGCGGCACCTCGCCCCTGTTTCTGATCATCGGGTTGCTGTTGGGTATAGTGGTCGGGTTCTTTGAACTCGCAAAAATTGTCTGGCGCAAATGAGACTGTTCTGGGGAATGCTGGCGGGAGCGGTTTTGTCCGCCCTCCTCGTCACGAGCCTGTCTGATGAAAACAGGCTGGAGGTCTGGCTCGGGATGGCGGGTCCGCTGGCATCGGCCCTGGTGACCTGGATTGCGATCAGACGCCGTTACGCCCGCAATCCAGGGTCTCTGACCGGTTATATGATAAAGTCGTTTGCCGCCAAGATGGTCTGCTTCGCCCTGTATGTCGCTGTCGTCATCAAATCAGGTGCGGTGCAGCCGTTTCCTTTTGTCATCAGTTTCATGTGTTATTATATCTCCCTGCATCTGGCAGAGGCGTTAGGCTTGCACCGTCTACAGTCTCCGGGGCCGGGGTCCCGTGTGACATTCAGAAATGGATCGGAATAGATGATGTGGTTTACAGCCGCAGTTCAGGCACATGGCGCAGCGGCCGCGCACGCCGCGAGTGAAAAAGAAGGGTTCAACGCAGGCGAGACCATAATCCACCACATCGCCAACAGTGCGGAACATCCCCTGATCCCTCTTCCGGAGATCTTCGGAATCGATTTCTCGGTCACGAAACACGTATTCATGCTGTGGCTGGTGGCATTGCTGGTCTTCGTGGTGGTTACGTGGATGGTGAGGCGCCATCTGAAGCAGGGGCCGGTTCCATCGACGGCAGGAAGCGGGCTGGAGACGGTTGTCGAATTCGTCCGTGATTCGATCGTAGCGCCGAACGTAGGTTCGAAGTGGGTAGACACGTGGACGCCGTTGATCCTGACCTTTTTTGCCTTCATATTCACGGCAAACCTTATCGGGCTGATCCCGATTTTCGAAGTGGTGCGGCTGATGAACCACTGGGTCGTGGGAGCCGACAGCTCCACTTTTCTGGGACGTCTGCTCGAAGGAGGTACGACCGCGACGGCCAACTTCAATGTGACGGCGGGTCTGGCCATCGTGACATTTCTGGCGATCATTGTAGCGGGTACCAGGGCGCACGGGTTTCTGCAGCACTGGAAGAACCTTGTGCCGTCCGGACTGGCATGGCCGATATACGTCCTCTTGATCCCGATCGAGCTTCTGAGCATGTTTGTAAAGCCGTTCGCATTGACAATGCGACTTGCGGCCAATATGACCGGGGGCCACATAGCGATTCTTGCGGTGCTGTCGCTGGTCTTTCTATTCGCCGAAATGGCCAGGACCGCAATTGCCGGGATTGCTGTCGGGCTAGTGATTTCGATCCCTCTGGCTGTGGGGATTTCCGCTCTGGAATGCATAGTAGTGCTTGTGCAGGCTTATGTCTTCACGCTGCTCTCGGCCGTGTTCATAGGCATGGCCATCCACGTTCACCATTGAAAATGAATCTACTCGAAAGGATAGGAGAATGAAGAAGAGAGGATTTTCGCGCGGCGCGTTTGTTGCAGCCTTTCTGGCTGTTGCCCTGATGTCGGTGATTGCAGTGCCATCCACCTATGCGCAGGAGGCGGCGCCGGCCGCGGAAGCCGCGGTATGGCATTATCTGGGAGCGGCGCTGGGTCTGGGAATGATCGTGATCGGGGCGGCGCTCGGCATTGGAAGGTTCGCGGCGGCGGCGGCCGAAAGCATTGCCCGACAGCCTGCAGCGGCGGCACAGATCAGCGGCGCGGTCAACCTGCCGCTCTTCCTGCTGGAAGGCGTTGCCATCATCGCGGAAGTGGTTGTCCTGCTCATCGTGTTGCTGAAGTAAGGTGCGAGGAAAGAACTTATGAATAATCCGCTAGTCCAGCCGGATCCCGGATTGGCAATCTGGACCATTATCACGTTCCTGGTGCTTCTGGGGCTGCTTACGAAGTTTGCATGGCGCCCGCTGCTGCGCGCGCTGGAAGCCCGCCGTGAGACGATCAGGAAGGCGATGGAAGATGCGCAGCAGGCGAAGCTGGAGCTGGAGCAGCTGAACAAGCGTTCGACCGAGATCATCAGGAACGCTCATGCAGAGGCGGAAACGATTCTGTCAAAGAGCCGGGACGATGCGGACAGATTCCGGGAGGAGATGAAGGAGAAAGCCCGGGAGGACGCCGAAGCGATCGTTCGCGAAGCCCGGCGGCGGATCGAGACCGACACCGTCAGGGCGCTGCGGCAGATACGAAACGAGGTGGCCGATTTGTCGTTTGAAATCGCATCGAAACTCCTCCAGCGGAACCTATCGAAACAGGACAACGAGGAGTTGGTCGAGAGTGTTCTGAAGCAGATTGAGGCTGAAAGACCAGCCTCCCTTCCATCCTAGCCCCGGGGAGCATGGAAATGTTCCGCCATCACAAAGAGCATTGGTGAACGGAACCAAACTCTGATAGGCTTTGTTGCACCGGAGAGGTACCGAAGAGGTCGTACCGGGCTCGACTCGAAATCGAGTTACCCCCCAAAAGGGGGTACGTGGGTTCGAATCCCACCCTCTCCGCCAGCCTTCGCTAAAACTCCGGCTGGCAAGCCGGAGTTTTAGCGAAGGCTGTCCGCCGTAGGTCCACCGGAGCGCAGCGAAGGTGGACGAAGGAGGACGCGATAAGATCTCTCTTCGAGATGAAATACGTCTACCTGCTCCGAAGCATCCCTCATCCCGAACAGCGCTACGTGGGATTGACGAGTAATCTCCAGCGGCGCCTGGCCACTCACAATCAAGGCAATTCACTTTGCACTTCAAGGTTCGCGCCGTGGCGAATAATCACGGCCATACGTTTCGAGGACGATGAACGTGCAGTCGCTTTTGAGCGTTACCTGAAAACCGGATCCGGTCGCGCGTTTGCAAACAAGCATTTGTGGTAACCCGAGCTGCCTTATGGGGTGTGCTGATCCAGGGTTAACGAGTAGATCCACATTAGTTGAATCACAACACTCAATATTAACGTGATCACAACGACGTGCCCGCCTCCTATTCCCGGAATTACTCTCCGAGCAGGCACACCTATGAATGAGAGAAGCAAAACAATCAGTCCCGTCATGAGCATATGCATTCCAAGCACATCATTAGGGGTACGTACCGTCACCAAATCGCCACCCACATTCCACC
>JAAYAM010000103.1 GCA_012719355.1 Acidobacteriota bacterium
CTCGAGCAGAAGGACGCTCAAAGAGGCGACCGACATGGCGGCAGCTTCCAACACGATGATCTACACCATCGGAATCTACAGCAACCGCCGTGAGAGCAATCCAAAGGCATTGAGACAACTCGCCGAAATCACCGGAGGAGAGGTCTACTTCCCCGGCAATGGGGCACAACTGTCGGCAGCGTGCAGACACATTGCCACGGACATCCGTTCGCAATACACGCTGGGCTATGTCCCCACTAATCAGAAGAAAGACGGGGTTTACAGGGAAATCAAGGTTACTGTCAATGCGCCCAATGCAGGAAGGCTGACGGTGCGCACCCGTTCCGGATACCTTGCCAGGTAAGTCGCAGGCGGCAAGCTCATCGGCGCGAAGCGAAGAATTGCTTCATCAGCGACGCACATTCCGCTTCGAGCACCCCCGGAACCACCCGGAAAGTGTGATTCAGAGCGGCCCAGTCCTGCAGCTGGAAACGCGAACCCAGGGCTCCCGCCTTCGGATCGGCAGCCCCGTAAATCACCTCCTCGACGCGCACCTGTATCACCGCACCCACGCACATGATGCACGGCTCGATCGTGACGATCAGGATCGAGCCGGGAAGACGGTAGTTCTGACTGACGCGGGCGGCCTGGCGCAGTGCCAGAATCTCGGCATGCGCCGTCGGATCGTTCAACCGAATCGGACTGTTGTGGCCGCGCCCAATGATTTTCTCATTCAGCAGGAGAATCGCCCCGACTGGAACTTCGCCCTCGGATTCTCCCTTCCGTGCCTCATCAAGCGCTTCCCGCATCCACATTTCCGCCGTCGCACGATCCATAAAATCCTCCATGAGCCTCTGCTACAATACCATGCTTTTCAGGACAAACCGCCTTACTCCCGGCGCCATTTTTCGCATCTTCTTTTATTCATTCGACTACTCCAGTCTAGTATTATTTGTTTTTCAGCAGGCAACCGTCGCAACAGCGGGTTTCCATTCGAGGGACAAGTGTTGTACCCTATTAGGATAGGTTCAATTCAAATATGACAAATTCAAGTGAAGAGCGTCTGAAGATCGCGGTATTCATCGATTTCGACAATATCGCCATTGGTGTGAAGCAGTCTCTGAACCGCAATTTCGACGTTGGGACAGTTCTCGAGGCGATCAAGGAAAAGGGGCAGGTGATATCCAAGATAGCCTACGGAGACTGGAAGCGAGCTGAGGACTTCAGCCGCGCCATGACACAGCACGCGGTCCAGATGGTGCAGCGCAACCTGACTCCGGGTGGAGACAAAAACGGCGCCGACATTGCTCTGGCTCTCGACGCACTGGAAATGGCTTTCACCCGCAACCACATTAATGCCTTCGTCATTGTCGGCGGAGACAGCGATTTCATCGCGCTCGTGGAAAAGCTCAAACAATACGACAAGACCGTTTTCATCGTAGGGGGCCGTGCGTTCACCAGTGTCATTCTGCAGAAGAACTGCCACGAATTTATCTCGTACGAAAACCTTATCGGCACCCAGTCGGGAACAAGGAAGAGCGTGGGCAGAAGCCAGGCAGCAAGTCCCGCCTCGCTCGAAAACGCACTTCCGCTGATCCGTCGCGCACTGAAGGTGCTGTCGGACCGGGAGGTCTCGCCGCAGCTCGGCCTGCTGAAAAGCACGTTACTTCAGCTCGACTCGACTTTTTCCGAAAGGGATTACGGAGTCAGCAGCTTCCGCGACTTCATCCAGAAGGTCGCCGATGCCGGCTTCGTCAACCTCAAACAGGTCGACCGGAGCCTGCTCGTCGAACTGAAGGAGACCCAGGAAGAAGAGGAGGAGTCCCCAAAGGAATCTTCCGAACCGCCGGAACCACAGCCGGTTCAGGAAGCCGCGCCGGCCGAACCGCCGCAGCCGCCGCCGGTTTCACAGCCGGGAGAGGCGATCCGCGCATTACAGAATCTGCTCCGCGAACCGAAAACCGTACCGCACTGGCCTATGTACCTGCGTACGTTCAAGCAGTTCATACGCTCTCTCCAGCCTTCGTTCGATGAACGGCAGTTTGGACTCGCCAGCACTTACGACCTGGTACGGCTCGCCGGCAAAGAGGGGATTCTGCGCGTAGAACGGAATCGTCAGGGTATCCTGCGGATCTACCCGGCAGAAAAATTCCCGCAGCCGGAAGTTGTGGAAACGAATGCAACCGTCGAACACGTGACCGAGGAGCCGCTAGCGGTTGAAGAACAGGTGATACCCGAGACCGTTGAAGTGGGATCTGAGAACGTGGAAGTCGATATCGCAGAAACGCCCGCCACGGCGGTACTGCCTCCACAGCCTGAGTCCGAGGCCGAGGAGCCGGCGGTCGAGGTCTCCGCGGCAGTCGAACCTCAACCGGAGACCACACCCACGCCCGAACCTGAAGCGGAAGTGACCGAGAAAAAACCGAAAACGAAGAGAACTAGAAAGACCGCTACAACGACAAAGCCGAAGAAGACGACGGCGACGAAGACGAAAGCGAAGACAACCAGGCGGAAAACAAAGACGGCGAAGACGGAAGGAGATCTCGCGGAAGAAATCCCGTTCTGAATCTCGGAGGCGGCCACAGATTGCACAGGTTGATTCAAATCCTGCGCAATCTGTGGCACAAACCGGTTATTTGCTTCTCCGGTTGATGATAATCAGCATGCTCTTGGCATTTTCCAGCTTGGACTCATCCTTGCCGCTCTCCACGTACTTGGTAAGCAGCTCTTTCGTGCGTGCGTCCTTCTCTTTCCCGTCCATGTAGTACAGCTGCCCGAGTTCATAGTACACGTCAATGTTACCGGGATTCGATTTCAGCACCCTTTCGAGTGCGGCTTCCGCGAGAACCGGCTGCTTGTCCTTTGCGTTTCTGGCCAGCGTTATCAGCTCCGCTTCAGGATCCGCGGAATTCTTCGGATCGGCGAGCACGTCCAGTGCTTCGTCAAACTTCTTCACATCCAGGTAATACTGCGCGAACGAATTCCGGTATTCCGCGATTTTGTCCTCAGGGGCAAGCTCGATCGATTTCCTGAATGACTCGACAGCCTTCTCCTGCTGGTTCAGCTTCGCGTACGCCCTGGCAATCTGCCGGACTATCACGTACTGCTGATTTTGCGGAACCGCCTTGTAAGCTTCCTCGAACTTCTGCAGCGCGGCCGCCGCGTCGCTCTCCAGCAGTTTGTTCCCTTCATCGAGCGATGCCTTGGCCCGCTCAATATCCGCGGCCTCCCTCTTCGCCTGGATCGTCTTCTTCAGCTGCTCGTACTGGCTTTCTCCAGGCTTCATCTGAATTGCTTTGTCCATCGACGACAACGCCTCGTCGAACTTCTGGGCATTGGCCAGCGCGATTGCAAGGTTCGCATGATTGTCAGGGCTGTTCGGATCGAGCCGGATGGCTTCGGAGAATTCCTTTATCGCAAGCTCGTAATTCCGCTTCTTATTTGCCGATTCTCCCCTGATGGCCGGCAGCTTGATGCGCAACTGCGCCACACTGCCGATTATCTGGTTGTACACCTTGACCGTCTGGTCTCCCTCTGAGACTCCGGCGAAAATCTTAGCCAGCTTCTCGGCATTCTCGAGCGCTCCCTGGGCTTCATCGAATTTTTCCTGCTGCAGCAGCGACACTCCAAGATAGTATGCAGCCTCGGCATTCGATGGATTCACCTCGAGCGATTGACGCAGCATCCCCTCGGCGTCGGCGAATTTGCTCTGCTTGTACAAATCAAGCGCCTGACCCAGCAGGGCATGGGCCCGTTTCTCTTCGGCCGGATCCTCAAAGTAGAGCTTCGCGTCCTCGCCAGCGGCCATTTTAAGAGTGACGGTGGTTTCGGATCCGGGCAGCGTCACAAACTCATAAAGGGCGGGGGCAAATCCCTCCTTGCGCGCAAAAAACCGGTACGTCCCATCATCAAGCTTCAGCTCGGCCGTGCCCTGGCGGTCGGATTTCTTGTCTTTCGACTTCTGTGTCTTAAGATTTAAGGCGTAGACCTTGGCACCCTCCACGGCCGCCCCAGCAGAATCCACGCACTTCACCTGCAGCACTGTCTCAGCGGCCGCAAGCGGCGCCAGGCAAAACAGAAGTGACAGCGCGATTGCTCCAGCGATTGCAGAACGATGCAGTTTATTATTCATAAAGAACTCGTTTGAAAAGAATCCAGAACCCTGAATTCGATTGATTTACTGATACTCTAGAATCGGCATTCTACCACTTCACCCACCGGTTGCTGATCAGATTATTCTGACCACCAATTTTGTGGTGCCGGTGTTGCCGTCGGCATCGCTGGTCCTGATTCCGATGAGGTGCTCCCCTGTCGAAAGCTCCGGCGTCGTCACCCGGTATTCCTCCTGCTCGGAATCGGCGATGCCGTCGACGGGAAACACCAGGTTCCATTCGCCGCCATCGATGGAGAATTCGGCGGTCGCGATGCGCCCCGTACGTACGCTTGATACAAACTGCAGCTCGACCCGCCTGCCGTCGATCTTGTGCCCCGCGATGCTCACCTTCGGCGACGTGTTGGAGATGGTGAAAGGACCAGATACCAGTTCGCCGACCAGAAACCTGTCGAAGGGATTATTCGGCGCATCGCTTGCCATCACCTTGATCCTGTAGGTGCCGTCCGGGAGCGAGGTCGCATTGAGCGAATAGAAGTTGTCCTGTATCTTCTCAGCAAGAAGCTTCCAGTCGGACTCTCCATCTCCCCTGAAGAAGATCGAATAGTCGAGCGAGTCATTGTTTTCATCAATAGCTTTCCAGGTAAACGACTGAGAGCCGGGACGCAGCACCTGCCTCGGCGGAAGCTCCTGCGTCTCCCGCGCACGTTCACGCGGCGAGTTCAGTGACCGGCCGTCTGGAGTAATGGCCTGAGTCACCATCGTGAGTCCTCCGGCCGACAGGGAAGGCTGCTTCTGCAGTTCCACCCCGAACGGAAGCACGTCAATGCTGATGATCTGCGGACGCAGGTTCTGTTGCAGGTATGCGATTCTCACTCCGTCGAGAGCATCCTCTGTCGTTGAACCCGCCTTGAAGTTCGCGCGCCACTGCAGATAGCGCGCCCGAGGGCTCGTGATCTGCGATCCCGGGGCGGAGTACGACTCGCTCCAGTCGCTCCACGAGGCGTCCGCCTTTTCAGTATTCCCGGTCCTTGTCGAAATTGCGACGGTGCCTCGCGCAGTATTCACTCTCCGCCACGAAATCTTACCCCACGAAGAGACCACGCCAGCATCCAGAATGCCGGACTCGAACGTCCCTCCCTGGGCCCTCTGCTGCTCCAGCCTGTAGAGTCTCCCCTGGTTGCTGGAACCGACGTACGTGACGTTACCCGCAGCCAGAAGACAGGTCAGATCTTCATCGGGAGTATCCGAAATCACCGTCACCTGTTTTGCCGTATCGACAGACAGAAGCCTCCCCTTCGGCCCGGCGGCAATCATCAGGCTCCCATCTTCACGAAGAACCGCATCGTAGGCCATCAGATCGTCGGAGCTGTAGATTGTCTCGATGCTCCCATCCCTCGTTATCGCATAAACGGCGGACTTGGGCATTCCCTTCTCGCCTCCCGGCGCCGTCACTACTTTCGTATCCCTGGCTCTTTCGCCAATGGCAGTCACGACCGACTCGATGGTAACCGTCGCGGTGGAGTCTCCCGACGTCGTGGTTTCAGTCGAAGAAGGGAGCGTCGTTCCCAATCCCTTTGCCGAAGACGCAAGAGCGTAGATGACGCCGGAAGAATCGATTCTGAGCGCATGAACCTCCTCGAGAGGAGTATCGATCAGGGTGAATCCTTTTCCGTCCGGCCCGATCTGGACGACAAGCCCCGACGGGGCGGTGCCGGCAAGGATGCGGTTGTCCTGTTTTGCCAGGTGCCGCACGTGAGCATCGCTGCAGGTATAGAAAGCCGTCTTCTTCCCGCTGCTGTCGACTTTGTAAATGACGCCGTTCGGCCCGGTTCCGACGTAGAGGTTTCCTGCATCATCAAAGATCATCGACCAGATGTACTTGGTCTCAGGGTTGCAGAACTCAGTAGCCTGATTCGGCCCGGTCACCTTGTAGACTTTCCCGTCCGGCGAAGTCCCTACGTAGAGCGTGCCGGCATTGTCAAGCGCCATCGCGAAAATGTCCAGTTCCCTCGACTGGAAGTAGAGGCTCCCCTTCCCCTGCGGATCCACTCTGAAAACCTTGCCTTCATCGCCGGTGCCGACAAAGATGTTCCCGGACTTGTCCCTCACCAGTGAGAAGATGTAATGCTGCCCCGTGTCATAAAAGACATCATAGGCCGGACCCATCAGGAGCTTCCCATCCGGATTCAGGGATACGTGATTGAAACTCCCCTTGAGCAGGTCCTCCTGCGAAAAGTTCTCCCAGAACTGCGGAGTCACGGCAACGGCGGACACAGGCAGCAGGGACAGGATCAGAAAAGTCGCGAACAATAGGTGGCGCATAGCAGCAGCTCCTTGACCAAGGGTTTGCATCAGATTCGATCGGCTACGGGATGACTTCGAGTTTCAGGGTTTTAGCGCCCGCCACCATGTATTCCGTCCTCGGCATCTCATACTCCATCAGAACCGACGTGTTGATCAGAGTCATCGCACCAGCCTTGCGGTCCGATTTGAGAATTGAAAGTATTGATGGAGGCAGTCCCGGCAGCCCTTCTCCCCGAACGAGGGCGCCGGGCTCACGGCGGAAGAAACGCACATAGAGGTGATCGTTTTTCCTGAGGTGATTGATGAACTTGACGAGCTGGGTAAGATCACGCGGAATCAGGTTCTCCCCTTCCTCCTTTTCATCCAGGGTCGTCAGGGTCGCGCCATCGGAAACCAGCAGCGTCAGCGGCCCGGGAGACGCGCTCTCCGGTACCTGGATCGGATAGGAAGCCTGGATGACTTCGCCGTTTATTCTCTTGTAAGAGACTTCAAGCTGCAGCTTCTCTCCCGCCTTCACCCGATTGCGAGTCAATCGTATTGAATCCAGAATGGCTGACCTGTCATTCTCCTCGGCCGTTATCTCCAGATCGATCTTCTCCAGATCCAGATCTCTGTACCCGGCCGTCATCAGGTAGTTGACAGGGACGGCGATCGAGAGAGAGGCGGAAGTCGGGGCGCCGCTGTCGGAGCTGAAGCGGTTGTCCAGAATTATGTCCTGCTCCCCTTTGACGTTGATGATCCCCTTGATTCGCAAGGTCACGGCTCCCTGCGCCCGCTCCGACGTCACGATCGTGTTGTAGACGGTAAGGTTGACCAGGAGAGGCGTAAGGAATGGATCACGCGCCAGTTCGTAAAGATACTGCTTCGTGGCACCTCTGCTCGTTGTCAGCCTGATACTCAGCGGAACCATCCTCGGCTTTTCGCCGAGAATGCCGTAGATGCCTGATCCCCTGTCCTGACGTATCGATCCGACAAGTTCCCCGGTTTCCATAATTTTGAACGAGCTCTCGAGGCTGGGGAAAATCGTGATGGCTCTCCCGGTATGCATCGGCAGGTCGGTGAATCCCAGGTCGAGCAGGTTGTGGCCGAATGCATAAACGCGGTTTCCGTCGACATGCGTAACCGTGCCGCCTGCCGAAACGTCCAGGTCCCCGCGGACCAGCGGCACTACCAGATTTGAGCCGGGCTCGAGCCGTCCGGTATCCGCCGATCCCTTTGCTTTTGCGGGGCTCTTCCCTCCTGCCCCTTGCAGAACCGACATGCCCATCGCGCGAAACTGCGGGGCAAACGCCTTCAGGGTCTCATTGGCAAGCCCGCCGAAACTGACGGGCGTCGCGATCGGAATGAGAGAATGCCCCCCGGAAAGGGCCGGCATTGAAAGCCGGAGTCTTTGGGCGGTTGCTTCCAGCTCCCCAGACCAATCCTGCTTCTTCGAAGGGAGCGGAAGCCGAATTCCCTGAAACGCGCTCCTGTTCATGATTACCCTGCTTCCCGAGGGAGGCTGTTCGAAGGCTTCCACCATCTGGGTGATGGGGGTGATTCCGCCAATCGCCTCTTTCGCAAACGCATAGGTAAATGCGACCGCTCCAAGGAGTTTCCCGTTAATGAAAACCGGACTGCCGCTCATCCCCTCAAACACCCCGACCCGGTCGATCACTCCGCCACTGAACCGGGCCAGTACGGCGCTCGCACCCGGATTCATCCCATGCAGAACCCCGAGAATCTCGACCTGGAACTCCTCAGGTGTCGTCCCCTGGTAACAGGTTCTGCCGACCCCCTTCATGCCGGGCCGAACGTCCTCAATCCTAAAAAACCCTGTCTGTGCCGGAGCCGACATTGCCGTACCGAGCAACGCAAGCGCCGCCATAACCGGGAAAAACCAGTTTCTTGCCATCCGACTTTGCCTTTCGAGTAGCGTTCGAAGGTGACAAGTATAGCATGAAGGGTCAGGGTTTCCGCCCTTCCCCCCCTGTCCTTGCGCGGATAAGCCCGTATCTTTCATCTTGATCTTCACCGCCACCGTGGCCTACTTTCTTCCCATGCGTAGACGCGACGAGGTGTGCGCGGTAATCCTGGCCGGCGGCAAAAGCCGCAGGATGGGCACGAACAAAGCGCTGCTTGAAATCGGCGGCCGCCCCCTCATCAGGATACTGGCGGAACGGCTGCGTCCCTTGACAAACCAGATCCTGATTTCATCTAACGACATTTCAAGCTACGCGTTCCTGGATTTGCCCATCGTGCCGGACCGGTTCGCCGGACAAGGTCCGCTGTCGGGCTTCCATGCAGCCATGCTTTACCGAGAGTGCCCGCTGTATGTCGTTCTCGCCTGCGACCTGCCGAATCTGACGCTTCCGCTTCTGCGCCGGTTGATCCGCCTCGTCGAAGGATTCGACGCCGCGATTCCCCGCACAAGCGACGGAATCGCCCATCCGCTCTGCGCCGTCTACCGCCGAAGCTGCCTTCATGCCGTCGAACTCGCGCTTGCCCGCAGAGCCAACAAAGTAGTCGAAACTTTCCTCGAATACGGCCTCCTGGTCCGGTGGGTGGATCCTGATGAAGGCAACTTTAAAGATACAGATCTTGCTAATATCAACACTCCAGAGGATTTACGAAAGCTGATCGGCAGCCCTCCCGCCTAACCGCGGCCCTCAATATATAGTAGGCTACCCCTTTCCGAGACCCGATATATTGTGATTTCGCTTTGTCTCTCCAGAACTGCTGTGCTATAGTTCCCCCGGTTCGACAGCTGGCAGATATACAAAATTGGAAACATTATCGGCATGGAAAACCCGCAGCGCTGAAGGTGTTCCGTGCTTTTCTGGAGTTTCTGGCCCATGGCTGCAAGAGCCCGCTATCAGGAACGGTCATTCAGGATGATTCTCCCGGGAGCGATTCTGCTGCTGGCAGCGGTTGTGATCATCCTGAGCATCATGGTCTACAAGATTTCTCATCCAGGAAAGGTTGCAGAGACGGTCAATCCTTCCTATTACCTTCTCCCGTCCATGGATGTACACTTCACTTCAATTGAGGGGGAGCCGATTCCGGCGTGGTGGATTCCAGGACTCAAGGGCGCCCCCGGAATCATTCTGGCCCCCGGCTACGGCATGAGCCGGTCGGACGCGCTCAGCCTGGCCACGCTGCTGCATGAAGCGGGGTTCAACCTGCTCGTCTACGAGCAGCGCGGCTGCGGCGCCTCGCCGCGGGGAGCGAGTACCCTCGGGTTGCAGGAACCGGGAGATATGTTGCAGGCGGTGCGTTTCATGCAGGAGCGCCCGGAGAGCAACCGCAACCGGCTGGGGATCTGGGGTGTTGATGTTGGGGCGCTTTCGGCGCTTCATACGGCAGCCGCCGTCGATGAAGTCAGGGCCATCGTGGCCGACAGCGCCTTTGAGTCGCCATCTGATTTCCTGGATTGCACAATCGCGGAGGAATTCGGCCTGAAAAACAGGCTTGCACAGTTCTGCTGCCATCAGATATTCAAGATCGCTCACCTTTTCAGCGGCGCATCCTATAGCACCAGACTTCCTCTCGACGCCATCTCGGGAAGGATGATTCTGTTTATCAAGGGGGATAACCGCAAAGGGCTGGGCGATTTGACGACAGCCATTTATGACAGGATCCAGCCGCAGAAGGAGATGATTTCGTTCAGGACCTCACGGGTCCACCTGATGAGCGGCGACGATCTCAGAAGCTATGACAGGCAGGTAGCCGGCTTCTTCAAAATGAACCTTCGTTAACTCTGAACGGGAATTCTGTATTCATGGACCAAATCAGGAAACTGGAGCTCGTTGGATTCAAGTCATTCTGCGACCGCACCCATATTCCCTTCAATGAAGGGATAACCGCGATCGTCGGCCCCAACGGCTGCGGAAAGAGCAATATTTCCGACGCCATCAGTTGGGTTGTTGGAGAGCAAAGTGCAAAATCGCTCCGTACCGACAAGATGGAAGGGGTGATCTTCAACGGGACCCAGAAGCGCAAGCCGACGGGCTATGCGGAGGTCATCCTGACGCTCGCGCTGTCGAACCCGATCGAGATACCGGGGGTACCCGACCTGAATCCCGAAAACTTCACCGTCGGCCGCCGCCTCTACCGCTCCGGCGAAAGCGAGTATTACCTCGACGGGCGCCGTGTTCGGCTTAAAGACATCCAGGCGCTGTTTGAAGGAACGGGACTTGGGCCCAACTCTTACGCCATCCTCGAGCAGGGCCGTATAGGCCAGATTCTGAGTTCGAAGCCTGCTGAACGGCGCGCCCTGATCGAAGAGGCTGCGCGGATCACGCTGTTCAAGAGCCGCCGCTACTCGGCGGAGATGAAGCTGCAGATGGCACAGCAGAACCTGGTGCGCGCCGAGGACATCATCCGGGAGGTCGTCCGCCAGCTCAATTCACTCCGCAGGCAAGCAGCCAAGGCGCGCCGCTATGCAAGGCTGCGGGAAGAACTCCGGTCGATCCAACGGCTGAAGGTAGGAATGGAGGAGCGTCAGCTCAGGGCTAAGCTCGCGGACTGCTCGACACGTTTTGCAACCGCTCAGGAGAGCGAGCGGACAGTGCTGGCCGACCTGGAAAAGGCAGAACTGGCGCGCGAAACCGCGAGAGGAGCGTCTGCGGCGCGGGAAGAGGAGGTCAACCGGATCCGTGAACAGCTGTCGGCCCTAAGAGTAGATGCCGGAAACGCACAGAACCAGCTCGAGAACCAGGAGACGCAGAAGCGTGCCCTGGCCGCACGCAGGAGTGATCTCGAGAGAGAGCAGGCCGCCAATGAAGAACGCAGCAGGCTGATCCGCAGCGAAATGGAGCGTCTGGGAGAAGCCTCGCGTCTCATCACCCAGGAGATAGCGGGTGAAAAGGCGGTCCTCGATGCCGAACAGGCAAAAAGCGTGGCGCTGCAGGAGAGCATTCGGAGAACTGAAGGAGAGATCGACGATCTGCGCTCGTTCCTGTTGACGGGAGCGGGCAAGCTGACGGATCTGAAGAACCTCCAGGCACGCTGCCAGGAGAGTCTCGATCGTATCGCGGCACGGACGGGCCGCCTCGAAGACGAACGCGAGGCCGCGGCCCGCGAACGGATCACGCGGCTCGAAGAGCTGGAGAAGGTACGGCACGAGTTCGAGATCAAGAAGGCGCGGCAACAGGAGGTTGCACAGAGCTGCGAAGAATTCGAGGAGAGGCAGTCGCATCTGGCGGCACGCCTCGAACAGATTTCGGACGAGCTGCAGGAGCAGACGAACGAACACAGCCTCATGCAGCACCGCTATTCTTCGCTCGAGGAAATTGAGCGCAGGCGCAGCAATTACTCCGAAGGTGTGCAGAAGTTTCTTTCGGCCAGAATTCCCGGCGAAGAACCGTGTCAGGCCAAGACGCTTGCGGACCACATCGAGACCGATCCCGCATACGAAGCGGCGCTCGAGGACTACCTCAATGATCCGCTGCAGTACATACTGGTCGACAGCCGCGACGATGCCGTACAGTCGGTCGACCGCCTCAGGCGCATCGGAGCCGGCAAGTGCACCTTCATGACCCTGCGCAACGGCCACGGCTGCCACGCACCCCGGAATCGTCCCGAACTCAAGGGCGACGGCGTGATCGGGTGGCTCGACGATCTGCTGCGCATGAACTCCGACGTGAAGGAGGCGTTCGAGCGAGCGCTTCCTCAGTATGCTTCGACAGTGATGGTCTCGGATCTGCACACCGCGTTCCGTGTGGCCGAAGATCTGTCGGGGGCCAATTTCCTGACCCTGTCGGGAGAATCATATTCGCCCCGTGGCACCCTGACGGCCGCGGGCGAGAAGAAATCGATGGCCGGCTTCCTTGCGCTGAAACGCGAGAAGCGGGATCTCGGAAAGAAGCTGGCATCCCTGCAGGAGAAGATCCAGGCCACACGGTCGGAGCTTGCCGGCATGAAGCAGGAACAGGTTTCGGTCGCCGAGTCGCTCAAGGTGCTGACGGCCGAATCGCGCAAGCTCGAAGTCGACACCGCCCTGCAGAAGCATGAAATCGCCCGGCTTGAAACAGAACTACAGAAGATCGGACAGGCGGAAAGGGTCGCCAATTCGGAGCTCGGGCAACTGGCGGAAGAAAAGATCGAGCTGGAAGCAAAACTGGCACAGGCCGCGGTCGACATAAAGGGAATCGAAGAGCGCAGCGGCACCGGTTCAGAAGAACTGCGCGAGATGAATTCACGCCTGCAGTCGCTTAGGAACGAGAGCTCTGAGCTTTCGCAGAAGCTGGGGGCGCTCGTATCGGCCCACGCGGTGAAGCAGGAACGGAAATCCGGCATCGAGGCTGATCTGCGGCGCCTTTCCAACGAATTGAATGATGTACGAAAACGCGGCGAGCTGCTTCGTACCGAAGCGGCAGCGGCCGTCAAGCGTATTGCCGAACTCGAGGCTGCACAGGAACAGGCCAGGTTCAAGATAGCCGAAATCGGCCGGTTGATCCAGGAAACGGGCGAGTCGCTCGAAGCACAGCAGAATGAGCTGACCGCACACAGGTCGACATTGGCAGAGTTCGAAGAACAGCTCCGCAGCCTGCACGCCCTGCGCGAGGAAGCGATGGCGGTACGCAGCAGGATCGAGATCGAAAAGACCAGGGTGGAAAACGATCTCGAGCACCTGGAGCGGAGCTGCCAGGATGAGTTTCATGTCCCTGTTGCCGAGCTGATCACCGAAATAGAGGAGACGGACTGGGCCAGAGATTACCAGGAAGTGTCGGAATCACACGACCGGCGGCGCAAGATGATCGAGAACTTCGGCGCAATCAATATGCGCGCACTTGAAGAGTACCAGGAACTGGACGAGAGATATCAGTTTCTCAATGGACAGCGGCTCGATATCGAGAAATCGATCGCCGACACCCAGAAGGCGATTTCCGAAATCAACCGGCGGTCGGTGGAACAGTTCGACGAAGCGTTCAGATCTATCCGCCAGAATTTCCAGGAAGTCTTCCAGATCCTGTTCGGCGGCGGCCAGTGCGATCTTAAACTCCTCGACGAAGGAGACCTGCTCGAGAGCGGCATAGACATCATTGCACAACCGCCCGGCAAACGGCTGCAGAATGTACTCCTGCTTTCGGGAGGAGAGAAGGCGCTGACCGCCCTTGCTCTCCTGATTGCCATATTCCGGTACAGGCCAAGCCCGCTGTGCGTCCTCGACGAGGTCGATGCTCCGCTCGATGACGCCAACGTGAAGCGCTTTACGCGCCTCATCTCGGAATTGAGCAAGAACACCCAGTTCATCATCATCACCCACAACAAGAACACGATGGAAACGGCCAGCACACTCTACGGAGTCACGATGGAGGAGCCCGGGGTTTCCAAGATCATAGGCGTCGATTTCCGGCAGGCACAGCAGGCGGTCGCCAGCTGAGCACAGACGGCACGCAAACACGGATGCTATAATTCATACTTTCAGGGTGGGGTATGCTGAATAATATTGCTGTATCCAGAGAGACGAATCTTGAGGGGTTGAAGCTGCTTGGGCGCGGAAAAGTCCGCGACATATATGAGTTCGAGGACAAGCTCCTCCTGGTTGCAACAGACCGGATATCGGCTTTCGATGTCGTGCTCCCCACGGCCATTCCGATGAAAGGCGCGGTTCTGACGCAGTTGTCGCAGTTCTGGTTCGACATGATGGGAGATCTTGTTCCCAATCACCTGATCAGCACCAGGGTAGAAGAGTTTCCGCCTGAACTGCGGCGCTTTCGTGAAGTGCTGCGGCTGCGGAGCATGCTGTCGGTCCGGGCGAAGATGTTCCCCGTTGAGTGCGTCGCCCGCGGCTATCTGGCAGGATCCGGATGGAAGGAGTACCGGGAAAGCGGTACCGTTTGCGGCATTCGCCTTCCCAAAGGATTGAGAGAATGTGACCGGCTCCCTGAACCGCTTTTCACTCCCGCGACCAAAGCCGAATCAGGACATGACTTGAACATATCCTATGATGAAGCGGTAACCATTGTGGGAAAGGAAGTCGCGGAAAGGCTCAGAGAGTTGACGCTGTCGATCTACGGTCGCGCGGTTGATTATGCGCTGGCGCGCGGAATAATCATCGCCGACGTCAAATTCGAGTTCGGGATTCACGACGGCAGGATAATCCTGTGCGACGAACTCATTACTCCGGACTCGTCTCGCTTCTGGCCGCTCTCGGGATACGCCCCGGGAAAGAGCCAGCCTTCGTTTGACAAGCAGTTCGTGCGCGATTACCTCGAACAGATAAAGTTTGACAAGAAGCCGCCCGGACCCGAGCTTCCGCCGGAAGTAGTGAAGGGGACAACCAAGAAGTACGTGGAGGCGTACCGCCTCCTCACCGGGAAAGAACTTCTCGGATAAACGCAACCGTACTTACATCTTCTCCAGCGTCTCGATTCCGAGGACGTCGAGGCCCTGATTCATCACCCTGGCGGTCAAGTCGCAGAGCGCCAGGCGCGTCGCACGGGCCGGCGGCTCAGAGCGCAGGACCGGGCATTTCTCATAAAAGTTTGCGAAGATTCCCGCAAGCTCGTAGAGGTAATTGCACAGATAATTCGGCCGGTACTCCTCCGCCACCGTCCCGAGCACGAATCCGAAATTCAACAGATGCTTTGCCAGGCGAAGCTCTTCCGGTTCGCGCAGCCGAATCCCTCCCGGCTGCGCAGGCATTTCGACTCCGGTGTCAAGCCCTCCCTTTCGAAAGATGCTGCGCACACGAGCATAGGCATACTGCAGATATGGAGCCGTATTACCGGAGAGCGCAAGCATTTTCTCCCAGCTGAACACGTAGTCACTCTGGCGGTTGGGGAGCAGATCCGCGTATTTCACCGCCCCCAGCCCCACGACACGCGCTATCTCACGCCGGGTGCTTTCCGGCAGATCGGGGTTCTTTGACGAAACCACCTGCAGCGCACGCTCCTCGGCTTCGTCGAGCAGATCGGCCAGTTTGATGGTGTCGCCCGACCTGGTCTTGAACGGCTTCCCGTCCTCGCCCAGAATGGACCCGAACCAGACGTGGGCGAGCTTCACTTTCGCTTCCGGATGCCAACGCATGAAGATCGTGAACAGCTGCCTGAAATGGAGCTGCTGCCGGGCATCTGTGACGTAGATGACCTCTTGCGGCTGCCACGTCTCGAGCCGGAAGTCGAGCGTTGCCAGATCGGTGGTCATGTAGTTGAAGGCGCCGTCGCTCTTCTGAACCATCGCGGGATGGTTCCTCAGCTCGGGGACATCATCGAAGAAGACCACCATGGCGCC
>JAAYAM010000104.1 GCA_012719355.1 Acidobacteriota bacterium
CAACTGAGCAGGCGACTGCAGGTATCCGCGGATGTGGCACGGCAGAGAGCATTCGTCTTCGGCCAAACCATGGCGCGCGTGAGGGGAAGACTCTGGCTCAGTTATGCGACGCAAAACCTTGCAGACGGTTCACGGCTGTTTCCTTCGCCGCTGATGCTCCAGGCGTTCCGGCTGGGAGGTGTCGGCAAACAACTGACAGCCGGCTATGAGGAACTGGAGGCGGCGTTGGGAACGCCGACGACATTTGTCCCGGAACAGACCCCATTGGGGAGTGACGAGTGGTGGCTCGCGAAGATTGCAGATAAAGGGGTACTGAACGATGCCCAGGAGGCGGTGCTCGACGCCTTCCCGGATCTGCGTTCGGGACGAAGTGCAATGCAGCAGCGCGAGGAAGATGAATCGGGCGAGTTCGACGGCAGGCTGAAACGCGATGCGGCATTCGATCCACGGAGATCGCGGCGCGTCCTTTCAGCGACCTCCCTCGAAAACTACGCAAAATGCCCGAGATCATACTTCTTCTCTCACGTACTCGGCATTTCTTCACCAGAGGACTTGACCTTCGAACCCGGCAGGTGGCTCGATGCGCTTCAAGGAGGCTCGCTGCTGCATGATTTCTATTGCCGTTTCCTGGTCGAGCTCAAAGAGAAAAAGGAAAAGCGCGATCCGGTGAAACACCAGAAACGGGCCGCGCAGGTGCTCGACGAGGTGATCGCCGAATGGAAAGCTCACATTCCGCCTCCTTCGGAAAGCGTGTTCGATGCTGAACGGTCGGCTTTGCACAGGTCGATCATGGTCTTTCTGGAGGAAGAAAAACATGTCCCCGCCCGTGGACGAGGGACTCCGGAGTACTTCGAAATCTCTTTCGGCTTCGAGGATTCAGGCATGACTGATCCCGTCGAAATAAACCTTCCGGGGGGCAAAAGTATATTCCTCAGGGGAAGGATCGACCGGATCGACAGACTGGCAAAGCCGAACACATGGGCCGTATGGGATTACAAGACAGGGAGAGCCGATAGCTTTGCACGTGGCCAGTACACTGCCGGGGGAACCCAGCTGCAGCACATTCTCTATGGCTGTGCAGCAGAACAGGTACTGGCCGGAATGGGAGAAAGAAGGTCTGCGGTTGCGGTTTCGGGCTACCTTTTTTCAACTGAACGCGCTGACGGCAACTTCTACGCCATGCGCGACACCAGCCGCCGGGCCGAGGGACTCAGGGTCGTAAACGAGCTTCTCGATGCAATGGCCGCCGGTGTTTTCCTCGGTACTGGGGGCAACTGCGGATACTGTGACTGGAAGGCGTGCTGCCATCCCGATGAAGAACAGAGGTGGAAACTGCTCGCGGAATCCAATGACAAAGCGGCCAACCTTATTCAGAAGGTGCAGGAAAATGAATAACTCCACAGATACTGCAGCTCGGAAACGCATTACTGAAGATCTTGACACGACTTTCCTGGTGGAAGCAGGTGCCGGCTCCGGGAAAACCACCAAACTCGTCGACCGCATCACCGCACTGCTGTTGCATGGAGGAGTCGATATCGATCATATCGCCGCCGTGACATTCACGCGCAAGGCGGCTGCGGAACTGCGCGAACGGCTGCAGCAGCGGCTCGAAAAGGAAGCAGCTGAAGCACCTGATGCGGCAGTGAGAGAAAAGATGCGTGCTTCGCTGGCGGATATCGGACAGGCTTTCATCGGCACGATTCATTCATTCTGCGCGCGGATGCTGCGAGAGCGCCCGGTCGAATCCGGACTGGATCCTGATTTCAAGGAGATCGAGGACGCGGAAGCCGGCCTGTTCCTGGAAACGTGCTGGCAGGACTTTATCTCGCAGGCATTCCTTCGTAATGACGAAACGCTCAAGAAGCTTTACGAATTTGGAATTGAAGCAAAGGAACTGAAAGATCTCTACGTACTGCTCTGCCAGTTCCGGGATGTGGAGGCTTTCGTAAAGGAACGTGAAAAGCCCGATCTGTCGCGAGCACAGAAAGAGCTGCAGAAGTTCCTGAATGCCGTCCGAAAGGCGATGCCGCCGGAGGAACCCGAGGATCGATGGGACGAGTTGCAGAAGGCCGTCACGCGGGCGCAGTGGCGGACCGTGACGAAAGACAAGGAACTCATCAGTATTCTCGAACTCTTTCAGAAATGCAGGGTCACACTCAACCGTTGGCCGGACAGGAAAGATGCAAAGAAGATCCGCGATGAAACCTATCCCGAATTCGCGGAGGAGGCACGCAGAAGCCTGCGCGAATGGCGGGAATATATCCATCCTTACTGTATTGCGTTCGCTCGTGCCGCGGCGGAATTCGCGGCATCGCGCCGCTCTTCCGAATCCAGACTCGACTACACCGACCTGCTGATGAAAGCGCGCGACCTGCTTCGTGATCACGAGGACGTGCGGCTCTTCCTTGCAAGACGGTTTACGCGCATCCTTGTCGACGAGTTCCAGGACACCGATCCTCTTCAGTGTGAGATCCTGTTTTATCTGGCGGGTGACCGGCCGGCTAAGAATCCGGAGTGGCGCAGATTCAGACTGCGCCCCGGGGCGCTTTTCCTGGTCGGCGACCCCAAGCAGTCGATCTACCGGTTCCGCCGCGCGGATATTTCGGCATACAACACTGTCAAGGAGTTGGTTCGAAAAAGCGGCGGAGAAATCCTGACCCTTTCCGCCAATTACCGGTCAGTCAACTCGATCGGCTCTTTTGTGGATACCACCTTCAAGGAGGTGTTTCCACCGGTGGCGACAGAGCACCAGGCCGGCTTCGTTCCGATGGCAACGGTCGAACAGGACGCCTCCAGCTTCTGTGGTGTACGCAAGCTTGTAATAGACGGAGCCACCAACAAAGACCAGATCTACCAGCGGTCGTCTGAGCTGGTTGCGAGCTGGATCCGTTGGGCGCTGAAAGGAAATTTGCAAATCCAGGATGACAAGGGCGGACTGCGCGCCGCCAGGCCGGATGACATCATGATCCTCACCTGGCAAAGGGATGCGTTGTTGCCGCACGCAGTGGCACTCGAAGAGCGCGAGATCCCGTTTGAGATAACGGGAGCCAAAGGAACGTTCGATGCGCCGCAGATTCTGGATGTCATGAAGCTACTCAATACTCTGGCGGATCCTGACAACCAGGTATCGCTGGCGGGCGTGCTTATCAGTTCTCTTTTTGGTCACTCATATCAGCAGCTCTGGGACTACAAGAAGCTGGGGGGGAACTACCGGTTTCTTGGGGCAGGAAACAGCGTTGGTTCCGCGGCCACGCATCCGATAGGGCAATCGCTCTCAAAGATTGAGTCGTGGTGGCGCCTGACACTGGATCGATCACCGGCTGCGGCAATCGGAGCCATTATCGAGCAGACCGGGATGGTGCCGCTCGCGGCCTCATCACCGCTGGGCGCAACGAACGCAGGACGACTGCTGCAGCTCGTCGAGTTTGTGAGGCAGGCCGAGAGATCAGGAAAAGCCGACTTCGCATCAGCGGTTGAGTGGCTCAACAATGCGATAAAGGCCGACATCAAGCCTCTTTCGATTCTGTCGGGCGGTCGCGGCCTGGTCCGCCTGATGAATCTTCACAAGGCAAAAGGACTGGAAGCGCCCGTGGTAATCCTGGCGGCTCCATTCATCTGGGACACCGGCCTGATCGTCTCGCATATTGACCGGTTCGGCAAATCAGGGCCGTCCGGATACTTTGCGGCGACAAGGGACAAGGGTCCGTACAGCAAGGAAATTGTGGCCCAGCCTCCAGGCTGGGAAGAGAAGGTGGAGGAGGAAAAACAATACCAAGGGGCGGAAAAACAGCGTCTCCTCTATGTCGCCGGAACTCGCGCAAAACAGCTGCTGATCGTGACCGAGGCTCCCGAAAGCAGGGCCGGCAATGCATGGTCGGGATTGTTACAGGGAGATGTTCCCGAACTGTCAATGAAAGGAATCAGCACATCGGTAAAGGAGCGACGCAAGTCGAAGATCAGGGGAACTGTATGCGCACAGGATATGAACAGTCTCAGGAACAAACTGCATGTTCTGGCGGAAGAATCGTTCGCCAAACGCAGCGTGACTGAAATGACGACATCGGCAGGCGAACCGCCACAGTCGGCATCAGGCGCAGGACCGAAGTACGGTAGCGTGATTCATCGATGCCTTGAGTGGATGGCTGCCGGCCGCGAACCCGGGACTCATGACATCGAGCGCCTCTGCGAAGAGTTTGAACTCGATTCGAAACCGCTGGAGAGAATAACCGCGGAACTGCAGAAGGTGAAGCAGTCCGGACTATGGCAGCGGGCAATGAACGCCTCGGAACGACATGCTGAAATGCCGTTTTCTGTTTTCCTCGAGAGAAACGTTTTCGTCTCGGGGGTGATCGATCTTGTTTTCAAGGAAAATGGCCGCTGGTACCTGGTCGATTTCAAAACGGATCGCATTGCCGGGGAAGCCAAAGCGCATGTGGATTTCTATTCAGGACAGCTGCAGCTTTACAGCAGAGCCTGGAAGAAGCTTACGGGCACAGAGATGGCTGAAGCGGTGCTGTTCTTCACTGATTCGTGCACAGCGTGTCCGGTATAACCGCGAAAACCATGATTGTACAAGTGGACGCCATCAAGATTAGCCGTCCGGCGACAGTTCATAAAGGAGGTTGGCATGGAAAGAGCGCAACGATACCGTGGTTGTCTGCTTGGACTCGCCGTTGGAGATGCGGTCGGTACGGCACTCGAATTCAGCCGGCCGGGAACTTATGAACCAATTACCGATATGATCGGCGGCGGGCCGTTTGAACTGAAGCCGGGCAAGTGGACAGATGATACCTCAATGGCTCTGTGTCTCGCTGAAAGCCTCATTGAGAAGAAGGGCTTTGTTCCCAGCGATCAGATGGAACGATATGTGAGATGGTGGAAAGAAGGACATCTCAGTTGCACGGGGGAATGCTTCGATATAGGCAATGCCACCAGAAACGCACTGGCTGGTTTTCTCAGGACGAAAAACCCTTTCAGCGGTTCGACCGATCCTTACACGGCCGGCAACGGATCAATTATGCGGTTGGCGCCGGTGCCGCTGTTTTATGCCGGCCAGCCTACGTATGCCATGGAATTCGCCGCCGAGAGCTCCCGGACCACACACGGCGCCCTCACTTCATTCCGGCGCAAGGAGTTACCCGAAATCAAGGGAACGGGATATGTGGTTCGATCCCTGGAAGCGGCATTGTGGGCGTTCAGCAAGAGCAACAGCTTCCGCGAAGGCTGCTTATTGGCTGCAAATCTGGGTAACGATGCAGACACAACCGCAGCTGTTTATGGCCAGTTAGCCGGAGCATTTTATGGGGAGCAGGGAATTCCCGCAGAGTGGAGAGAAAAACTGGCAATGCGCGAAAAGATAGAGTTTTTTGCAGACCGGCTTCTCCTCCTGTCTCAACAAATCATCTCAGGGTGACGGATTTCCCGGCGGTCGAGAAATTTTTGACAATACGGCTGCACTCATAAATACTGGTCTCTCTGACTCGAGAAGGAAGCCGGGAGGAGACTAATTTGGACGTAAAACAGATAGTCAAAGAAAAGTATTCGCAGGCGGCAAACCGGGCGCAGTCCGGTACCAGTAGCTGCTGCGGGCTTTCAAGTCGCTGCGGCGACAGCTCGGCGGCCCCGATCCTGAAGGACCTCTACACTCTCGACGAGATGGCCGAGCTTCCCGAAAAAGCAGTTCTGGCTTCGCTTGGATGCGGCAATCCAACGGCTCTCGCCGAGTTGAGCCCTGGTGAGACGGTGCTCGATCTGGGTTCAGGCGGCGGCATTGATGTTCTTCTCTCGGCAAAGCGTGTAGGGCCGCAAGGAAAGGCGTACGGCCTTGACATGACGGATGAGATGCTCTCGCTGGCACGCGAGAATCAGCTCAAAGCGGGTGTAGAGAATGTCGAATTCCTGAAGGGCGAAATCGAGAACATTCCGCTGCCGGACAATTCAGTTGATGTGATTATTTCCAATTGCGTCATCAATCTGTCGGCGGACAAGGACCGCGTGCTACGGGAGGCTTTTCGGGTGCTTAAGCCCGGCGGCCGGTTTGCTGTTTCGGACATTGTCGTGCTCGGCGACATTCCTGCGGACATCCGGAGAAATGTTGAGCTTTGGGCCGGCTGCGTCGCGGGAGCTCTGCATCAGGACGAGTACCGATCGAAGCTCCTTAATGCAGGATTTGAGACTGTTGATATCGAGCCGACACGCATTTATCGGGGAAAAGCCTTCAGGAGTCTTCTTTCCCGTGCGAACCTGGGATCGGAATCTGCAATTTCCCAGGCAGAGGGCAAGTTCGCCAGCGCGTTTATTCGCGCGAAGAAACCTGCGGCGTCGTGCTGTAAACCGCAGTGCTGCCAGGAATGACGTTCGGTGTCATGATCAGGCTTCTTTGCAGGCACCGAGCAACTGTTTGATTTCATCAATGGTGGGAACTCGCCCGGCGGCTTTTACCTGCCCGTCGATAGCCAAACCTGGCATGGCGAGTATCTGGAACTTCAGGATATCCTCGATTCCAGTCACTTTCTCGATCTCAGCTTCAAGAGCGAGTTCTTTGACTGCGGTTTCTGCATTCGAAGCCAACGTCTTGCACCGCGGACATCCCGTCCCGAGTATTTGAATTTTCATTTCTATGCTCCCATCACTAAGGGCATCGGATTATGCCCTGTGCCCACAAACAGCCTCCGCATGTCGGCGCGGGACTGCCGATGCAGTCCTCCTGGTTAGACTCGAAGAATTCACATCCACCGCAAAGAACACACGGCGAGAAATTGAATTCCTGAACGCGATTGCGCAAAGTGAGATAGTCCGGCTTATTCCAGATTTCTTCCAGAGTCTGAACCTGCACATTTCCCACCGTATGGCGTTTCAAGGATCGCTCATAGTCGTGAAAGTAGACCTTGTGATCGTGCAGAAGTGCAAGGCAGGGGCTTACGTCTCCATCCCAGCGGATTGCAAGCGATCCCTTCTCGATGAACGGACACCTGTTGTTTCGTTCTCCGAAACTGGCTCCCGAGATTTTCAGCGAATGATCCCCACGCAGAGCAGCGAAGACTGCTTCACGGGTCGTCGCCCCGATGTCCATTTTGGGGAAATCAAGGGAGCGTAACATGGGGGCCGATGTATAGATGCTGTCGGTTATGGCACGGGAGTATAAGATCTCCTCCTTCATTTCGGGCGTGTAGGGGAGGATGTTCGTCACAAGGAAATGAAGCGAGCCACATCGGCTTGCCAGGCTGAAGACGGCCGGGAGATCGGCGATATTGCGTTTCATCGCGACAAACACGATGCCCAGCTGTGGCTGCAGGAGAAGGTCGATTCCAGTCGGATAGTGGGTTGCCCAGCGGGCATACCGAAAGTCCCTCAGGTTGGCCAGCACCTGGGGCAGCGCCGCTCCCAGCCGGACATCCTTATAGCTCTCCGGCGTCGCACCGTCCAGCGACACCCACAGCATGTCCAGACCGGCTTCGATGAGTTGCCTCGATAAATCCTTGTGGAGCAGGGTGCCGTTTGTAATCAGCTCCACAAAACAACCGAGAGACTTGAGCTCCTTCACCATGTCGACGATACGAGGATGGGACAATGGCTCACCGAGGCCACCCAGGAAGACGCTGGGCGGGACCGGCAGCAGCTTCAGGTCTTCAACGATTCGGGAAAACACGGTCGAACTCATTTCTCCCAGCGGCTCATCCCAGCTGTTGCGTATGCAGGTAATGCAGTCCAGATTGCAGCGATTCGTCGGTTCGATGTACACCCTGGCCAGCTGGGTCACCGGGCGGCGGAGGTGCAACCCGTTCGCATTCTCTTCTATCCGGACCGACGTTCCAGGCTTCAAGCCGTACTTTTCCGCGATAGCCGCAGGCAGCCGAAGTCGGCCCGATTCATCCACGTCTGCGTCGAATGGCTTTGTCATTCTCAGGTCTTTCTGAATCTTCAAAAACCGGGGAAACCCAGAATGCTCTGGAGCAGGAGGTACAGTCCTGCCGCAATGAATATGAAAGCAGTCGCCTTGCGCACCCACTTTTCCAGCTGCGTCAGTCTGTCGAAAAACTTACCAAGCGACTTCACGCCAAAGGCGATCACCAGCGCGAGAACGACAACCGGCAGCGCCGTTCCGATCCCAAAGGCCGATG
>JAAYAM010000105.1 GCA_012719355.1 Acidobacteriota bacterium
ATCAGATCCTGTTCTGGTACAGGCAGGTGCCGACACTTCCCGGAGGGGCGAGCGTGGAAAAGGCCGGTCTCGCGGGCATATCGTACTCCGGAACGATTGCGCTTATCGCCGCTGCACGACCGGAGATCCGGGACAAGGTCGCCTTCGTTGTCGCGGTAGGACCCTATTCGAATCTGCTTCGGTGTGCCAGGAGCTGGTTCAGTGCCGCACCAGGCGCTGCGAGCAGCGAATACTATCCGACCAGGTTTTACGCCAAATGGATCATCATGCTTGCCGCCCTCGACATGGTCAGGGATGAGAAAGAGCGGCAGTTTCTGCAGGGGGTGCTCGAGAGTCTGCTGCTTCAGAAAAAGGTTCCGCAGCCGGGACCTCTCACGGCCCAAGGCAAGCGCTGGTATGAACTTGCCGTAATGGCTGAAAACCGCTCCGACGAAGCGCTGTCACGTCAGATCGAGCAGCATCTGGTGTCGAATATGTACAGTGAACTCGATCCCACGGAGGCGCTTGAAAGGATAAAGCCACCTGTATATCTGATCCACGGCGCCTATGATGATCTGATCCCTCCGCAGGAAAGCCTGGATCTGCACCGGCAGCTTACAGATTCTCACCTTCTGATAACGCCCTTTCTGAGCCACACCCATCCTACGGACATCTCCATGCCGCTGCGGCAGAAGATCAAAGCCGCCATTGAGGCGCTGGCCTTCTGCTATGAGTTCTCGCAGGAACTCATCTGAAGCCGGCGAGAGCCTGAGTCCTCATCTGTTTCAACCGGCTTGAGCGACAATCCTGCCCTCGAATTCAACAGCCTGCGTCCAGGCTTTTTCGACTTTTTCCGTCTCGGGATTCCGATACCAGGCGTCCTCCCAGATCTGGTCCTTGTTCAACTCCCAGGTGACGATCTGTCCGGCCTGATATCTTTTCCTGGTGGGCATGCACTCAATCATCTGATGAGTTTGCGCGGGATCTTCACACCTAAGGATAAGGAGGGTCGCGTTCTCTACCTTTTTCGTGCATCCCGGATCGGAATAAAACGGAAGGTCTGCATGCAGGATCCTGTGGGGCCGTGCCGGCATCCTGTCAATTGTTCCTGGATTTTCGTCAAAAACTGATTCCGCGGTATCGGATAAAGAAGCCATCACAAAATTCCTCCAAGTTGCGCAAGCTTAATGAGGTCGTATGAAAAAGAAGGATTCTAGTTTCTTCGTAAAAACGAAGTCAAGTCGTACGCAACAAGTCTAACCGGTGAAATAATCCGCCAGGTGAAACCCGGGAGTCAGGAGGAGCGCGTGTCCGGCATGCGGCAACTCATGCAGAGTCGCCCCGGGGATAGCGGATTTCATCAGTCTGGCCGCGGCAATGGAAGGGACGATCCTGTCTCTTCCTGAAGCAAAGAGATGAACCGGAACCCTTAGTTCATGCAGCCTGTCCCGCAGATCGCTGTCGCGCACCAGCTGCAGCCTTCGGCAATATGCCGGATGGTGAATGGTTCTGATCACATCGAGGTATCGACGCCGGTCTTCCGGTGGAATTCCCTCGGTCGCGAGAATCCAGGCCGCCACCCTGTCCTTGACACTTCTAATGAACGGTTTCTGCAGAAGATGCGCCCATCGGCAGGCAAGACCTATTCGCACGCGCCGCCGGTAGAAAGGAAATGAGTTTATCAAGGCCAGGGTCTTTATCCTTCCGGGATAATCCAGAGCGAACTGCAGCGCTATGAGGCCGCCGAATGATTCTCCTGCTACAAGCATCGACCCATCCTTTTCGCCTGCCGTACCGCGAGCCAGTTCTTCGACCAGATCCTTCAGGTCGAATGCGTCCCTCCTGAGGAACTCCCAGGGAAGGACTCTGTAGTACTTTGAGAGCGGTTCAATTTGCCGATAGTAAAGCTTTCCGGTACCATCAAGTCCGGAGATCAACAGAGCCAGCGGCTTGTCTTTTTCCATAGGAAAACGGGACCTTCTCCGATAGAATTACGACCCCTTGGATGAGG
>JAAYAM010000106.1 GCA_012719355.1 Acidobacteriota bacterium
TCCGTCCGATTTAGTGCTGTGGCGCTCTTCCGCAAGTATCGAGTGGTCCGGAAAGGCTTCCAGAATGCGCGATACTATCATTTCCTCCGCAGCCAGATCGACTTCCGTCACCAGATTGACGGCACCCTTGTGGGAAACCGAGAAATCCGTCCGGAAGCGATCAAGCAGCAACTGGCCTGCTGCACGGGCCGCCTCAACTCCAACCTCTGCGCATCTGTCGATAGAAACCATGAGAACTCCCACCCTTACTCCTCCAGCCGCACGACTTCAACGCCCTGCGGAATGCTGAATTGAAACAGCTTCCTGTCAAGCTTTCTGTTATAGGAAAGATTCGTGAATATGAACTCTGATGTGTTTCCGGTCTGCTCTCTTATCGAGATCCGCCGGATTTCATGCGTCTCCCGGTCCACTTCCAGCGAAATAAAGGAATAGTCTGTTCTCGACGTCTTCGGAATCAGCCTGATCATGACCGTCCCTTCCAAAGACGGCCGCAGTTCTCTTTCCGGGCCGACATTGAATGATCCGGTGATATCACCCGAACCAGTCAAAAATTCAAACGGCGTATTGCGCAAATCCGACGCCGTGAGAGCCTGGACCGTCACCTGCCGGTCCTGGGGCACGTAGAGAAAAGATTCACGTCCATCGGCAACAAACAGCTTCTCTTCGGGAACGCCGTACTGCCATCGCATCAATCCCGGCTTCTGCAGGTAGAAGACTCCCGCCTCGACCTGTTGTATCCCGGGAGCACGGTATGTCTGCTGGAAGGACCCGGCAAGGGTCCGGACGGATGCGTACCGCCTCTGAAGCTCTGTCACCGTCTGCGACGCATCCTGAGCCGCAAGGAAAGAGGCCGTGAGCGCCAGAAACGCGGCAATCCCTCCGATACACGATAAGTCTCGTAGTGCTCTCTGCGTTCTTGACATTAGTTGATGCCTACTGTTGCTCTGCGGTCTCTTCCATCACCGGATTCCTGACCGTGTCGATCAGCAGGAGGGCTATCCCGATGGTGATCGCAGAGTCCGCAATGTTGAAAGTCGGCCAGTAGAAAACGTCGTGAATATGGAAATCGATGAAATCGATGACGTATCCGCGCACGATCCGGTCGGTGAAATTCCCCAGAATGCCGCCCATCGTAATTGCCAGGGCACTCTGGAGAAGCACGCGTCCCGGCGGCATGTGCCGGCTGTAGAGGAATATGATTACGACCGCAGCCAGCGCCATGGCCGCAAGCACCCAAGGTCTCCAGGCCGATTCCCCCGCGGAAAAAAAGCCGAAGGCGACGCCGGGATTGTGGACAAGCGACAAGCTCAGATACCCGGGAATGATTTCGAAAGGGCCGCCCGATTCAAGCCTGGTGGAAGCGAGCCACTTCGACACTAGGTCAAGCACCAGGACCAGCAGCGTGATCGCACTGTATCTGTTTCTCATCTGTTCACGACAGGCCCATCAGGCTGGTTGCCTCCACGCAGCGTTCACACAGAGACGGACGCGCCGAGTCTTTCCCGACTGCGACCGAGTAGTTCCAGCAACGCTCGCATTTCTGACCGTCGGCTCGCAGAACCTGTATCCGGACTCCTTCCTTAGCGCCGGGATCGTCTTCAACCACAACCTGAGACACGATAAAAATATACCTTAGATCCTGTTCATGACGGCGCAGAAGATCCAGAGGTTCGCCGGCCGCTCCGATGATGACTTTTGCTTCGAGCGAGTTGCCGATCGTTCCCTTCTGCCTCACTTCCTCGAGCGATTTCAGAACGGCCTCCCGCACAATCCTCAGCTTCTCCCATTCGGACAGCAGGTAGTCCTCGTCTGAAACCGATTTCGGTTTCGGAAACTGAAGCAGGTGCACCGACGGTTCGGGAGTTCCTGAAGGAAAACCTTCGTACATTGCGCGGTACACCTCTTCGCTCGTGAACGACAGGATCGGCGCAATCAGCCGGATAAACGTATCGAGGATCTCCCACAGGGCGGTCTGGGCAGAGCGCCGCTCGAGGGAGTGGGTGGCGCTGGTATAGAGACGGTCTTTCAGAATGTCAAGGTAGAAGGCCGACATGTCGACCGTGCAGAAGTTGTAAAGAGCACTGTACACCTGATGAAACTGGTAGTCCTCGTATCCCTTCAGACACTTCCGGACAAGCTGCTCTTTGCGCGCCAGCGCCCAGCGGTCTATCTCGAGCATCTGTTCGTACGGGACCCTGTCGGCGGCCGGATCAAAGCGCGGCTTGGCACGATCCTGCTGGTTGCTCAGGTTGCCCAGCATGAATCTGCAGGTGTTCCTGATTTTGCGATAGGCTTCGCCCAGACGGTCCAGCAGTTCGTCGAAGATCCGGATATCTTCAACATAGCTGACGGAACTGACGAGGAGCCGGGCGATCTCAGCGCCCCTTGCCTTGACCAGGTCGTTGGGATCGATTCCGATCCCTTTGGATTTCGACATGGCCCTTCCCTTTTCATCGAGGGTCCATCCATGCGTGATGGCGGTGCGGTAGGGAGCCTCTCCGCGCAGCGCGACTGCCAGCAGAAGCGAACTCTGGAACCACCCGCGATATTGGTCTCCTCCCTCGATGTAAAGATCCGAGGGCCACGGCAGGTCTTCCCTTTTGCCCAGCACGGCCAGATGGCTGCTGCCGGAATCAAACCACACATCGAGGATGTCGAATTCCTGCCGGAATTCCTTCGCGCCACACTTGCTGCAAACGGTCCCGTCCGGAAGCAATTCAGCGGGAGAGTGCGCGTACCAGGCGTCCGCTCCTTCCTTCTCGAAAATGGACGCCACGTGGTCGATAACCTCTTTGCTGAGGAGCACCTGGTCACACGACGTGCAGTAGAAGGCGATTATCGGCACACCCCATGCCCGCTGGCGCGATATGCACCAGTCGGGCCTTTCCCGTACCATGTTGCCGATACGCTCTTCTCCCCAAGACGGAATCCACCGCACTTTCCGGATCGACTCGAGAGCCTTTTCACGAAAACCATTCTTATCAAGCGAGATGAACCATTGCGGAGTCGCACGGAAGATTATCGGGTTGTGACAGCGCCAGCAGTGCGGATAGGAGTGCTGAAAATCCTCGGCCTGAAGCAGCACGCCGGTCTTCCGCATGTACTCCACGATTTTGCTGTTGGCATCGAACACTTCCATGCCACCGAAATGCTCGACATTCCTGACGAAACGGCCGCTGTCATCGACGGGGCACAGAATGTCCAGACCGTAGGTGACTCCGGTCAGATAGTCGTCATATCCGTGACCAGGAGCGGTATGAACACACCCGGTGCCGGCCTCGAGCGTCACGTAGCCGCCCAGCACCAGCTTTGACTCACGGTCGATAAACGGATGCCTCGCCTTGCGCCCCTCGAGCGCTCTTCCGGGGAAACGCGCTGTTTCCAGAGGATCCTGCCAGCCCAACTTCTCCGATACGTTCTTAAGGAGTTCGGACGCAACTATGTACCCCTTTTCTCCGACACGCACCGCGGAATACTGATACTCGGGATGGAAGGCAATGGCCAGGTTTGCAGGTAGAGTCCACGGAGTGGTTGTCCAGATCACTATCGACCACTCTTTACCGCCAAGCGCAGGATCGAGATCCGACAGATCCGATTCCACCGGAAACGCAACATAGATGGACGGGCTCGTATGATCTTCGTATTCGACCTCGGCTTCGGCCAGAGCCGTCTCGCAGGAAAAGCACCAGTGCACAGGCTTCAGCCCCTTGTACACGAGGCCTTTCTCGACACAGGCTCCCAGGGCCCGCGCGATATCGGCCTCGTACTGGTAACTCATGGTCAGGTACGGCTTCGACCATTCCCCGAAGACCTCGAGCCGCTTGAATCCCTGCCGCTGGACTTCGATGAACTTCTCCGCATACTTCCTGCATTCCCTGCGGACCGCCACCTTGCTCATTTTTGCCTTTTTCGCACCAAGCTGCTCCTCAACCTTGATCTCGATCGGAAGTCCATGGCAGTCCCAGCCCGGAACGTACGGTGCGTCGAATCCGAGCATAGAGCGCGACTTTACGATTATGTCTTTGATAATCTTGTTGATCGCGGTTCCCATGTGGATTGCGCCGTTCGCATAAGGCGGGCCGTCGTGCAGGACATAGCCCGGGCGCCCGCCGCCGGCTTTCCTGATCATGCCGTAGACGTCGATCTCTTCCCAGTGTTTGAGCATTTCGGGCTCGCGCTGCGGCAGGTTGGCTTTCATGCTAAAAGAAGTCTTCGGTAAGTTCAGGCTGTTTTTGATGTCGAGTGTCACGGCAGAGCGTCTCCTGGAAAAAC
Source organism: Acidobacteriota bacterium (assembly GCA_012719355.1). GTDB lineage: Bacteria > Acidobacteriota > UBA6911 > UBA6911 > UBA6911 > UBA6911. Next base: position 4,273 of record JAAYAM010000106.1, read on the forward strand.
ATTCACTATAACACAGGTGACGATCCCATTTTCGGGTTCTGTGTGCCCCTCAGGTTCAAAATCTCAGGTTTTCTGCACAGGTTGCTCTCGGGAAATCGTAAACACAGTCGCCGCAGATGCTTAGGATCTTGTATCCCAAGATAGGAATCCTGTATCCTGTAGCCACCGGAGGCCGGACATGCCCGAATCAAAGCCCTACGTACCAGCAGATGTGCAGATGAACGAATTCACACTCAGAGCCGTTATCCTCGGACTTCTGATGACGGGAGTGCTTGGCGCAGCCAACGCCTACCTCGGCTTGAAAGCCGGGATGACAATCGCGGCCACCTATCCTGCCGCGGTGATCAGCATGTCGGTCCTCAGGCTGATGAGAGGATCACTGCTCGAAGAGAACATGGCTCGGACCATCGGCTCCATAGGGGAATCGGTGGCGGCGGGAGCTGTCTTCACTATTCCTGCATTTGTGCTCGCGGGATTATGGCCGGGACTCGGAATGGAGAACTACTGGCAGTCGGCGGCCCTGATGTGTATCGGAGGACTGCTCGGGATTCTCTTCGTCGCCCTGCTGCGCCGGGTAATGGTCGAAGATCCGGAACTCCCGTTTCCGGAATCGGTGGCGGCGTCCGAGATCCACAAGGCCGGACAGCAGGGTTCGAAGGCAGCGAAAATCCTGTTCGCCAACATGGGAGTCGGCGCCTTTTTCAATGCGCTCGGGCTGCTGAATGTCTTCGCACCCGTGAAGACGTTTGCCGTCAATGTCGGAGCTTTCGGAAAGACTCTCCTGCTGCGCACCAGCACGAATCCAGACGTCGCGACTGTCACGACCGGCGGAATCAGCACCTTCACCTCGCCGGCGATCAGTCCGGCGTATCTCGGAGTCGGCTTCATCATCGGACCAAACCTCGCCGCACTCAATTTCGCCGGAGGTGTGCTTGCCTGGGGATTGATGGTGCCGCTTCTGACCTACCTCCTGGGCCCACAGCTTCAACAGACCCAGGGAGGCGCGACGGAATGGGGCACTATTGCCGGATCCGTCTATTTCTCGATCGTCCGCCCCATCGCGGTTGGAGGCATGCTCGTCGGCGCCGGATACACACTCTTCCGCATGCGTTCACAACTGGCGCTCGGAATGGCAAGGGCAATCGGAGATCTGAAAAAGTCGGCGGAAGCCCGGCAGCCGGCCAACCGAACCGAGCGGGACCTGAACGCAAAAGCGGTCTTTCTGAGCATTGGGCTGGTGTTTCTCGCCATGGTGGGTATTTACTATTACTTTATCTCCGCAGGCACCCTGGCCGGTTCGACAATCCTTGCGGGCGCCGTTCTTGCCGCTCTTGTGATGCTGATACTAGGGTTTTTCTTCGCGGCCGTATCGGGAAATCTGGTGGGCATGATCGGGTCTTCGAATAACCCGGTCTCGGGCCTTACGCTGTGCACCCTTGTAGTCGCGGCGCTGCTTATGGTTGCGCTCGGTGTCTCCGGGATCAGCGGAGTCGCGGCAGTACTGGGAGTTGCGGCCGTAGTCTGCGTCTCATCGGCAGTCGCGGGAGAGATGCTGCAGGATCTGAAAGTCGGACATATCCTGGGCGGCACCCCGGCAAAAATGCAGATCGGCGATATTCTCGGAATAATCGTCGCATCGCTCGTCCTCTTTTTTCCCTTGATACTCCTGAACAACGCTTACCCGTTTGGCAGCCCGGAACTCCCTGCGCCGCAGGCGGGCTTGATGGCCATGCTCGCCCAGGGGATCGTCGGAGGCGAGATGGCATGGCCCCTTGTGGTGGTCGGAATCCTGCTTGGATTCGCGCTGATCATGGTTAAGGTCCGCAGTCCGATGCTCTTCTCGGTGGGTATGTACCTGCCCCTCGAGACTACTTTTGCCATTTTCGTCGGAGGCTTGATCCGCTGGATCACCGACACGCTTCGCGATCGCCGCGGTTTGAACGAGGCCCAGAAGGCACGCGTAGAGAATGCGGGAATCCTCACGGCTTCGGGCCTGATCGCGGGAGAAGCCCTGTGCGCACTCGTGATAGCCGGCATCTGGCAGGGACAGCACCCACGAGTCTTTGAATCTCCCCACTGGATCGGCATGGTGATTGCGCTGGTGGCGCTTGCGCTGGTAATGATCAGAGTTCCGCTGGCAAACGCCGGCAAACCTGATGAACCGGCACCTCCAACCGCCATCGCATAAGTGGCTACGTCACGTCCGCGCGGACCAAGCCGTCGATACCGTTGCGAAAACCTGTGGCAGAGAACAGTGGCCCCAGTGCGCACGATTCTCCTCATGGCGGAACTTTGACAATGAGACACTCTGGTTTTATTAACTGGTCGTAATAAAGCGTAGTAAGTCTAGGAGGTAACACGATGGCAACCCAGATAACCAGGAGCGACGCCGGAGGCGGAAGGGCGACTTCACCGTTCCGGCTGTTTGAAGAGTTCTTCAATGACTGGGCATTGCGGTCGATGGAGGGCCGCCGGCATGATTCGATGACACCTGCAGTTGATGTGCTCGAGAATGATGGAGGTCTGTTGCTGAAGCTCTCGCTTCCCGGACTCGAGGAGAAAGACATCGACGTGAAGGCTGAAGGTCAGGTCATCACGATCAAAGGAGAACGAAAGTCTCTGGAGGAACAGGGATATACATATCTCCAGCAGGAAAGTCATCACGGGACCTTCTCCCGCTCGTTCACACTGCCGGAATCCGTCGATATGGAGAATATCAAGGCGGAGTACAGAAACGGCGTTCTGTCGATCATGGCCCCCCGAAAAGCCGAAGCAAAGCCCCGTACGATCAAAGTCAACAGTTGACGCATCCCCCCCGGCGGGGAGTGCGATCCCAACCAGGGGCATTCTCCGCCGGTAAGTTGACAATAAGCGACTCAACTCTTATGAAGAGATCGTACTAAAGAAAAAGGAGGTAAGGCAAAATGAGACTGGTTCCCTATATCAGACGATCTGAATTCCCGACTGCAACGCGTCTTTTCGAGGAGTTCTTCAATGACTTCCCGTTCCCCTCCGTATTCGAGGACCGGGACAGGTGGGTACCTTCCGTAGATATCCTCGAAAAGGACGGAAACCTGATTCTCCGGGCCGAACTCCCCGGGATGACGGAAAAGGACATCGATCTGAAGCTTGAAGGCGATACCCTGACGTTGAAGGGAGAGAGGAAGCTCGAAAACGAGGACAAGAAAGCCAATTACCATAGGATTGAAAGCTATCACGGCTCTTTCACCAGATCGTTCCGGCTCCCGGAAACTGTGGATTCCGAGAAGATCAGTGCCGAATATAAGAATGGGGTTCTGACGGTGACGATTCCGCAGAAACCGGAGGTGAGGCCGCGGGAAATACCGGTCACCGTGCAGTAATGCGGAGCCCGGCATGAAGAGGCGGAACCCGCAACCGAGTTCTGCCTCTTCCGGCGGCTCCAGGAGAATTCTGAATGCGTCTGGATAAATTCACGATAAAAGCGCAGGAAGCTTTACAGGCGGCGAACAAGAGGGCGGAAAATCTCGAGAGCGCTCAGCTCGAATCCGAACATCTGCTGGTTGCGCTGCTTTCCCAGGAGGACGGGCTCGTCGCACCTCTGCTCAGGAAACTGGGGGTTGCGATGGAATCGCTCGCTTCCGAACTGGAGCAGCATCTTTCGGCACAGCCGAAGGTCAGGGGAGGACAGCTGACGCTCTCTTCCGCTCTCGATGCCGTCTTCCGCACGGCTGAGAAGGAAGCCGATCAGTTCAAGGATGAATACATCTCGACAGAGCATCTGCTGCTGGGGCTTGCCGCTTCGGACGGATTTGCGGGAAAGCTGTTGCGCCGTCACGGCGCCGGCCGGTCCGACATCCTGAAGGTACTGGCCTCGATCCGTGGCAGTGCGAGAGTCACTGATCCGAATGCCGAAGAAAAGTACCAGGCCCTTAAGAGATATGCCCGCGACCTGACGGATCTTGCCAGGAAGGGGAAGCTCGATCCGGTGATCGGGCGGGACGACGAAATCAGGCGAGTCATCCAGGTGCTTTCGCGGCGCACCAAGAACAACCCCGTACTCATTGGCGAACCGGGAGTGGGTAAAACGGCGATTGTGGAAGGGCTCGCTCAAAGGATCGTAACCGGTGACGTCCCGGAAAGCCTCAAGAAGAAGCAGATGGTGGGGCTCGATCTCGGAGGGATGCTGGCGGGCGCCAAGTACCGTGGTGAATTCGAAGACCGCCTCAAAGCGGTCCTCAGGGAGATCGAGGAATCTGCAGGATCGGTGGTCCTGTTCATTGACGAGCTTCACACGCTGGTGGGAGCAGGCGCTGCGGAAGGCGCCATAGACGCCTCGAACATGCTGAAGCCCGCGCTTGCCCGCGGTGAGCTGCGCTGCATCGGCGCCACCACCCTTAATGAGTACAAGAAGTACATCGAGAAAGATGCCGCGCTCGAGCGGCGTTTCCAGCCCATATACGTCGGCGAACCTTCGACTGAAGACACGATTGCCATTTTGCGCGGGCTCAAGGAGAAATACGAAGTCCATCACGGAGTCAGGATCAAGGACTCGGCTCTGGTGGCCGCTGCGGTCCTCTCTCATCGCTACATAGCCGACCGGTTTCTGCCGGACAAGGCGGTCGATCTTGTCGACGAAGCCGCATCGCGTCTGCGCATCGAAATCGACAGCATGCCGGTAGAGATTGATGAAGTCGAACGAAGGGTGACTCAACTCGAGATTGAACGTCAGGCACTGTCGAAAGAGACCGACAAAATGTCTCTCGAACGGCTCAAGGCTCTGAACGATGAGCTGGCCCAGCTGCGGGAGAAGAGTGCGCAGATGAAGCTCCAGTGGCAGCAGGAGCGTGACATCATCAATTCGATCCGGGCTGCGAAAGAAAGGATCGAGCAGGTGCGCACCGAAGAACAGAATGCCGAACGGGTCGGTGATCTCGGCAGGGCGGCCGAACTGCGCTACGGCACACTGGTGCAGTTGCAGAAGGAGTTGTCGGAACAGAATGCGCGTCTGGAAAAGCTTCAATCAGAGAAGAAGTTCCTTAAAGAAGAAGTGGACGAGGAAGACATAGCGGAAGTGGTGGCGAAATGGACCGGAATTCCGGTGAGCAAGATGCTCGAAGGGGAGATCCAGAAGCTGGTCCATATGGAAGACCGGCTACGGGAGCGTGTGCTCGGACAGGATGCGGCGCTCTCGGCCGTTTCCAATGCGATACGCAGGGCAAGGGCCGGGCTGCAGGACTCGAGGAGGCCGATGGGATCTTTCATTTTCCTGGGTCCGACGGGAGTGGGAAAGACTGAGCTTGCCAAAGCGCTTGCCGAGTTTCTGTTCGACGACGAACGCGCCATGGTTCGAATCGACATGTCCGAATACATGGAGAAGCATTCTGTCGCGCGGCTGATCGGCGCGCCTCCGGGCTACGTCGGTTATGAGGAGGGAGGCTACCTCACAGAGGCGGTGCGCCGCCGTCCGTACGCGGTGATTCTGTTCGACGAAATCGAGAAGGCGCATCCGGATGTCTTCAACATACTGCTGCAGATCCTGGATGACGGCCGCCTCACCGACGGCAAAGGACGCACGGTCGACTTCAAGAACACAGTTATCATCATGACTTCGAATATCGGAAGCCAGGCGATCAGCGAATCCTCGGGCGACCTGGAAAGCGCAATGCCTCTCCTGATGGAATCGCTGCGCAGCACATTCAGGCCTGAGTTCCTCAACCGCATCGATGATGTCATCGTCTTCCGCCGGCTGAGCAGGGAGCTGATACAGGGAATCGTCGAGCTGCAGATCAGGCAGTTGAAGAAACTCCTTGAACAGAAGGAACTCGTGCTGGAAGTCGAACAGGACGCGATCGAGGAACTCGCGCGCGAAGGTTACGACCCGGTCTATGGAGCGCGGCCGCTGAAACGCCTTATCCAGAAACGAATTCAGGACCGGCTGGCATTGATGCTCCTGAACGGAGATATCCGGACTGGAGACTCCATAACCCTGCGGGCCGACAAGCAGGGAGAGCTGATATTCGATACACCGGTTCATATCAGGTGAACCGGAAGCCGGGAATCGAGACTGACAGTTCGTCTTCACGGTTCCCGGCTCTTTTTTTGATATGGTATTATCTGAATTCATACTTTGTGGAGAAAGTGCATGGTGAATAACGTCAAGACCGTTTTGTTACTGGGCCTGCTGACCGGGATCATACTGGCGATCGGCAGCTTCTGGGGTGAGAGCGGCCTGATGATCGCGCTGGTCATGTCGGTGATGATGAACTTTGCCAGCTATTTCTTCTCTGACAAGATCGCGCTCAGCATGTACCGGGCGCAACCGGTCACGCGGGAGCAGGCGCCGCAGATCTACCGCATCGTCGAGTTTCTCTGCGCCCGCGGCGGAATTCCGGTGCCTAAAATTTACGTGATTCCCGACCAATCCCCCAATGCCTTCGCAACGGGACGTAATCCGCAGCACGCATCAGTCGCGGTTACCGAGGGAGCGTTGCGTCTCCTGAATGAGGAAGAGCTTACAGGGGTTCTGGCACATGAGCTCGCGCATGTGAAGAACCGCGATATCCTGATAAGCAGCGTGGCCGCCACACTTGCCGGCATGATCATGTGGATTGCGAACATGGCCCGTTTCGCAGCCATATTCGGCGGCGGGCGCGACAGCGACGACGAGGGAGGAGGGGCGCTGGGCATGCTTGTGACCATAGTTGTGGCTCCCATAGCCGCAATGCTGATTCAGTTCTGGATTTCGCGCACGCGGGAATACCAGGCTGATGCAGGCGGAGCCGCCATAGCAGGCAGTCCTCATGGCTTGGCTTCAGCGCTTCAGAAACTGGACAATTACGCGAAGAAGATCCCGATGGAAGCGTCACCGAGCACGGCCCACATGTTCATAATGCATCCGTTTTCAGGCAAGGCATTGATGAACCTGTTCAGCACTCATCCCTCAACCGAGAAACGTATTGCGAGACTCCTCGGCAGGAGCATTCGATAGAGATGGAACTGGTGGAAGAACGCGAAAAACAGAAAGCCGAAGCCGAAGAACCGGCTTTCCGGGTGGTCGACAAGAGGCACTTTGTAGATCTTGACAATATAGACAAGGAATCGGTCCCGGAGGAGAAGCCGCGCTATCCCAGCTATGTCGAAGAGCTGATGTCCCGAATGGCCGAGACCGAGCGCAGGTTCGAGGAAAAGAAAAAGCAGATAGACGAAGAGATAAGCCGCACGAGAGCGAGGCTCGAGGCGGACTACGGCCGCAAGCTCGAACAGGAGAAGCAAAAGATCGTTCTCCCGTTCCTTGAAGTGCTCGATAATCTTTACCGTGCTATCGACGCCGGCTCTCAGGTCGGAACAGTCGAGCATCTGCTCGAAGGGGTCCGGATGACGGCGAGTCTTTTCCGGTCCAAGCTCGAAGCCATGGGGGTGGAAGCCATCCAGGCGCTGAACCAGCCTTTCAATCCCAACCTCCAGGAAGCTGTCGGTACGGTTGCACTCGACGATCCGAGCCGCGACGGAACAGTGGTCGAAGAGGTTCAAACGGGTTATTGCATGAACGGACAACTGCTGCGCCCCGCCCGCGTGCGCGTCGGGCAGGCGTAGATCCTGCCGGTCGGTCGTCCCTACGGGACTTCATCTCTTTATAGCTATGATTTCCCGGCACTTCCGTGCCGGGTTCCCGGGAACCGCAAAAGAAGCATCAAGTCCCGATCGGGACGACCGAACACATCCATGTCACGCCTGCTTTGCAGATGAAGTCCTGACCGGAGTGTTGTACAGTGGCCAGAGATGACTCGACAAGCCCATACGACATTTTCGGGAGGACTCGGTTATCTGATCGATGACCGCTACCTTCTTCACAACCCCGGCGCGAGGCATCCCGAATCTCCGCAGAGACTCCTGGCAATCAAAGAAGCCATAAAGATCCGGCGGGATGCACAGAGGTGGCGGCGTATATATCCGCGGAAAGCCACTCACGAAGAACTTCAGCTGGTTCACAGCCCCTTCCTTATCGAGCGGGTCGAGAAGGCGTCCCGGCGAGCCCCTTCATACCTGGACTACGATACGGCCGTATCTTCCGAGAGTTTTGAGACCGCACTCCTGGCTGCAGGTGGAGTTCTCGAATGCATCGACGGCATATGCTCGGGAGACCTACGGAGGGTGGTCGCATTTGTGCGTCCGCCGGGGCACCACGCCGATCACCGGAGCGCGCGAGGATTCTGTCTTTTCAACAACGTCGCGCTGGCCGCGGCCTACGCGATCAGAAAGCACGGACTCGAGCGCGTCGCCGTCGTCGATATCGACGTCCATCATGGAAACGGCACCCAGTCCTGCTTCTACAACACCCCGGACGTCCTCTATGTTTCTTCGCACCAGTCACCCTTGTATCCAGGGACCGGCGATTTCAGCGAGACCGGGATGGACGGCGGGAAGGGATTTACGCTGAACTTTCCCCTTCCCGAAGCAACCGGCGATTCCACTTTTGTACCGCTCTATACTAAAATTATTGCAGCTGTGCTCGACCAATACGCCCCACAGATTATTCTTGTATCGGCCGGATTTGACGGCCACGTCAGGGATCCCCTGGGGGGCCTGGACTTGACAGAACGAGCATACCGCTCAGCTGCCGCATCGCTGATGCGCGCGGCAAACCGCTCGTGTGAAGGAAGAATCTGCTTCGTGCTGGAGGGTGGTTACAGCATGCAGGCGTTGAAAGAATGCACGGAAGCGATAATGGAACAGATGGAGCTGGAGTATCCGGAGGAACTCCAGCTGCGCGAAGATTCCGTTTTCAGGGAAATCTCCAGAAGGGCAACGACAGGGTTCTGGAAATGGTGAAGGAAATGAGGACAAGGGAAGCTGCAGTCGCAGGCAGGTTTTACCCGGGAGACGCCGATACCCTCCGCAGGGTAGTCGCTTCGCTCACCGGCGATCTCACTGCTCCGAAGATCAGCGCAACAGGGATCGTGGTTCCGCACGCCGGATACGTCTACTCTGGAAAGACAGTGGGCAGCGTGATTTCCTGCATTCAGCCTGCCCGCCGTTTCGTCCTGCTCGGACCAAACCATACAGGCGAAGGGGCGGCTCTTGCGCTCGCCCCGGAAGGAAAGTGGTGCACTCCGCTGGGGACGGTCGAAGTGGACGGAGAGATGAACAGGACGCTGCTGGCGCTTGACCCGGATTTAGCCGAAGACGCTCGGGCGCACAACCGCGAGCATTCCGTGGAAGTCCAGCTCCCTTTCCTGCAGCTACTGCAGCCCGGATTCACTTTTTCGGCCATCTGCGTCGGGACGTCCGACTACCCGGCCCTCGAAGCTCTCGGACACGTCCTGGCGCGCATGGTCCGGTCTTCGAGCGAACCCGTCCTGCTGGTTACGAGTTCCGACATGACCCATTATGAGAGCGCCGACGTTGCGCGCAGTCTGGACACACTGGCAATCGACAGGATGACAGCAGTCGATCCTCGCGGGTTGCACCGGACCGTGACAGAGCGAGGCATCACGATGTGCGGTTTCGCTCCCGCGGTCTCGATGCTGGTTGCGTGCAGGGATCTTGGAGCCGCCTCCGGCCGGCTGATCCACTACACCAACTCAGGGGAAGCGAGCGGAGACTACGATCAGGTGGTCGGCTACGCAGGGATTGTCATCTAGCGCCCTGCCGCCGCCTGGCGGCTGCTCAGTGTCGATTGCCTGTGCGCGTGGCAGATTGCGACGGCGAGAGCATCAGAGGCGTCATCCGGCGAAGGAATCTCATCGAGGCCAAGAAGCAGCTTAACCATCATCTGGATCTGTGATTTCTCGGCGCGGCCGTAACCGACAACCGCGTTCTTGATTTCGAGTGGGGAATACTCGCTTACCGGGAGGCGCTGCTGCGCCGCAACCAGGAGAGCGACTCCCCGGGCCTGCCCCAGCCTGAGCGCCGACTGGACATTCGTGGCGTAGAACACCTCCTCGATCGCCATCAGGTCTGCCTTCTGATACAGAAGCACCTCAGTGAGGTCTTTGTAAATTTTCAAAAGGCGTTCGTGAAATGGCAGGCGGGTATTTGTGCGAATTGCGCCGTAAAGAACGACCCTCAGGTTGGATCCATCCGTCTCTATAATCCCATAGCCGGTGGACCCGCTCCCTGGATCGACACCCAATATGCGCATATGTGGGGCCTCAGGAGGCTTCTTCTTTCAGCTCGGATTCATCGATGTCGAAGTTGGCCCAGACGTTCTGGATATCCTCGTGGTCTTCGAGGGCTTCCATGAGCTTCAGCATCGTTTGTGCGTTCTTCCCTTCGAGCTTGACGTAGTTCTGGGGAATCATCGAAATTTCAGCTGCTTCTGTCGGAATATTCGCAGATTCCAGGGCGGACCGGACCGAATCGAAGTTCTCGGGCGCCGTCAGGATTTCGAAATTGCTCCCATCTTCTCGCATGTCGTCTGCGCCTGCTCCGAGCACCAGATCCAGGAGCTGTTCTTCGTCGACCTTTGATTTTTCTACGACGAAGTACCCTTTCCGGTCGAACATCCAGCCGACGCATCCGCTCTCACCGAGATTCCCGCCGTTTTTCGACAGTATGTGCCTCAGCTCCGCAACCGTCCTGTTCTTGTTGTCGGTAAGGGCGCGCATGAATATCGCAACACCACCGGGGCCATAGCCCTCGTAATTGACATCTTCGTACGACACGCCGGGCAATTCGCCCGTGCCGCGCATGATGGCCCGCTTGATATTTTCGGCGGGCATGTTGGCCGCCTTCGCAGTCGCGACTGCAAGACGCAGCCTCGGATTGGCATCCTGATCTCCGCCACCCAGCCGAGCCGCTGCCGTCATCTCCTTTATCAGACGCGTGAATATGCGACCGCGTTTTGAATCGGCGGCCGCCTTCTTATGCTTGATTGAATGCCACTTTGAGTGACCTGACATACAATGTCTCCTTTGCCAACGGGACAATTCATTTTATCATACATCGCGTAACCGCTTAGGATCTTACGGATAGAGGATAACCCATACTAGGAAATTCTCGAATTTTTTTCGAATTGTTTCGAACGGGACAGGTATATGACGGAAGATGAAGTATTAGATATGTTCAGAAGTTCCGGAGCACTGCTGGAGGGGCATTTCCGGCTCACATCCGGACTACACAGCGACCGCTACCTGCAGTGTGCGCTGGTGCTCCAGAATCCACGGCAGGCGGAGACCCTAGGATCAGCTCTGGCCGAAAAACTCAAGGCAGCAGTCGGCACGCCCGACCTGGTGATAGCCCCTGCCCTTGGAGGCATTCTGGTGGCCCATGAGGTGGCTCGACAGACGGGAGTCCGGGGGATTTTCGCCGAGCGTCAGGACGGCGGCCTGAAACTGCGGCGGGGATTCGAGATAAGGCCTGGAGAGAAGGCCTTTGTCGTCGAGGATGTGGTTACCACAGGCGGATCAACCCGAGAGACGATGGAAGTCGTCAGACAGGCGGGCGGAGTCGTAATCGCCGCGGGCAGTCTGATAGACCGCAGCGGAGGCAAGGTAGACCTGGGCGTCCCCAGAATCGCTCTCGCTGTTCTGAACGTACCAACATTCCCTCCCGAAGAGTGTCCTCTATGCAAGACGGGAAGTCAGGCGATAAAACCCGGAAGCCGATAGAAAGACAGAACATCCGCCTGACCGTGGCGTTCGAAGGAACCGCTTACCACGGGTGGCAGATTCAAAGCGATTCCGCCACCCTTCAGGGCGTACTTTCGGAAGCCATCAGGAAAATCACCGGAGAGCAGGTGAAACTGACAGGCAGCGGCCGAACTGATGCGGGAACGCACGCGCGAGGACTTGTGGCGAATTTCAGCACAGGATCGGCAATGGCGCCGGCGCGCCTCGCGCGGGGGCTGAATGCAGTCCTCCCCCATGACATACGCGTCCTGTCGGCAAAGAGGACGCATCCCGGTTTTCACGCCCGCAAGGATGCCAGCTCCAAAATCTACCGGTACCAGATATATCTTGGGCCGGTTCTTCCGCCGCACCTGCGGCGCGAATACCTGCACTACCCGTACCGGGTCGACGTATCCAGGATGCAGGCGGCAGCGCGCCTCTTTTCGGGAGAACACGATTTCGCGAGTTTCGCCAAGACAAACGCGGACCGGACAAATACGGTTCGCCGGATTTTCCGCTGTGACTTGAAAAAGAAAGGGCACATCCTCCACCTCACCGTTGAAGGAAACGGCTTCCTGCACCACATGGTCAGGAACATGGCGGGAACCCTGCTGGAAGTGGGAAAGGGATCGATGAGCCTCGAAGCGTTCAAAAATCTTTTCAAGCAGAAGGACCGCAGACTGGCCGGCTTCACCGCACCGGCGCACGGACTGGTGCTGCTAAAAGTGCGGTACTGAGCACATCCGATCTGCTATCATAGCCGACTGGAGAACAACCCCTATGGAGCTGGAAGGCTTCGTTGAGGCCGGAAGTCAGGAAGCGGCCCTCTTGAAGCAGATAGACAAAGACCGGTTACCGAAGCATGTCGCCGTCATTATGGATGGAAACGGCCGGTGGGCGGGAATGCGCAGACTGCCGCGGGTCGCAGGGCACCGGGCAGGAATAGAATCGGTTCGCGAGATCGTCGAGAGTTCCGCCAGACTCGGGGTGCAGGTACTGACGCTGTACGCGTTTTCGGTTGAGAACTGGAAGAGACCGCGCTCCGAGGTCAGGACCTTGATGGAACTGCTGAAGGAGTATCTGCGCCTTGAACTCGACAGCCTCCACAAGAACAACATACGGTTTCGGGCCATAGGCCGGATACAGGAACTCGAGGAACCGATACGAAAGCAGTTGTACGAGGCGATGCGCATAACCGAGGGAAATTCGGGGCTTCTCCTGAATGTCGCTCTCAATTACAGCGGCCGGGCGGAACTTGTCGACACCTTCAACCGGCTTCTGGCGGAAGTGAAGCAGAATGGCCACACGCCCTCGATCAGCGAGGAATTGATTTCCCGGTTTCTGTATACGTCGGGAATTCCGGATCCGGACCTTCTGATCAGGACAAGCGGGGAGATGCGCATCAGCAATTTCCTGCTGTGGCAGATAGCCTATTCGGAAATCTACATTACCCCGACGTACTGGCCCGATTTCCGGCGGAAGCATCTGCTGGAGGCCGTCCTCGAATACCAGCAGCGGGAACGGCGCTATGGCGGAATATAGGCGCAGGCGGCAGCCGTAATGAA
>JAAYAM010000007.1 GCA_012719355.1 Acidobacteriota bacterium
ACGCCGCGCGGCAGGACGCAGACGCCGCTGCGGGGCTGCCCGCCTTCGGCGTCAACCACAAGGAAATAGCTTCGAGCCGACCCCGCCCCGATCCTGATGCCCGATCCGTGACGGCTCAGACCGTATGTCACCGCCCCCTGCGCCACCGCGAGATCCGGATTGTCGTTATTGAGAAGACGCACGGGACACTTCCCCCAGTGCTGCAGCACCTCGAGCAGACGCTCAGAGAGAATTCTGCTCTTGAACACCCCTCCGTTGAGCAGAACCGCGTCAGGAACCGGAACTGCACCGGCAGCAACCGCCCCCGCCCCCAGCGCCTCACACGCGATTTTCCGGTATCGGCCGAGAAAAGCAGCCACATGACGCGTCACCGCCGGATCAGCCACATACGGCAATCCGAATTCGACGATTCCGCCTCGAATCCGCTGCGGCTTTTCTTCCGGTTCGACGCGCGGGTAGAATCCTTCGACCAGAATCTGCAGGACCTCTTCTCTGGAAAGCTCGGTGGTGCGGGCCCCGCCTATGAGCTTCGAACCGGCACCGACCACCGTCACCGATGCCTTTTCAGGAGCGTCGGGAGCAAGAAGCCGTTCCTTGGCCGATCTGCACTGCTGCACCAGCTGCGAAAGACTGGCGGCCCCGAGTTTCCCCCCGGAAGACATAATCCTTCCTTCCGACAGGTGGGCAAGCGCCAGGTCCATATTGTCGCCACCGAGCATAAGATGGTCACCGACTGCTATGCGGTCAAACCGGGGAGCGCCGTCTTCTGATGTCACTTTGATCAGGGTGAAATCGGTAGTTCCTCCGCCTACGTCACAGACGAGAATCAGGCGCACGCCCTCGAGCATACCTCCCAGATTCGCCCGATTCTGCGACAGCCAGTCGTAGCATGCAGCCATCGGCTCCTCGATTAGCCGGATCCGGGTCAGCCCCGCGATCGATCCGGCTTCAATCGTCAGAGCTCTCGCACCTTCATCGAAAGAGGCCGGAACCGTAAGGACGATTTCCTGCTCCTGCAGAGGATCTTCGGGGAAACGCAAATTCCAGGCTGCGCGCACATGAGCAAGGTAGCTTGCGCTGGCATCCACGGGAGAAACTCTGGCTACATCTTCGTGGACGCCCCAGGGAAGAATCGGTTCGGTCCTGTCGACCGCCCGGTGAGAAAGCCAGCTCTTGGCGCTGGTCACAAGCCGGCCGGGGACATGAGACCCAAGTTCGAGCGCAAGTGCTCCGACGATTCCCGGAGGAATGCCCATCGATGTCTCATGGGAGGGCCATGGAAGCGCCGTGTCGCGCTCGGCAAGCTCATCGGGAGCATAGTGGTAGCGCACAGAGGGAAGAAGCGGCCTGGCGGCGACTTCTCCGGGCGCGACGAGCTGTTCGATTTCAAACAGCCGTGATGCGGGCCGGGAGTCTCGGCGCAACTCTCGCAAATCAGCGTACGCGACAACGGTATGGGTTGTCCCGAGATCAATTCCTACCAGATATCGTGCCATGGCCCCGCCGGCTATTTCCCCCTCACGTTGAACTCCACCGCCCAGCGTTCGTCACCTGAAAGAGGAACAGCCTCCAGCGTCAGGGTTCCGACCTCTGTCAGCCGCGCGTGCAGCCTCACTGGAACGATGTCTCCGGGAGTGCGGCCGTCGGCTGGAAGTGTAGACTCGATGTTGTCCAACTCTTCCAGCTCGTCGGGAGCCCATGATTCGAGTGTAGTCCCGACCGAGTCGGTGCGGCGCACCGAGGAACCGAAGAACCTGAATTTGACCGGTTCTCCAACGACCAGGCCGAACGTCTGGGTGGGAAGCGCGGCATCGCTCCCTTCTTCCATACCGAAGGGAGCGATGCAAAGCGCCTGCACCGGCGGTTCGACTCCGGGTACGGCCGGCATCGCGCTCTCGATCCCGACATAGAAGGAGCGGGCGGCGCCGCCGCGGATTCGCACTCCCCGGCCACGGCGCACGTGGCCGTAATAGGCCGCTCCCTTCGCCACTGCCATGTCCAGATCAGCTCCTTCCAGAAGCCTTGCTTCAGAACCTCCATCGGCCCGGAGCCAGGAATTCAAGGCATCCATGGTACGTTTCACCAGGAATTCAGCCTTGAAGACGCCTCCGTTGAAAAGGACGGCTGAAGGATGCAGAAATGACGAGCCTGTCTGAGCAAAGCCTTCGAGGTCTTCCGCGGCACTCACCTGCCGTTTCAGAAAAGCCGCGAGGTGGCGTGTAATTCCCGGATCCTGCGCATACGGGAGTCCGACACGCGTCAGGGCCCCGCGGGCACGTGTCAACGGGACAGCCGAGACATCTACGATGGGGAAGAAGCCTTCCACTATGGTCTGCTCGACTTCCTCGCGTGTCAGTTCCGTTCTCAGCGTTTTGCCGAACAGCTTCGAGCCGCGGCTCGGCACCGCCACCGGGCATGTGGCAAGATCGGGATTGCTGAACAGCGCTTCCTTGGCGGCGCGGCAGCCGTGCGTCAGGGCCTGCAACTGCCACAGATCCATCGAAGCCTTCCCCGCCAGCTTGTTCTTCAGCAGATGGGCAAGCGCAAGATCCATGTTGTCACCGCCGAGCAGGATGTGGTCTCCGACGGCAATTCTGCGCAGTTGAACGGCGCCGTCCTGCTCGGTGACGGCAATAAGCGAAAGATCGGTCGTCCCGCCACCCACATCAACCACCAGTACGATTTCTCCGACCCTGATCTGCTTCCGCCACTCGCCGCGGGTCGCCTGTATCCAGCTGTAAAAAGCCGCCTGCGGCTCTTCCAGAAGTACGAGGTTCTTGAACCCCGCTTCGCCCGCCGCCTCCGCAGTCAGTTCGCGTGCAGCCGGATCGAATGAAGCCGGAACCGTGAGGACTATATCCTGCTCTTCGATGGACGCATCCGGGTGGACGTGATTCCACGCATCCCTGATGTGGCTGAGGTAACGTATGGAAGCCTCGAGCGGGGAGATAGGGCCGATCTCCTGCGGCGCTTCCGGCGGCAGGATAGGCGCTCGGCGGTCCACCCCCTGGTGGCAGAGCCAGCTTTTCGCGCTCGCCACCAGCCGGATGGGGGTCGCGGTCCCGCGGGAACGGGCGAGTTCTCCCACGACAAAAACCTCCTCCGAATTCCAGGGCAAGGCGAGCTCCGTGCGCGGGAATTCCTCCGGATGAGGAAGATATAGGAACGAAGGAAGTAGCGGCCGCTCTTCGACCGTCCCCGGCGCCGTAAGCTGCGAGATCGGCATCACCTCCGACACAATCTCTTGCGGCTCATCAAGGTCTGGACTGACGGATGCCAAAGCGCAGTTGGTGGTCCCTAAATCGATCCCCAGCGAAAAACGCCCCTCGCTCACAGTTCCACCTCCGCTGATGCCAGCACCCTGACGTCGTGCCCGTCGGCGATTTTCGGCAACGAGACTTCGGTGACGCGCCACCCTCGATGCACGAGACTGCCGCTGTACGGCGGTTTTCCGACGACATTTCCGGCAAGTCTTATCAAAGAGGCGTTAAAACCCTCCTGGAGGGTTATCCGGCTCCCTTCCGCATCCGAACAGATCGGGACTATCCTGAAGTGCTCGCGCACGGCCTTTCTGCAGCCTTCGTGGACGACCCTGGCCGCAGCCCCGATATCTGTGTCCGAAAAGCCGGTCACGTCTTCTTCCAGGAAATCTATGAACCGCCCATCCTGCTGCAGCAGCCCGAGAAGCTGGAGTGCGGAATCCGGATGCGCTTCCTTAAAGGAAGTGGGCCGCACCGGCGCCGGTCTTTTGTCGGTCCCAAGGCCACTCACCCGCACGGCATACTCCTGATTTGCGATTATCCGAAAAAAGACTTTGAATGCCAGGGCCAGCCGGGCAAAGAAAGACAGCGTCTGATCGTTCACATCCACTCCTCATCAATAAATCATCACCGGCATCCACAGATACCGTGGTTTCGACATCCCTGTCACCAGGCATAGGCCTCAGGAGCTTCACCCCCCGGGCCAGGCCAGATTTCATCAAGCCGCTTCATGGTTTCCGGCGAAAGCTTCAAATCGAGCGCTCTCACGGCACCGGTCAACTGCTCCATATTCCTCGGACCTATGATAGGAGAAGTGACTGCAGGATTGTGCAGCAGCCATGCCAGAGCGACATCTCCGGGCTTTTCTCCGAGCTCCCGGCAAAGAGGCTCGTACTTTTCGAGCCGGCCTCGATGCTTTTCAATCAGCTTCATGGTCCTTTCCTCGCTCCGCCGCCCCTCTTTGGCCTTTTCGAGTGCGCCGCTCAACAACCCCCCTTCCATCGGGCTCCAGGGAATCAATCCGATGCCATATGCCCGGCACGCAGGGATCACCTCGAGTTCGATCGTCCTTGTTGCAAGATTGTACAGACTCTGCTCGGATACGAGACCCATGAAACAACGCTTTGCAGCCTCACATTGGGCCTGGGCTATGTGCCACCCGGCGAAATTGCTGCTTCCGACGTATATCACCTTTCCTTCCCGCACCAGCTGCTCCATCGCCTGCCAGATCTCTTCCCACGGGGTGTTGCGATCAATGTGATGCATCTGGTAAAGGTCGATGACGTCGGTCTGAAGACGCCTCAGGCTCGCTTCACATGCCCTGCGGATGTGATATCCGGAGAGCCTCGCTTCGTTCGGCCCGTCACCCATGACGCCGTAGACCTTAGTAGCCAGTACGATCTTGTCTCGACGTCCCCCACCCTGGGCCAGCCAGCGCCCGATTATCTGTTCCGTTACCCCTTCCCCCGTCTTCCACCCGTAGACATTGGCGGTATCAAAGAAATTGATGCCGAGCTCCAATGCCTTGTCCATTAACGCGAAGCTGTCTTTTTCAGAGGTGTGCCAGCCGAAATTCATCGTGCCGAGGCACAACGGGCTGACTTTCACACCGGTCCGGCCCAGTTTCCTGTATTCCAAGAGAGCCTCCATTCCGTCCTCGCGGGACATAAAATGAAATCACGAAGCACACGAGACGCCAAGACTCAAAATTAGTCGTTGTGCTCGCCGACCCAAATACCTATAACATAACAGACAAAATCAGATTGAGAATGCAGTCCGGTGCACTATGGCAGAACAGAATGCGTATCTGCTCTTTCTGGATATGGGCAAACCGGCGGCGATTGAGATCGGAAGTCTCGGTGTCAAAGCGTTCCCGGCGGGCCGCTACATATATGTTGGAAGCGCGCGCAAAGGCGTGGATCGGAGGGTTGGAAGGCACAGACATCTGGCGGAATGCAAGGCAGGAAAGCTCCACTGGCACATCGATTACCTGCTCACCCACCCTGACGTACGGCTGGCCGGCAGCGTGACGCTCAAAGGCGCCTGCGAGTGCGACGTGGCCAGGGAGTTGCTGTCGTTCGAAGGGGCGAGCGCCCCGGTCCTCAGGTTCGGAGCAACCGATTGCCGCAAAGGATGTAAAGCTCATCTGTACCACCTGGTTTCACCACTGCCGCATCGGCGGAAAAGCCAAAGGAGAAAGAGGAATGGATAACACATCCGCGCAGTTGTATCAGGAAAGAAAGCAGAGATTCATTGATGCCGTGCAGCTGAAAGTGCCGGACCGGGTGCCCACCTCGATCCATCTTAGCTACTTCCCCGCCAGGTTCACCGGCATCACCTATCGGGACGCCTACTATGACTTTCCGAAATGGAAGGAAGCTTATCTGAAAACGGCGCTATGGCTTCAGCCGGACAGATGCGAGTACTTTCCCACTCAGTCGGGACGAGTCATGGAAGCGCTCGATGTGAAGACTACCGCGTGGCCGGGCCATGGCGTCGGGATCAACTCCTCCCATCAGTTTGTCGAAAACGAGCACATGAAGCAGGAAGAATACGACCTCTTCCTGAGCGACCAGTCGGATTTCAATATAAGGTGCCTGCTTCCACGCTTCTACGGCCTCCTGCGGCCTCTCTCAGGCCTGCCGCCCTTGACCTCGATTGGGAATTTCCTTCCCTTCGATACTGTCAGCACTCCAGAGTTCACCAACATGCTGCGGAAGATGGCGGACATCGCACATGAAGCAATGCAATGGCAGGAGCACGTCAGGGACATGGTCGTCGCACTCAACGAAAACGGGTTCCCTTTGAGTAGCGCCGGTATCGGAGGTGGAGTCCCGTATGACATGATCTCCGACTTCCTGCGAGGCATGAAGGGCGCAATGCTGGACATGTATCGCTGCCCTGACAAACTGCTGGCCGCCATCGAAAAAATATCCCTCCAGACTGAGAACAGGATTGCCGCAGGACCGAAGGCTTCTGAATTCACTACCGCGTTTATTGCGCTGCACAGGGGAGCTGACGGTTTCATGTCGCTGAAGCAGTTCGAAAGATTCTACTGGCCTTACCTCGTCAAACTCGTCAATGCTCTGGTCGAAGCCGGCTATACGCCCGAAGTCTTCTTCGAAGGGGATTACACCGGAAGGCTCGAGTACCTCAAGGAACTGCCCAAAGGAAAAGTGATCGCCAGGTTCGACCGTTCAGACATGGCAAAAGTCAAAGAGGTCCTGGGCGGGCACATATGCATTATGGGCAACGTGCCGTCATCGCTGCTGCAGACCGCCGATACGGCCACCGTCATCAACTATTGCAGGAGGCTGATCGATATAGCAGGAAGAGACGGCGGCTTCATTATGAACACCGGCTCAGTCATAGATGAAGTGAAGCCGGAAAACCTCAAGGCCATGATTGACTTCACCCACGATTACGGCCGCTATCGCTGATGCGGGTCAGGAATCCACATGCGCGCTCATGTCGAGCGCATCGGGGCGAGGAGCGTTCCTTTCGTTATCCCAATACGGGGAAAGTTTGCGCAGGCTGGCGACAATCCCGGGAAATACCTCGATTATCGTATCGATGTCTTTTTCGGTATTGAACCTGCTCAAGCTGAAACGGACAGATCCGTGAACGGCCGTAAACGGAACCTTCATCGCCCTCAGAACATGCGACGGTTCGAGCGAGCCCGAGGTGCAGGCGGAACCGCTCGACGCGCAGATTCCATATGAACTGAGCTGAAAGAGCATCCCCTCCCCTTCAATATAGTGAAACGAGATGTTGAGGGTATTGGGAAGTCGCGGGGCTCCTTTGCCGTTCACCTGAACGGACGCGATTCTTTCGCAGAGGGCGTTTTCCAGCCGGTCTCTCAGTCTGCCGACGTAGGCCTCGTCCTGCTCACGGTTCCTTGTCGCAAGTTCAAGCGCCTTGGCGATCCCTATAATGTAGGGGACGTTTTCAGTCCCTGCCCGGCGCCCGTCTTCCTGGTGCCCTCCGAGCAAATAAGGGCGGCAGCGGGTTCCGCGTCGCACATACAGAACTCCGATGCCCTTAGGTGCATGAAGCTTGTGCCCTGAAAACGAAAGCATATCAACGTAAGGGAGTCCGAAGGTCAAATCGAGTGGAAGCTTCCCCGCCGTCTGAGTCGCATCGGTGTGAAATATTATTTCCGGGTCGGTCTGCTTGGTTATGCGCGACAGTTTTTCGATCGGGAAAATCACCCCCGTCTCGTTGTTCGCGTGCATAATCGACACGAGCAGAGTGTCGGGCGTGAGGGCACGGATAAAGTCGCGCGAGTTCAGCTTCCCCTCGCGGTCGACAGGAAGATAGGTCACCTTGTACCCGCTGCGCTCGAGTTCGCGGCAGACTTCAAGCACCGCAGGGTGCTCCACCTGCGTCGTGATTATGTGCCTGCGGTCAGGATTGGCGCGCGCTGTCCCGAAAATAGCCGTGTTGTTGCTTTCGGTCGCGCAGCCGGTGAAAAGGATCTCTTTGGGATCGACACGCCCGAGACAGTCGGCGATGGTCTGGCGCGCCTCAGCAAGCGCCTGGCCGGTCTGGCGCGCCGGCTCATACATGGAGCTCGGATTGAAATAGTACTCGGTGAAATAGGGGATCATCGCCTCGTAGACTTCAGGCGCGACCTGAGTGGTGGCGTTGTTGTCGGCGTAGATAATTCTCATGGCCTTACACCTCTATGACCCGTATTCTTTCGTCGACCTGATCTCTCAATGCGCGTTCCACCAGCATTTTCAGAGTCTGGCTCGCCCCCATGCATCCCGAACACGCCCCTTTGAGAGAACAATAAATGAGCGTCCCCTTGATATCGAGGATTTCGACATCACCACCATCGCCCCTGAGCGACGGCCGTATATACTCGTCAATGACGCGTTCGACTTTCTTGGCAAACTGGTAAGGTGAAAACTCCGGACTGGCCGGTTCCGCCGGCAATACAGGAAGCTGCACCGGCCCTGTGTTACCGGCAGCGTGTCCGCTCCATACCTGGTCGAGAATGTCCTGCAGCCCGCCGGGGACGTGATGACACGAACTACATCCGCCTCCCGCTTTTATCGCATTCGTGATCTGCGGGATCGTGCGCAGATTGAGTTCGATGATTTTGCGCTTCAGGTAGGGTTCGGTGACAGAGAAGCACTTGCAAACTATCCTCCCCTCCTCCGTCTCCTGGTCGTGCATGTCGATCCCGAGTTTCTTCAGATCCACTCCGCGACGCTGTGCCCAGTTGAAAACCGCCGATTCCAGTGCCTCTGCTCCCATCACCGAGCAATGAATCTTCTGCTCAGGAAGACCGTTCAGATACTCGACGATATCGCTGTTCTTTATCTTCAACGCAGTCAGAGGCGTGTAATTGCCCTGCTCGATGATCGCGCACAGGGCCTCGGAGGAAGCTATGGCGGAAGTGCACCCGAACGTGAGGTACTTGGCCTCCGTGATTATGTCCTGGGTTGGGTCGCTCGGGTGACGTTTCACCCGGAAGGTAAACCGCATCGCATCACCGCACGCGATGGACCCGTGCTCGCCTATCCCGTCCGGATTTTCGATTTCGCCCAGATGGGTTCCAGGTTTCCCCTGGACGGCGTCCATGAACAACTGCTTTGTCTTGTCGCTGTATTCCCAGCCCATTTGCCAACTCCGATCAGATTAGTACCGTATGCCTTCGCACCCGAATCTACCGCCTCTGCTGTACAGATACCCGCATACTATAACTCCGGCTTGATTAGCGGGCAAGTGCGGAGGAAGACGGGAAGGATGGAGATTCCCAGTTCCCGGAAAAACCCGGGAACTGGGAAGGTAAACGTAGAACTTACGGGCTCACGATTTCCCACGGCAAATCGAGTTCGCCGATGATACCTTCCGAAATTGCCGTTGTTCCGTTCATGAGCGACACAGCGACCTCGCCCGTCGAGCGGTGCTGCCAGAGTAGGTCGACGGCGATATCTCCGTTGAGATCTACCGCCCCGACGATTTCCCACTCACGACTGCCCCCGGCGATGGTCTCAATGGCGGTAAGATTGATCTCCGACATGTACCAGATCGTGACTGTGCCTGAACTCCGATCCTGCCAGAGGATATCCGGAGAGCCGTCTCTGTTGAAGTCCACAAAGCCGCGAATCATCAAGTCGGGATCGAAAACCCAGTTGACATACACTTCCCTGTCCAGCCGTCCGCCGTCCATGTACCAGGCGACGATATAACCGTTTCTGTTGTGGCGCCAGAGAATGTCAGGCGTGCCATTACGGTCCATGTCCGACAACCCGACAATCAGCCAGTCCGGGTCACTCGCGGTAGCCATATACGCGTCGCTTACTACCTCAACACCGTCCATGTACCAGAGGCCGATGTCTCCCGTGACGTCATTGCGCCAGAGAATGTCGGGACTGCCGTCCGCATTGAAGTCGGCGCTCCCCATAATGCTCCATTGCGTGCCTACCCGAGTCGCAATGATTTCGCCGTTGCTGAGACCCTCAGGGTTCAGATGCGCGACCATGACGTTCCCCCCGGGTTGATCCTGCAGCAGAATAGGGACCTCGCCGCTCCGGTTGAACACAGCCGTCACCGTGCAGTTCCCCGTTATCGGACCTGTCGTGTATGTACTGCCCGACAGCACGCCGCCGCAGCCGGTCACAGACTCGATGTGATATCCCTCATCAGGAGTAATCGTGAATGACGTTGTTTCCCCTTCAATCACCGTCTGTGGTGTTGCCGGCGAAATCATTCCTCCCTCGCCCGCCGAAGGAGTAACGGTATAGGTAATAGGAGAAGGAGCTGTGCTCTCGAGCACGAAACTGAACTCGTAGCCCGACGAAATCCCTGCCGCATTACCTGTTTCAATATCAATCTCATACGGCAACCATGCATCCACTCCCCAGTGCCACGCGTTCCCCTGCGCGTCAATAGCCATGCTCTGCGATCCCCCGGCGGAAATGGCGATTATATTCCTGAGCTCCAGAACCCTAACCGGATATGGCACTCCATTGGGGTAGCTGCCCTCCCCGGTACCAAGTTGTCCGCGGGTGTTGTTACCCCAAGCCCAGATCGAGCCGTCCTGGGCCAAAGCAAGGAGGTGGTCCAAGCCTGCTGAAATCGCCGCGATGTCGGAAAGAGGAGCGTCAATGCCCCACTCCACCATGACCGGAAGGGCGTTGATAATACGGCCTTCATCCATCCAGCGTGCTCCCCACTCATAGACGTGTCCCTCCCTGGTAAGGGCGAGGTTGACATCATCCCAGGCGCTGATCGCCACGATGTCCTGGAGATCGCCGCTTCCATCGGAGTTTTTCACCCGAATCGGGAAATTGCTTCCCCCCATGTAAGGATCAGCCTGCCCAAGCTGACCGCGTGAGGTGTTTCCCCAAGCCCAGACGGTGCCATCCGCATCCAAGGCTAAAGCGTGGAGGCTGCCCATCGCAATGGCCACGATGTCGGTAAGGCAGGGGGCATCTTCCTCGTAGGACATTCTCACGCAGGCCGGCACCGGCGAAGCCGGCAAGTGGGAATCGCTGGCGCCCCACATCCATACCGTGCCGTCCGCGTCGAGTGCAAGACTGTGTTCATATCCGGCGGAAACAGCCGTAAAAACCCTCCCCTCTACGCCCTCAGGCCTCACCGGAACTGCCGAGTGCCACTCGGTAGTTGCAGTTCCAAGCCGGTCAGCGTAATTGCTCCCCCAGGCCCACAGTCCACCCTGCGAGTCAATAGCGAGGACATGTTCAGCACCCGCCGAAACAGCGACAATGCCCGAAAGGCTCCCTCCACCGGGAGCGATTA